>JAZQBR010000120.1:0-8706 GCA_045545855.1 Kiritimatiellia bacterium | reverse complement strand
TGGGACCTTCTCCAGCCCCAGGATGCGAAGAGCCGACATCGAGGTGCCAAACCGCGGCGTCGATGTGAACTCTCGGCCGCGATCAGCCTGTTATCCCCAGAGTACCTTTTATCCGTTGAGCGACGGCGCTTCCACATGCGCACCGCCGGATCACTATGTCCCGCTTTCGCGTCTGCTCGACGTGTCCGTCTCGCAGTTAGGCAGGCTTCTACCCTTGCGCTCCATGGTGCGATTGCCGACCGCACTGAGCCTACCTTCGAACTCCTCCGTTACTGTTTGGGAGGAAACCGCCCCAGTCAAACTGACCCCCTGGCATTGTCCCCCTCCCGGATGACGGGATGGGGTTAGGACTCCGCCCTGCTGAAACCGGTATTTCACTTGTCGGCTCCACCGTCCCTGACGAGACGGCTTCGAAGCCTCCCGGCTATGCTACATACAACAGACCAGAGCCCAGTACCAGGCTACAGTAAAGGTTCATGGGGTCTTTCCGTCCTTCTGCGGGTATCCGGCATTTTCACCGGCACTACAACTTCACCGAGATCCTCGTTGAGACAGCGCCCATATCGTTACACGATTCGTGCAGGTCGGAACTTGCCCGACAAGGAATTTCGCTACCTTAGGACCGTTATAGTTACGGCCGACATTCACGGGGGCTTTGGTTCGGAGCTTCGCGTTGCCGCTGACCCCTTGCCTTGACCTTTCCGCATTGGTCACGTGTCACACTCTATGCATCCTCTTCACGAGTTGGCAGAGTGCTATGTTTTTGTTAAACAGTCGCATGGGCCCGTTTACTGCGCCTCCAGGCATTGCCCTGGAGGACCCCTTCTTCCGAAGTTACGGGGCTATGTTGCCGAGTTCCTTAACGAGGTTTCTCCCGCGCGCCTTGGTATGTTTGTACCCTCCCACCTGTGTCGGTTTTGGTACGGGCGGCATGTCGGTAGAGCGACGCTTTTCTAGGAAGCATGGGTGCATGGCCTTGCTCCTGGCGAACCAGAAACTCAGCCCGGCCGTTCCCGGCCGTGCAAGGGATAACCATTAACCCTCGCCACTGCCCTTCTCCAACGTCGCACATCGAACCCTTCATGCCGGTGCGGGAATGTTGGCCCGCTGTCCATCGGCTACGCCTTTCGGCCTGGCCTTAGGTCCCGACTGACCCCGGGCGGACGAACCTGCCCCGGGAAGCCTTGGGATTCCGGCGGCCGGGATTCTCACCCGGCTTTTCGTTACTCATGTCCGCATAATCACTAGTTGGAAGTCCACGGCCGCTTCCGCGCACCGCTTCAGCCCGTCCAACTACGCTCTCCTACCGTCGTCCTTGAAGGACGGCCCGCGAATTCGGTCTTAAGTTTACTCCCGATCATTTTCGGCGCGGAGTCTCTCGAGTAGTCAGCTGTTACGCACTGTTTAAATGATGGCTGCCTCTAAGCCAACATCCTACCTGTCCAAGAGACTTCCCTGCCTTAGTGACTTAACTTAAGTTTGGGACCTTATTCGGCGGTCTTGGGCTGTTTCCCTTTCGACAATGAAGCTTAGCCCCCACTGTCTCACTGCCGGGTATGCAATCAACGCGGTCTTCGGAGTTTGACGGACTTCGGTATCCCGGTAGGGACCCTAGATCGATCAGTGCTCTACACCCGCGTGAAGTATTGCCCGACGCTGCCCCTAAAGGCATTTCGGAGAGAACCAGCTATTACCCAGCTTGATAAGTCTTTCGCTCCTATCCTCAGCTCCTCGAAGACCTTTTCAACGGTCACTCGTTCGCACCTCCACCTCCTGTTACGGAGGCTTCACGCTGTCCAAGGATAGCTCGCATGGGCTTCGGGTCCACCTCGGCGAACTAATTCGCACTGTTCGCACTCGCTTTCGCTTCGCCTCCCCTTTCGGTTAGGCTCGCTCGTCAAGGTGACTCGCGGACTCATTATGCAAAAGGCAAACGGTCGCGTCCCGAAGGACGCTTCCATAGCTTGTGGACGCACGATTTCAGGTCTGTTTCACTCCGCTAGCAGCGGTTCTTTTCGCCTTTCCCTCGCGGTACTTGTTCACTATCGGTCATCAGGTAGTATTTAGCCTTGGAGGGTGGTCCCCCCAGATTCAGACGGAGTTTCACGTGCTCCGCCCTAATTGGGATCCCGGTAGGCCCGCTCCGGCTTTCGGATAAGGGGCTTTCACCCGCTGTGGCGCAGCTTTCCAGCTGCTTCTCCTAGCCTTCACAGTGCCATGTCCCGGTCCCGCAACCCCGGGGTGCATGCACCCCGGTTTGGGCTCCTGCGCTTTCGCTCGCCACTACTCACGCAATATCGGTTGATTTCTCTTCCTGTGGGTACTGAGATGTTTCACTTCCCCACGTATGGCTTCGGCGGACTATGAATTCATCCGCCGATACCGGCCCGCAAAGGCCGGTGGGTTGTCCCATTCGGATACCCCCGGATCAATGCCTGTTGACGGCTCCCCGAGGATTGTCGCAGTCTTCCGCGTCCTTCATCGCCTCCTGATGCCAAGGCATCCATCGTGCGCCCGTATACGCTTAGCAAGATCATTCACTCGCTCGTTCTCGATATACGTTGCAATTCTCTTAAATCTCCAACTTCCGCTTTTCAAAGATCGTCGTTCACTCCCTTTCGGGCGAACGGGTGCATAGTATATCATAATTGCCCCCGCGTCCGCAAGGGGGTATTTTCAAAAATTTTTCGAAAATCTTTATGACCCCCAAAATGCCCCCAGAACAAGGGTCAAAAGGCCCTGGCGAGGAAGTCGACGGCTACAGAAACGCCCGCGCAGAGAAAGATCAGTTTGACCGCCCCAAGGCGTTTGGCATACATGGCGATAGCCGTCGATACCGCCAAAACGCCGGCTGCGGGGTGCCAGATGACTTCGCCGGCTCCGCCACGCGTCCAAACGCTCATGCCGGCGAACGCCCAAAGCGCATTCATCATCATAGCGACTGTCACCGGCTTGACACCAAAGAGCACCCCTTGTACGATGCGACTCGTCCTGAAGCGCTCAAGCGACCCGAGCGCAAGGTACAGCAGCACCGCGCCCGGCACCAGCAGCGAAAGCGTCGCGACAAACGCGTACGCGACAGCCGCCCAGGCGCTCCCCCAGTCTCCCGCGCCCATCCTGTAACCGAAGAATGTCGCGCAGTTCACGGCAATCGGCCCCGGCGTCATTTGGGTCAGAGCCATCACATCGGCGAATTCGCGCTCGGCCAGCTGCAAATATGGTGCCGCTTTGCCCACAAAGTCCCCTATGTAGACAGGCACCAGCACGTATCCGCCGCCAAAGGCAATCGAACCATATTTGAGGAATATGAGCGGTACGGCCCAAAGCGAAGATTTCAAGACCCGCTTCGAACCAGTCCCCCCGCCTGGCCGCGCCGCAACCTTGACGGCAACCCCCAGCAGCGCCGCGGCAATCACCACCAGCGCCGGGTTCTGCCCGAACGGGCCTATGGCCGCCAGCGCCGCCGCCAGCACAAAGTACGCATGCGCCGAGTCGATGCTTTTAGGCCACGCCTTCGCGACCATAGCGGCGATAATGCCCGTAAGCGCGGCTCTGAGACCGAGAAACGCCGCGCCGAGCCAAGGACTCTCCAACGGAATAAGCGCATACCCGGCTGAAACCGCCGAAAACACTATGACGCTCGGCAGAAACACCCCCGTCAGCGCCGCTAGCGCGCCCGGCACGCCGGCCATCTTGCGTCCGATGTATATCGCCGTGCCGCCTGCGATTATCCCGGGCACCATCTGAAAGACGGGCAGGTGGCGCACTATCTCGCCTTCCTCCGTCCATTTCAGCTTTCGCGAAAACACCTCGTCGGCGACAGCGAGAATCGCGAAGCCCCCGCCCACGACGGTGAACGCGACTTTGAACATCTCCCAGAAAAGTTGCAACAGCCGTCTTGTCATGGCCCCACCGCCTGCGCCCCGAGCGCAATCGCCAGCCGGGCGCACGCCACTGCATCGTACAACCCGTCGTGCCAGGAGCGCCCTTCCATCTGCGGGGCGCACCCGAGCGCCTCGCAGAGGTCGCCCAGCCTGTAGCTCGCCAGTCCCGGATACCTCGCCCTCGCGAGCTTGAGGGTGTCGACCCACGGTCCCCACTTCGTGAGCGGCGCAATACGCGTCAGTATCGTCTTCTCGCAGGCGATGTTGTGCGCGACGAGTGCGCGCCCGGCGAGCACCGGGTAGAAGCCGTCCCACTGCTCCATGATCGGTTCGAAGTCGGGCGTCATGGCGGTACCGAAAAACCACTCGTGCGTCTCGACTACTTCAAGGCCGCGCACGACCGCCGCGCCAAGCTGCCACGGTTCATTTCTGCCGCCGTCCTCGAAACCGGTCGTCTCAAAGTCTATCGCCACGAATTCCGTCACAGCCCGTCGCCCTCCAGCGCGGCCACGACCTTCAGCGCCTGTACCGTCTCCTTTACGTCATGCACGCGCACCACCGCCGCTCCGTTCATTGCGCACCACACCGCTATGCCGAGATTGCCGCCCAGATTCTTGCCGGTCAGCTTCTCGCCCGTCAGCTTCTTGACGATTCTCTTGCGGCTGGCGCCTACGAGAACGCGCGACGTCCTGGCAAGTGCCGCGACAGACCTCAAAAGCGCGAGATCCTCGTCGCGCGTCGTACCGAAGCCGATCATCGGGTCGGCATACATCTCGAGACCGCCGAACTCCGCCGAAGCCGCGAGGCGCGGCACGCTTTTCGCGGGCGCGACAAGCGCCGCCCCGGCCGCCGCCGCGAGGCGCGCCATTTCGTTGATCGGCTCTTCGTAGACACAATTCACCATATTCACGCCAAGCTCCAGGGCGCGACGCGCCGTCTCCGGGTGGTATGTATCGACCGAGAGCCCGACACCCTTGGCGCGCAGCTCCCCGGCGAGCGCCGCGACGACCGGCTCCACGCGCGCCCACTCTTCCTGCCAGCCGAGCGGCGTCGCGCCGGGACGCGTCGACTCGCCGCCGAGGTCTATTATGTCGGCCCCCTCGGCCGCAAGGTTGCGCGCGCGTCTGACCGCCTCGTCTGCCGTAAAGAATCTGCCCCCGTCGGAAAAAGAGTCCGGCGTGACATTCACAATGCCCATGACTCTGCATTTCACAGCCCAAGCTCCTGTTGCGCGACCGGCCCGAAACTCATGCGGTGTTCGGGGCACGGCCCCAGTTTGGCGAGCGCGGCGAAGTGGGCCTTGGTCGGGTACCCCTTGTGCCGCGCGAAACCGTACCCGGGGTAGGCGGCTTCCATGCGCAGGCAGTCCGCATCGCGCGACGTCTTCGCGAGTATCGACGCGGCGGCGATCAGAAGCGACTTGGCGTCGCCCTTGACGAGGTTGCGCGATCTGCACGGCAGGCCCTTTACCGGCAGCCCGTCGACGAGCGCCGTGGGGTTGTCGAGGCCCGCGCGCTCGATTACGCCGGCGACGGCGCGGCGCATCGCAAGGTGGGTCGCGTTCAATATATTGAGCCTGTCTATCTCGGCCGGGCTCGCGCTCGCGACGGCCCATATGCAGCCGCGCGTCCCCTTTATCGTCTCGGCGAGCGCCTCGCGCCGCCTGGGCGAGAGCTTCTTCGAGTCGTTGATATCCCGCCATGCGCCGCCCAGGAGTTCCGCCGCGAGCGCCGGCGCTGCATACACCGCGCCGGCGAACACCGATCCGGCGAGCGGCCCGCGCCCGGCCTCGTCGACGCCGATGACGTCGCCGCCTGTCTCTTTCTCGAACTCGAGCGTAACTGCCATGGTTCGTATTATACCATAATCCGGCCGGACGCGGGGACGACAAAGGCGCGGAGTCCTCTCCGCGCCCTGTAGTCAGTGCCTATTTTAACGGCCATCGCTTTACCAGCGCGTCTCGCGACGCGGACCGCGGTCGCCACCGCGAAAACCGCCCCGGCCGCCGCCGAACCCGCCGCGGCGCTCTTCGCGCGGCTTGGGCTGCGACTCGTTGACGCGCACCGTGCGGCCGTCAAGCTCGTGTCCATTTAGGGCGTCGATCGCGGCCTGCGCCTGAGCGGCGTCGGGCATCGTGACGAAGCCGAATCCCTTGCTGCGGCCGGTCATGCGATCGGTCACGACACGAACGGCGGTAACTTCGCCGAATGCCGCGAACGCCGCCTTGAGTCCATCGTCGGTGGTCGCGTAAGCGAGGTTACCAACATAGATTTCCATCTGTTTTCTTCCTTAGTGTGTCCTGTTGCCCAGTCCAGAAAACACTCGCCTTCTCAGACCAAGCGTTTTAAATTGTAGCAATTTCCCCGCGCGCCGTCAATGGGTCATATGCGAAAATTTTTAAAACGCGCAACCTCGAAGGGGCTACCGCGACGCGCCGTTTTGTGGTACAATATACGCAAATGGCCAATGTACTGATAACCGGCGCGAGCTCCGGCATAGGCCGCGCCCTCGCCCTCGAATGCGCCAGGCGCGGCGACTCGCTACACCTCTGCGGACGCTCCCGCGCGAGGCTTGAGGCTGTCGCGCGCGAGTGCAGCGACCTTGGCGCGCGCGTCCGGGCCGAGGTCGTAGATGTAACCGATGCCGCGGCGGTTCGCGCGTGGATGCGCGCGGCCGACGCCGCCGCGGCGCTCGACAGGGTGTTCTCTAACGCGGGCATCGCGACTGGCGAGGAGACCGCCGAAAATGTGCGCGCGACTTTCGCGACCAATGTAAGCGGCAATGTCAACGTGGTTCTGGAGGCAATCGAAATCTTCCGCAGGCGGCGCGAAAATCCGGCAGGCTCGCGCCCGGCCGCGCCGCAGATACTCATCACGGCTTCCATCGCCGGATACGGTCCGCTGAAGAGCTGCCCGTCGTACTCTGCGACCAAGAGCTGCATGAAGACATGGGCTCTCGCGCTGAGGGGGATGCTGCGGCCCGAGGGCATCAAGGTCTCGGCGATATGCCCAGGCTTCGTTCGCTCGCGCATCACCGACGCGAACACCTGCCCCATGCCGTTTTTCATGGAGGCTGAAACAGCGGCGCGCATAATACTCGAGCGCGCCGATCGCGACGTCGGCCTGATAGCCTTTCCCTGGCCGATGCGCCTCGGGTCGTGGCTGCTTTCGGCCCTGCCGTGGCGCCTGAACGAATTTCTCAACCGCCTGCTGCCGGCGAAAGTGTCCGCCGCAGGGCGCAAGGGCCCGTGAACCATGATATACGCGATCATCTCCGACGTCCACGCCAACGCTTCGGCACTGAAACGCGTCATATCAGACGCGCGCGCCAATGGCGCGGAGGTTTTCGTGTCGCTGGGCGATGTCGTCGGCTACGGGCCCCTCCCCGCACAGTGCGTCAAAATCGTCAGAGAAACCTGCGCTTGCGCCGTCGCCGGCAATCACGATGACGCCGTCTCGCGGCGCGGCAGCGACGCCGATTTCAACGATCTCGCCGGCGAGGCCGCACGCCGTCACCGATCGGCTTTGTCGCACGACGACATCGCGTGGCTGAGGTCGCTGCCGTACACGTGCGAATTCGGCGATGCGGTCGCCGTCCATGGCGACCTCTTCGCGCCCCAAAGGTTCTACTACCTCGATTCCGAAGCCGACGCCGCCTCAACCCTGGCAGCGACCGCCGCGCAGATTGTATTCGTCGGCCACACCCACGTGCCCGCGCTCTTTGTCGTCGGCGCCTCCGGCAAGGTCTACAAGACAGGACCTCAGGATTTTACGCTTGAGCGGGGCAAGCGCTATGTGGTGAACCCCGGCTCGGTCGGCTATCCGCGCGAGGAAGGCGGCGAGTGTATGTCGTCGTATGTACTATACGACAGCAGCGAAGGCACAATCGTCTTCAGACGCCTGCCTTTTTCTGTCGCGTCCGTAATGCAGCGCGGCGACAGCCCGGCGAAGCGCCCCGGCTGGCGGACCCTTTTGGCCGTCTGCGCGCTCGGGGCGGTCGCGGCGGCCATCGTCGCGACGCTCTGGCTTGTCACGCCGCGCGGTGCCATCCCCGGCGCCGGCGAGCCCGCCGCCTTCGAACAAGCGGCCGAAGCCCCTATCGCCGAGGCTTCTCTAAACCTTTCCCCGCAAGGCCGATTCAAATTCACCACCCCCGGCCTGGAACTCGCGCGAAAGCCAAAGTCGCCGCCTGTACGTCTAACGATTGTCTTTTTCTCTGCGGACGGCGATATTTTGTCCGAAGAGGAGTCGACCGTTAAATCGTCACGCATGTCTTTCGCCCACATCCCGGTCGCAGCCGCCAACGCGACTAAAGCCCAGTTCACCATCCGCAGGGTAAAGCCAGCGGACGAACCGCGCGTGATACGGTTCGAGCCCCGCGCCCTTGAAAAGCGCCAATAATGCCTACCCGTCACAAAGTCTGTGGCGGAGCGGGGTCTACAGCTCTTTGGCAAAGCCGAGCCGTTGAGAGCCGGCGCGTCAGATTTCTTCGGTGATGATGTCGACTATCGTGCGCTTTTCGGACGAAAACGAGACGCCTACGAGCGTGATGCGCCTGCCCGAAAGCGCGTACTTGCCGGCATAGTCCTTGCCCCTGATCTGCTCCATCGCCTCCGACGCCGGGCGGTCGAGCTTGAACTCGACAATATATATGTCGCTTGGCAGATCCACCACCATATCTATGCGCCCGTCGTTCGTGCGCACCTCGCCTTTCACGTTGACGCCGATCGAGCGAAGAACGACATACACTATCGCCTGCCACATCTGCTCGTTCTGCCGATTGGTGAGGTCGTAGGGAATGTCCGAAAAGAACGATTTCAACG
>JAZQBR010000119.1:0-11554 GCA_045545855.1 Kiritimatiellia bacterium | reverse complement strand
CGGCCCACTCGTCGGTGGAGCGCTGCGCGTAGCCGGCGAGCCACGTATTGCGTCCGTTGATTTTGAGCCCGCCCCCCGCCGCGTCGAAGGTGACCTCGCGAAAGCCGGTGCGGATAACATCCATGTCGATTACGCCGCCGTTTTCGTCTTTCAGAAAGAGAGCGACGTCATAGAGCTGCGGCGTGTCGGGCGACCAGAACTTGAGGCCCTGGACGCGCGCCTCCGCCTCGATGAAGCAGGTCTCGGGCGAGACGACGCGCGTTGGTGCGGGGTTTTCAGCATATACGTCGTCCTCAAGAGCCGTCAAACTCACCTTGCCGGCGTCGCCCGCAGGCGGCAGGGTGACGAACGGCGTCATGCCGATCACGACCGGCGCGCCGCCCTTGCCGGCGTCATATACCGCGAAGTTGAACCAGCACACCTGCGGCTTGCCGCACTCGTTGCGAACCTCGGCTTTTACGCGTATCGTCGCAGCTCCCTTCGCGAAATCGAAGTCGCTTGCGGTAATATACGGACCAACCGTCTTGAGGTTGTTGTAGTAAGGCAGAGTCAGGTAGGTCTTGCCGGATTTCAAAACGAGCGAGACATTGCCCGTCAGCCCGCCTTGAACTTCATTGAAGTCTGCGGTGTTCCACTGCCAGCCGATGCCGGACATGTCGCCCGGCTCGTGGCCCGGCTTCGTCTCGACGTTGAAGTACTTGGTGCCGCGCATCGCCGTATTGTCGGTCGCTACGACCAGCACGTTTTCGCCCACCCTTGCGAGCGCGGTCACATCAAAGGCGCATGGTGCGACCCCCGCTTCATAATAGCCCGCGAATTTTCCGTTCAGCCAGACGTAGACCGTCTGGCGCACCGTCTCGAAGGTGATGAATGCCTTGCCGCGCGGCGCCTCGCCGAGCGTGAAGCGTTTTCTGTAGAACATCGCGTCGCGGCGGCACGTCGCCTCGCCCTGGTCCACCGCGCGCTCGTCGAAAGAGTCGTGCGCGTTTACAGGGTGCGGCACCGAGACTGTCTCCCAGGCCGAATCGTCATACTCCGGCGCGGTGACATCAACGCCGTCCGCCCCGCGCATCGAGGCGAGCGCGCGGCTCAGAGGCAGCTGCGCCTTGGTCCAGCTGAAGCGCCAGTCTGCGTTCATGTTGAATGTCTCTGCAAAGCAGCATGCGGCCAGGATTGCCGCAAAGGCGGCGGCAGAAATCTTCATCGTGGTTTTCATGCATGTATTTTACCATATTCCGCCGCCTCGCGCACTACCCAAACGGGTAAAAAACAAATCCCTGCCGGTGCGCGGCCGGCAGGGCATGGACGGGCCTCCCGCCGCCCGCGCCTAGTCCTCGACCGGCGCGCAGTTGACGTGTTTCTCTCTTATGAGCTTGCGGCGCATGACCTTGGCGCGCTCCTTGAACGCCGGCCACGACTTGCGCTCCGGCTTCGTCCAAAGGCACTCTGCTATGGCGCACATGCGCGGCCACATCTTCCACTCGTATTCGCTGCCCCACCATGTGTATTCCGTCCAGTTGTTGGCCTGCCCGCCAAGTATCCGGACAATCTGGCTTTCAGGTATGCCCGCCGCCGGATCGAACCCGTAGCAGCGCTCCAACGTCGCCTTGAAGCCGTAATTGATGTACTCGCACGGGTCGTCCTTCAGCCCTTGGGGATTGTCGATATAGCACGGGTCGATCGGGCAGAGCACGGCGTCGTTGCCGCTGGCGGCCGCCTTCAGCGCGCCGCTGGCGCCATGCCAGCTCATGATGATCGTGTCCGCGCCGGGCTGGCCGTCCAGCACCTCGTCCCAACCGATCGCGCGCTTGCCTTTTGCGGCAAGGTACTTCGTGAAATGCCTGGTCATCCAGCCTTGCAGCCCTTCTTCGCCGTCGAGGCCGAGATCCTTGATCCGTTTCTGGCACTTCGGGCATGACTTCCACATCTTCTTCGGCGCTTCGTCGCCGCCAATATGCAGGTACGGCCCGGGGAAGAGCTCGCAGACTTCGTCCAATACGTCTTCGAGAAACTTTATCGTTTCATCGTTGCCGCCGCAGAATATATGCTCGCTGACGCCCCAGCGCCACCACGGCTCGAACTGCTCGCCGGTGCAGCCGAGCCAGGGATACGCAGAGATGGCCGCGAGCGCGTGGCCCGGCAGCTCCACCTCGGGGACGATCGTGATATGCCGCGCCGCGGCGTAAGCGACGACTTCTCTTATCTCGTCCTGCGTGTAGAAGTAAGGTCCATACGGTATATGGTTGTTGACCCAGCCCTTTTCGCCGGGCTTCTTGAGAGCCTCCGGTTTGGGACTGCCCGGACGCACGGCGCCTTTCCTTGTGAGTTCTGGATATTTCCTTATCTCGATTCGCCAGCCCTGGTCCTCGGTCAGGTGCCAGTGCAGCACGTTCAGCTTGTTCATCGCCATTATGTCAAGGGTCTTCATGACCTGCTCTTTGCCGAAGAAGTGGCGGCAGTCATCGTAGTGAAGCCCGCGCCACTTGAAGCGCGGCGCGTCCTCAATCTCCACGCACGGTATTGAAAGGCCGGCCTTTTCCGGACGCGCGAGCTGTTTCAGGGTCTCGACGGCGTAGAAGCGCCCGGCGTCGTCCGAAGAGGCTATCATGACGCCTTCCGGTGTGACGCTCAAGCGGTAGCCTTCGGCGGGGATAGAAGGATCGGCCTCGTATTTCACCTTGTCGGTGGCCTCGGCCTTGGCGAACCAGCCGCTGGCGATGCGGCAGACGCCTTCGCCCTTCACGAGCTTGTTGGGCCATGGTATCACATTTATATCGGCAAACGCGGCGATCGCTGCGCCTGCGGCCATTGTCGCTATAAGATTCTTCATTTTTCCCTCCTTTGCATGATCATATTGGTGCAACGTCGACATTATACCATAATTCCCCCGCCGCTTCAACCGCACGGCGTTCTGGAGGTTCTCAAGCTCCGGCTTTTTTGGTATAATACAGGCCATGACAACCATACGAAAAATGCTCGGCAGCATATCCCCCGCAGTCGCACTGGCGCTCTCGACGGCCATGGCGCCCGCCCTCGCGCCCGCCTCGCTTGAGCGCGATGTCGACTTCATCCTTAAATACGCGCCGCCCGAAGACACCCCCCTGCCGGGCGACTATGTCACCAACAATTGCGTCCTCGCCGCCGTCGCGCGCGAAACCGCCATCGAGCAGTACCCCGACGACATATATCTCGACTATGTGCTGCCCTACTCGGTCATCCGCGAAGGACGCGACGATTGGCGCGGCGAATTCCGCGAGCGCTTTCTGCCGCTGGTCGCCGGTTGCGCCAGCAGCTACGACGCCGCCGTGAAGCTCGACCGCACCATTTGGGACATGATAGGCGTGCACTACGACACGCGGCGCGACAAGGCGCGCCAATCGCCGCGCCACTCCATGAGGATCGGTATGGCCTCGTGCACCGGCATATCCATAATACTCATCGACGCCTGCCGGGCCGTAGGCATACCCGCGCGCCTCGTAGGCTGCTGCTGGTCTACGACACCCGGCAACCACTCCTGGGTCGAGGTCTGGTCCGGCGGACGCTGGCGCGTACTCGCCTCCGGCGAGAAGGAGCGTGAAGACGACATCTGGTTTCTCGCTCTCGCGGCCGAAGCTGACATTACGCGCGTGAGCCGCCGCATCTACGCCAGCCGCTGGTCTCCATCGCCAGACGGCACATGCTTCTGGACGACTTGGGACCGTCCGTCAAAGGTCTCCGGCGTACCGGCCGACGATGTGACCGCGCGCTATGTCGCGAAGCCCAGATACGCGATATTCGCGACTGCCGCGACGCTAGCCGCCGACGAGTGGCGCGCTGTCGCCGGCAGCCTCGCGGCGAAACACTCAGACGAAGCTGAAACGCGCGTCATCGAGTTCAGCGCGGCGAATCTCATCAAGGAGCTGCGATCGTTCCGCCCGAGGTACGCCGCCTTTGTCATGCGCCCGGACGAGTTTGACAAAACGACTCTCATTGCGCTCAAGAACATAATGCGCGCGGTGGACGACGACCCCTTCGACGACGCGATATGGGGCGTCGTAACAGGGCCGGACGCCGCGACCGCGGCGAGAGTGGCTGCGTCGACCGCCCCCCGCGTCGTGGGGTCGGTTCTCGGCACAACCGGCGTCGGCGAAAATGTCGTAACAGGCCGCGTCGCCGTAATCTCGGACGCGTACCCCAAGGGCGAATGGTGGACCAAGGACGCCGCCGGCGGCGTAGCGCGCCACTCCGAGACCGGGACCCTCGCCCATGCGTTCGCCAACGCGTGGGACGCAATCGACCCCGAGCTTGTAATCACGAGCGCTCACGCGACAGAGCGCAATCTTGAAATGCCCTTCTCGCTTGGCAACCTGATCGTAAAGAACGGCTCTTTCGCAGTGACGGACGAAGTGGGCGGCGACGGTCCCGCGCGCGCTCTCTCGGCCCCGCGCCGCGAAAAGGTGTGGCTCGCCCCCGGCAACTGTCTCATAGCGAACCACTTGGCGAAAGACGACATGGTCATGACCGCGCTGAGCTTCGGCAAGGTGAATCAGTTTGCCGGTTACATAGAGCCGACCTGGTTCGGTTTCGCGGGCTGGAACTCCTGGCGCTATTTCGGCAAGCTCGGCTACCCGCTCGCGACCAGCCACTACGCCGCCTGCCAATGGCTCAATCTCAAACTCGCCCGCGGAGAAGCCGCCGACGAGCGCGAAAAGGCCGGTCTGAAATGGGACCGCAACGCGACCGTCTTCTACGGCGACCC
Organism: Kiritimatiellia bacterium; assembly: GCA_045545855.1. GTDB lineage: Bacteria > Verrucomicrobiota > Kiritimatiellia > RFP12 > UBA1067 > UBA1067. The sequence goes on along the minus strand of JAZQBR010000119.1, from coordinate 6,816 downwards.
GATGCAGCGCGTCTACATGCCCTGCGCTTACGGGGCAACGGACGAAATAGACGACGAAGCGCCCCGGCTGGTCGTCTACCCCTATTCTTCGGGCAAGCGCCGCATCGAACGCGTGCCGCCGGGTCTCGACGTATTCGAGGCGGACGACTTCGCGCTCATAATGCCCGCGCGGGCCGGTCGATGAATATCATTTTCCCGGCGCCCTCGCCCCAGGGCAGAACCTTGAGAACAAGCGTTTTCACGCCCTTGGGCAGGCGGCGCAGCGCGTAGCGAATAGGCAGGCCCTTCCAGAAATCGTCCGCCACGAGCCGCCCGTCCGCATAAAGGCGCGCCATGTCGCCTTCATAGGCGATTTCAAGCATATCCGCGCCATCGGCGAGCGGCACCTCATACTCTGCGGCGGCGCTCCACGCGCTCTCGTCCGGCGGCATTGCGACGCCGTTCGGCCCTGCCGCGACCGGCGGCGGCACGCCCGCGGCCTTGATCTGCTTGAGACCGGCGGCGCGATACACGAGATTTGTCCGCCCTGTCACATACGAATAGTCCGCCTCGCGCCGCTCGACGCGGGCCATTATCTCGCGCCCGTCGACGAGCCTTTCGATTTTGCCGTCCTTCTCGACGCCTATCCAACACTCGCCATCGGGCTTCAACCTGCGCACATAGTCGTTGTGGAAAACGAAGCGCCCGCGCCGCGTCTCTTGCGCGCTTGCGAATACCGGCTCCTCCGTCGCCAGCTCCTCGCCGTGTTCGCGGCAGAAACGCGCAAGGTCGCGTATTAGCCAGTATGCGCCCTGTCTCTCGCCGAATTCGCTCAGCGGCGCCTGAAACTCGTAGCTCACGACCGGCAGATCGTTCCAGTTTGTGAATTCCCCTCTCTGGCTCTCGGCCATATTGACACCCGTGCCGGTCGGGTTCGACCCGCCATGGTACATGTAAAACCCGGGCAGATTCGAGCCGGAGCCCAGCTTGACCACGGCGAGCGCGAAGGCGTCCATGGGCTCCATCCTGAGACGGCGGTGGTAGCTCGACGCCATTCCGCCGCCGAGCTCGCACGTAAAGTAGGGGTACCGCTCGGTGCCTTTCGCGTCCTCAGCCTTCTGTCTGCCAAGCTGTTCCGTCGCTATTACGGACGATGTCCGCGCCGGGCGCATCCTGAACGCTTCCTTGTAGCCGCCGGGCATGGATCTCAGCTCGCGGTCCCAGAAGCCTTCGGCATAATCGCCGTAGAGCGGTATCATCTCGCCGAATACTGTTTCGGACCCGTTCAGGCGCGGCCAACCGGTGCGCGTATACATGGGCGCGTCAAAGCCTGCTTCGACCGCGAGCGCCTTGAGCGCGTGGTAGTACGGCCATGGCCCGCGGCTCTCGTTTTCGAGCTGCACGCCGATTACCGGGCCGCCGTTCTTCCAGAGATGCGGCTCGACCTCGGTGGCGACGCGCCGCCAGAACTTGCCGGTCTCGGCCAGAAACTCGCGGTCGCACGAGCGCAGACGCTTCTTCCACGAAGAGTCGCCAGGCTTCGCGGACGTCTTGAACTTCGCTATCAGCCAGTCCGGCAGGCCTCCTTCCCGCGCCTCGCCGTGCGCCCACGGGCCGATTCTCACTATGCACCAGAGCCCCGTTTTCTTCACCGCCGCCAGAAACGCAGAGAGGTCGCGGTCGCCCGAGAAGTCGTATTCGCCCTCCCGCCACTCGTGATGGTTCCAAAAGACGTATGTCGAGACGATGTCTATGCCGCCGGCCTTCATCGCGGCGAGCGACGCCGCCCACTCGCCGCGAGGGACGCGCGAGTAGTGCATCTCGCCCATGAGCGGCACGAGAGCCTTGCCGTTGAGGCGCAGGCATTTCGTCGTCACCTCCAGCCGGTCGCCGCCAGGCGAGACTGCGGCGCCCTGCTTGATTGCATACTCTCCCGGGCCGGCCGCCCCGCGCGCGACTGCGGCGAAAAGAGCCGCGGCGGCGAACGGCGCGGCTGCGAAACGAGCTTTCATGTCGGTTTCTCCTTGACAGAGGTTTGTCAGAAATCGGTCGAGTCGCAGACGAGAGAGTCCATGATATAGTCCTTGCGCTCGGGCGTGTTCGCGCCCATGTAGAACTTTATCGTCTTCTCCACATCCGTGTCGTCGCTGCATGTGACTGGCGTCAGGCGCATCTCGGGGCCGATAAAATCCTTGAACTCCTTTGCGTTCAGTTCGCCCAGACCCTTGAAGCGCGTTATCTCGCAGCCCTTGCCGCACTTCTTTATCGCGGCTTCGCGCTCGGCCTCCGAGAAACAGTAGTGCTGTTCCTTCTTGTTCCTCACGCGAAAGAGCGGCGTTTCGAGAATGTACACGCGCCCGTCGGTGACAAGCTGGCGGTAGAACCTCATGAAGAATGTCGTCAGCAGCATCCTTATGTGCAAACCGTCCACATCGGCGTCTGTCGCGAAGATTATCTTGCCGTAGCGCAGATGCTCGAGGCTGTCTTCGATGTCGAGCGTCTTTATGAGATTGAAGAACTCCTCGTTCTTGTAGAGGACGTCCTTGTTCAGCCCGCACGTATTTAGGCACTTGCCGCGCAGAAAGAACACCGCCTGATTCATTGCGTCGCGTGCATTGCCGAGAGTGCCGCCCGCCGACTTGCCCTCCGTCAGAAAAATCATCGTGCCGTCGCCCTCGGGCTTGCCGGTCTTCTTGTCTATCTTGTCGAGCTTCAGGTGGTTCTTGCAGTCCTTAAGCTGTGGCACTCTTACCGACACGGCCTGGGTGCGCTCTCTCGCCTGCTTCTTTATCGTATTCAGCTGCGAGCGTATCTTGCCGGTCTCCTCTATCTTCGCGATGAGCTTTTCGGTCTCGGCCGGCGAGCGGTGCAGCTCGGCGTCGATCGCCTTTTTCATCTCGGCGACGAGATCGGCGCGTATGTCGTTCATCACGAACTTGATCTTCGTCTGGCCCTCGAAGACGGGGTTCATTATCCTCACCGAAACCGCGCCTATGAGGCCGTCGCGTATGTCGTCGCCGTCGAACTTCTTCTTCGAGTCGTAGTCGTTGAGCGCCTTTGTCAGCGCCTCTTTGAACGCGGTGAGGTGGGTGCCGCCGTCCGTCGTATACTGCCCGTTTACGAACGAGTGGTACTCTTCGCCGAAGCGGTTGGTGTGGGTGAAGATTATCTCGATGGTCTTCGTCTTGACATGGAACGGCGCGTACAGTTTCTCGAACTGCGCTTCGTCGGCGATGAGGTCCGCGAGGCCCCTGTCGGAGCATATCGCCTGGCCGTTCAAGTTGATTGTCAGCCCGGCGTTGACATAGCAGTACATCTTCATGCGCCTGAGGACGTGCTCCTCGCGCACCCTGAAGTGCTTCAGCACCTTCACGTCGGGCTTGTACCTGATATACGTGCCGTCCGGTTCGCGCGTCTTGAGAGTGCCGCGCTTTTTCGACTGCAGGCGCCCCTCCTTGAAGAACGCCTCCGAAAACTCGCCCCCGCGCATCGACCTGACCTCGAAGAACTCCGACAGCGCGTTCACCGCCTTCGTGCCCACTCCGTTCATGCCGGCCGAGAACTGGTAGTTTTCGTTGTCGTACTTGCCGCCCGTGTTCATCTGCGAGACGCAGTCGACGACCTTCTCCAGAGGTATGCCGCGGCCATAGTCCCTTACCGCCACCTCGCCCGTCTCGTAGTCGACGGTCACATCTATCTTTTTGCCGTAGCCCTGCCCGAACTCGTCGATCGAATTGTCGATCACTTCCTTCATCAGTATGTAGATGCAGTCGTGGTACATCGCGCCCGTGCCGGGCTCGCCGACGTACATGCCCGGGCGCATCCTTATGTGCGTTACCGGGTCCAGCGTTTTGATGCTGTCTGCGCCGTAGTCGTTCTTGGCCATTGTATATTCTCTCGATCCTTATTTTGTTCCCGTCCTCGTGCGCAGCGCGCGGCTCGCCGCATAGCACGCGGCGAACACGGCAAGGGCCGCGCCCCAGATGCACATCATCGCGACCGACACCGCGCCCAGCCTGGCCCCGCCGCCGCCCGACGCGACCGACCTGAGCCCGCAAAGCGGCAGTATCACCAGCGGAAAGACCCCGCCCGCGACAACTATCAGCGCCCAGTTCCAGAGCCGCGTGAGAAGCCTGTAAAACGGCATGCGCCCCGCGCGCATCTGCCCGGATGTCGGCGGCATCCAGTCGGGGCACGGCACCACGCCGGACTTTCTCTCCCACATGGCCGGCCCGAACTCGCGCCTGTATTCAAGCTCGTGCAGAAACGCCAGATAGCTGAAGTAGCGCGCCTCGTCGACGCCGGCCTCGCGCGCCAGCTCGCGCGCCTTCGGCTCTGTGACGTCCAGAAACCGCGGGTGGCGCGCGGACGAATTGAGCGCGGCGTCGATGTCGGCGAGAAGGTTCGCGTTTTCGACGCCTACGCGCTCTTCGGCCTCGCCAGTAAAGGCGAGAAACACCGACATCGCCAGTTCCTTCGGACGGTGCCAAATCCCATTCATCCCGTCCGCCACCTACTTCTCGTCCGGTTTACGGTTGTCGGTTTTCTTCGAGCGCGGTATGCGCGCCGAGAGGTCTGGCTTCGCGAAATCGTACCGGCCTATGCCGTCGCGCACCCTCGCCGCGAGCTCCGGGTACGCCTCGCGCGCGCCGTCCAGGACGATGCGCGAGAAGATGTAGGCGCCGAGCGTATTGTGGTGGGTGTTGTCTTCGCGCCCTTCGAAGTTGAATATCTTCTTCGTGCCCTCGACGCCCAACGCGTCGTACATGACGATGCTCAGCGCGTTCAGGTCGAAAAACGGCACGCCCTTCGCCGCCGCCACATCGCGCGCGGCCTCGGCCATCTCGCGCAGCGTGTGGTACGCCTTGCCGTTTTCGTCGAACCGGCGGCGCTCCATGGACGATATGACGAGCGGCGTTAGGCCCGCCGCTTTCGCGCGGTCGACGAGCGCTCCCAGACGCGCCGTGTAATGGCCGAGCTTGTCCTCTTTGTCCTTCTGGTCATTGTGGCCGTACTGTATGAAGAGGTAATCGCCGGGCTTCGCGACGGAAAAGAGCTTGTCCTCGCGCAGGGACGACTTGAGCGACTTGAGCGACGCGCCGCTGCGGGCGTAGTTCGCGACCGCCGTCCCCGCCTTGAAGTGCGCCGGCAGGCACTGCCCCCAGCTGCCCCAGGGCTCGCCGTCCTGGTCCGTCACGGTCGAATCGCCTGTGACAAATATCGTAACCGGGTCTTTGGCCGGCGAGACGGCGGGTTTCGGCGGCTTGGCGCCCTCTGTAAACACGTCGATCGTCAGGCAGCCGTCCCACATCAGCTCCTTGCCGTCGCCGCCCATCGCGCCGACTTCGCGTCCGTCAGGGAGTTTCTTCGTGCGCGTGTTGACGGTGAAAGTCTCGGTGCGGAACTCGCCGGGCGCGGTGTCGAGCTCCATAAGCATCAGCCGGCGGCCCTCGGCCTTGACCCAGTTTCTGGTTGCGCTGAGCGCATCGCCGAATGTTATGGCGACGTCGTAACTGCCCTCCGGCAGTTCCCGTTCGGTGCGCTCCACCGCACAATCGGCCGCCGCCGCGCACGCGGCCAGCGCCGCGCATGCGGCCAGTTGCATTCTCATCTCTGCTTGTCCTTTCTCCTTGTATAAAGCGATAGGCGCATATTATACCATATCCGCCCCCGCTACTGTCAACCGAGCATGCGGTTGACGATGTCTGAATTCCGCCATGCGCCGCCTTGGTTTGGCGGGGCACCTTGGTTTGGCGGGCCGCCCGGTGGTCGGCCCCTACCATGCCACGGCCGCAACGGTTCCCACGAACATGCCCACCCCTACCGGTAACCTTTCGGCTTTGGTCTCTTTGGCGGCTGCCCCGGGCACACCGTGACCTTATTCCTGTAGTAGCGCGAGAAAAGCTCGTAATCGAGACCTTTCCCCCGGCGAGTGCAGTATCTGAGTCTGAACTTGCCTAACGGCGCATTATCGAAAATAAAATCTATGGTCGCGCCGTCCTGGCGGAGGATGCGCGCCTTTGCGACAACATTGTCATTGTTGTCCACCAGGAAGAATCCTTCGTCCTCGCGATCCTTATTAATCAGCATCCAGTCGCAGTTTGCTACTATTCTTACACCGGGATATATAATCCCTTCCCTCAGTTCTCCTTCAGAATAGACCTCACACAGCCAGACTTTGGCTGGACTGTTTTCGTTTACGGCGACAAGCTTATCTTTAAGAGCCGAGCCAAGAAAGTGCGTACCCGTGACACGACCTGCAATGCGCGCGTTGGACAGATCGGCATCCACCGTCTTGAAGGTGCCTGTCACGACGGGCGAAAATACGGCAAGGCGGGTGAGCACGCGACGACCTTCGGCGAGACAGTTGACTATCACGTCCTGCAGCGAGGAGATATAGTACTGGGCGGCGGTTAGACTGACGCCCAATTGCTCCGAATACCGCTTCGCGAGCTCTAATTCGGTAATATTTCGCTCCAAGGCCGGCGAAACCATGTAGCGCGAGACTTTCGACGCCGCCACCCCGGAAACAGGCTTGAGTTTGCAGTTGAGTTTCTTCATGCTTGTGTCTCCTTATCCAAGTATCTGCGGAGAGTATATCACAACCCTGCCGGGGAGTCAAGTGATGGGTGGCCACCCATGACCTCTTGGGTGGCCACAAGTCGGATCGTAGCCATGTCGTTCTGTGAGCCAAGGAGTTGTCATAGCCCTTTGTCTTCCTAAGACCGCTTGGCCTCCGACTTTGCTTGTGTCTCCTTATCCAAGTATCTGCGGAGAGTATATCACAACCCTGCCGGGGAGTCAAGTGATGGGTGGCCACCCATGACCTCTTGGGTG
>JAZQBR010000118.1:0-9162 GCA_045545855.1 Kiritimatiellia bacterium | reverse complement strand
CTGCTGGAAGCTGCGACTGCAAAACGTCCACCGTCGTCACGCCGCGGTTCGGCTCGTGGCCAATGCCTGAGTTCACTCCCGAAAAAAAGACGTTCTTGAAAAGCCGCGCCTTCGGGTCGTCGCCGGCGACAACGACATTGTAGTTATAGACGCGCGAGGCGGCGTTGCCGTCCGCCATCGGAATCTTGATGGAAATTTTGCCAGTATTGCCAGTGTTGCCAGTTCCAATACCCAATCCCAATCGGGTATTGGCGACATTGGATTTGACAACATTGGACTTGGCAACATTTCCACACTGGCAACATTTTACAACCTCGAGCTTCGCCTTCTTCGCCGGCTTCCACCCCGCCGGCGCGGCGAAGACCGGCAGCCCCGGCAGCGCCAGAAATCCTAACGCCGCCAGGCTGTCTTTTATGAACTCTCTGCGTGTCGTTACCACATTACCTGAAAATGATTATCAGGCCGGTGGGACGGGAGAGATAAAGCGTGCTGGTGGAGTCGCCGTTGGAGATCCACTTGGCGCGAGAGCCGGAGATGGGCTCGGACAAAACCCTCCAGGTCGCAAGGGCGTTGAGCGTGGCAGCGTCGCCGGGCGCCGTCAAGACCGCGATGCGGCCGTCGGTGGCGTCCTTGAGCTGTTGGGCGGTGACGTCCGAGGCGTCGATGGTGACGGTGCCGGATGCGGAGAACGCAGTCGTGACCGTCTGCGCGGCGGTGGTGGACGCCTTGATGCTTGAGCCGCCCGCGAGCGTCAGCTTCTTGATGTCGTTGCCGGGCGTGAGGGTGCCGGTGACGATCAAGGCACCGGCGGTGGAATCGCTTGAATCCGTACCGTTGTTCACGAAGTCGTGGACGGTGAAGGGCGTGTCGGTCGTGACTTTTGTAATCGCAAGATAGCCCGACGGGCCGATTTCGACTGTGCCGCCGACGACTTGCGAGTTGTTGACTGCGGAAAGTTTGCCTTGAGTGACGAGGATCTTGCCGTTGCCGCTGACGGTCGTGTTGCCGAGGAAGAAACTGTATGTGTTGCCGCCGCCGGTAATCGTCAGAGTATGTTCGCCGAGGTCGAGGCGGGTCTCAGAGTGGCCTGTTCCGATAAGGCCGAAGGAATGGTGGACTTTCGCCGTCGCATCGCCATCGAGAATCAACTGCGGAATCTGCTTGTTGGAGGATATGACGCTGGTTTCCGAGTCATTGGCGACGGTCGCACCGGCGGCGAGCCGCACGGACACCGTATTGTCCGCAATACCATTCATGTTATACGTTGCGCCGGACGCGACGCAGACGAACTGGTTGGTGCCTTCGGGCAGAAGTCCTGGCGTGGTGCTGCCCTGCGTGACACTCGACACCTTGAGTTTTCCGGCGTTGTTGACGTAGTAAACGCCGCGCGAATCGTTGTGGAACGGAAGCGTGGTCTCTCCCGAGCCGTTCAGGACGATTACGCCATCGTTCTTGAGGTAGCTCGTGCCGCTGCCGCTGAAACTTATGGTGTCCGCCGTGACGGTCGCGCCGCTGTTGACGACGACATTGGGGTTGCTGCCCGTGAATACAATCTGGCCGACGGCAACGTTCTGGTCAATCGTAAGCGTGTATGCGCCGGACGCCGCAATACGCACGGTCTCGCCAGCGGCAGGTGTGCCGTATGTCGCCACGAGGTCGCTCCAGTTTGCATTGGCGTCAAGTGCCCACGACGGCGCGACAAAATCGACGACGATCTTGTTGCCGTCGATTCTCGCCGCCGAGCCCGCTCCGCAGTTCACCAAAGTGACGTTCGCGAGGTCGTCGGGATCGGCCAACGCGCTGCCATACTGGAAGACTTCAATGCCAGTGGCGTCCGTCAACTGGCTCTTGCCGTCGATGACGAGATTGCCGAGGATTGTATTCTTCGCAGTTTCGTTGGACGTGATGATCTTCGTGCCGAGTTCGATGGTCGTTCCGCCCGTATAATCGCTCGCGCCTTCAAGCGTGATGGTGTTGCCGCCCTTGAACTTCATAGCTCCAGTGCCGCCGATGGCCGCGCCGACGGTGACTGCATAATCGCTGCTGTCGATCGTGCCGCCGTTTTCGAGGACGTTTACCGTCGTTGCGGCAACGATAAGTCCGCCAGACAGATTATGAGATGAGTTCTGCTGGAGCGTTCCACCGTTGAAGTTGAGCGTACCTCTTGCTGCGGCTTTAGAGAAAATACGCCGGGTCTTCAGCGTTCCGCCTGCGTTAAGGTTGATCGTGCCGGTACTGCTGGAGGAGTCGTTGGGATTCAAGAATGTGTTGACCGCTCCCGTAACCTCGACCACGCCGGAGTTTACCGTCAGCGTACCTGCACCGCCAGCGGTGCTGATATTGAAGTTTTCGGCTGTCGTCACGCTGCCGCCGTCCACGACCATTTCAACCGACGAGCCCGAGCCGTTCGCGATTTGCGTAATGCCGCTCAATGTACCCGCGCCTTCCTTCACGACCTTCACATTGCCGGAAATCGTGACCGTGGAGTTCACGGCCTCGCCCGCTCCAACGTTCACGTGCAGCTCGCCAGGATTCGTGTTGAAGTATTCCAGCTGGTTCAACTCAAGATACTTGCTGGAACCGACACCATCGTTCGACGCAGTGAATATCATGCGGTAGTAGCGATAGGACGCAACCTTGCTTTCATCCACAGTGAACTCCTTGGATTGATTGTTCGACCATGACTCGCCTGTTATTGAATCAACTTCTGTCCACGACAAACCATCGTTCGACCCCTCCAGAGTCCAGGCTTTCGGGCCTCTCTGGGCATTGGCGCTTGGCCCCGATACTTTGTATTTGTCGACCTTCCGCGAGACACCCTCGCAAAAGTCGTAGGTGACGGCAAGCGGCAGATAGTCCGTTGTCGCGAGTAGTCTCCCCGTGTTGGTGAAAAGATTGCGCGGCGGCTCTTGATTGCTGTTGTTCGAACGAACGTTGCCGTTTGACTCCGCGCCATCCGTGCCGAATTTCGTGATCCACGTCACATGATATGGTTCGGTCGTGTCGGGCGACGTGAGGGTGCCGCTAGGGCTTGTGATTGTGCCGCTACCGGCGAGCGACGAGCATGTGAGCGAGTAGCCGTTGAGGTCGAGCGTGACGCCATCCTCGACGGTGAGCGCATCGACCGTCGTGTCGGCGGTGAGCGTCGTGTCGGCGTCCACCGTCCAGTCCTCTGCGAGCGACGGGAGGGCCGCCGCGCAGAACGCCGCCGCAAAAAGTGCGCGGCGCGTCGCTGATCCAAGTGTTTGAGTTTTCATTGTTTTTCTCCTTTGATTTCTTACGTCTTAAGTCTGATGTCTTAAGTCTTGTGGTTGTTGAAATGTGGAATTGTGGAATTGTTGTTTAATGTTGCCATTGTGGAAATGTTGCCAATGCCAATGTTGCCAATTTCCAATTGGGAATTGGAACTGGAACTGGATATTTTCACATTGGCAACATTTATCATGCCTCCGGCGCGGGGGTCGGCTCCGGGCCCGGCTCGGGTTCGCCGCCCTTGCGCTTTTTGGGTTCGGCGGCGACGAGCTTGAAGTCGTCGATGATGCCGACCACCTTGGATATCGCGGTCTGCGCCTTGACGTTCTCCGGGTCGAGTTCCGCGACGGCGTTGACGCGCTTTCCGGCCTTGACGAGAATCTCGCCGACGGCCTTGCGGAGTTCCGGCGTGGAGCCCTCGGCCTTTTCGGCGTCGCGCTCGCCGCGTTCGTCGCGGCGCGCGGACAGCGCGGCGGCGACGGCATCGTTGGCGGTGAAGAGCGCGGCGGCGATCTTGTCGAGGCCGAGCGCGTTCAGCGCGGCGCGGTTGGCGTCCGTGGCGAGCGCGGCCTGGAAGCCCTCGAGCTCGCTCGTCTCCTTCCTGAGTTCATGCTTCCACACGCCCTTGTAGGCGTTCATTTCGCTGCGCAGCGTCTTGACGTGCGCGGCGAAGGGATGCGCCTCGCCCAGCGCACCGAGGAAGTCCCACGCGTGCCAGAGGGCCTTGAAGCAGGCGTCGCGCTCGACGTCCGCCTTGGAGACGTCCGCCGTCTCGTCGAACGCCTTCTGGCGGTTGACGGCGATGTGGAGCTTGTCCACGGCCTGGATGAGTTCGGCGCCGAGGGCCGTCAGGTTGATGTCCGCGAGTCCCACGCCGACGTATGCGTCGCGCACCGCCTCGGCATAGTTCAGGAACCCCCCGTTCGTGAGGTGTCCGCCAAGCCATTCCGGAATGCTTTGTTCTTTTGACATATCGTTCTTTCTTCAAGGTTTTTGCTGTTTTTTCGCGATTTACCCCTCCGACAGCCGTCGGAGAGCCCGATTTTTGCGCGTGGCGCTTCCGACCGCCGTCGGAGGGGCCAAATTCTGTGCGCGGTCTCTCCGACCGCGGTCGCAGACCTTGAATTCCGTGCGCGGCGTCTCCGACTGCGGTCGCAGACGCCAATTTTCGCGCGGGGAGGTTCCGACCGCCGTCGGAGGCGGCAATTTTTGCGCGTGGTCCTTCCGACCGTCGTCGGAGGCGTCAATCGCCGCGCTTGAGACGAATCGGGTGCATTGGCCGCGCAAGGAGCGGAACGTGGTGTAGCCGTCGTAGGAAATCGACGATATTCTCTTCGCTTTGGCCGCAAGAGGGAACGAATGCTCCTTCCGCTCCGAGCACATGAGCCGCCACGCGCCCGTCCCGTCCATCACGGAGACGCTGTACACGCCCTTTTCGTAGTCGAAGACGAATGAAAGCGTATATTCCCATCCCGCCACCGCCGCCACGCCGGGAGCGGACACCGCCACCCAGCCCGCCTTCGACCAAATGCGGAACGAGCCGTTTTTGCCGAGGCAGATGGCCGCCTGCGCCTCGCGGTCGAGCGGCGCGGACGTCTCGCACACAGGGAACGTCGTCACCGTCTCCACCGTCACGAACCGCCCATCGGACGCCGCATTGGGCGTATAGACGTATTCGCCGCCGTCGAAAACCGCCGTAGCATACGTCCTGTTGTAGAGGACATCCCGCGACCAGCCGCCCGTATCGCAGGCCGTACTGATCCTCTCGTCTATCCACGGCGCCGCTATTGCCGCGGCGGCGGTTTCGCTGCAATATGCCAATGTGCAAATACTCAATATCCAGCAGCCAATACCCAATCGGATATTGGATATGGATAATGGATATTTCCACATTGGCAACATTTTCATTTCTCCTCTATTTTTGCGCTGAAGAATGCGGACGGATTCTCGCGCTTCGGTGTTTCCATATTGCCTTTACCTGAATATCATAATGAAGCCTTTGAACTTCTTCACGCAGTCGCCGAACATCGAAGTGAAGAGCGTATCGCCAACGAAACCGATGGAGGAAACGCAGTTCGTGGAGAACGCGAGGGAGAAGGATGAGGAAGTCGAGAGTTGAGAGTTGGGAGTTGAGGATTTCAGGGGGAGCCACTCGCTGGCGTTCTTGACTTCGACGGAGTAGGTTCGGGCGGAATAGTCGAATGTGGTGCGCAAGGTGTATTCCGCGCCGGAGACGGGCATGACGCCGTCAGCGACAACATCCAGCCATGAGCCGCCAGACCACACCTGAAAACAGCCGTTCGTCGAAAGGCGGACGGCAGCCTGGGCGTCGGCAACGGGCGTCCTGTCCGCAATGTCCTCGCAGAATTGCGCCTTGGTTTCGACCGTGACGACGTTGCCCGTGGAGACATCATAGGGCGTAAACGCATTGTCGAAGACGGACGCCTTGCCGTCCTCGCCGTATGAGATGCCTTGCAGCCATGCACCCGTCACAGACTTCATCGTCGCCGTCTCCTCCACCCACTTGTCCGTAATGCCGAGCGTGCGCAGGAGATTCGGAAGCGTCACCAAGGTCGAGCCTTGCGCGTTCGGATGCACTCCGTCTGGGACGAGCGAGATGTAGTACTCCTCGCCCTTGGCGAGGACTTCCTGCCACTTCGGCCAGTGGTCGATGAGCAGATAGCCGTTCTCCGCCGCGACACGGCGGTACATCGCGGCGTGATCGGCGAGGCCCGTGCGGTTGGAAAGCCCCGAACCGGGCACAGCCACATAGTCGTTCATCGTCTCGAGGATGATTTCGCAGTCGGGATTGCCGGCAAGGATCGCGGCGATGATGGCCTTGAGGTTAGATTCGGCATCGGCGAGCGCCTGCTCGGCGGTCTTGCCTTTGTTGAGGTTGTCGGCGGCGTCGTTCATCGAAAACTCGATCAAGACCGCGTCCGGATTGTGCGCAACGACCTTCGTCTGGACGTTCGCAAGACCCGTCGCCGAGTTCTTGCCCGAAAGCCCGGAGTTGACGACCGTCGCGAGCCCCGGCCAGCGCGCGTCGAGCGTCTCCTGAAGTCCATCAACCCAGTTGCTGCTGAGGACCGTGAGCGATGTCCCGTAGCAGACGATCTTCTGCGGCCACCCCTCCTTCAGCGCGGCGACAAACCTGCACTCACCCGCCGCGCTCCCGGCGAACCCGAACGCCAGTGCGAGTGCAATCAACGCCACGCGAAACGGTTTCGTATTCATCGCCGCGCCCCCTTTCTCTCACAAGAAAGTACCTGGCCGTCGGCGGCGAGGCGCGCGGCGAGCGCGGGGTATGGGACGTCCTGCACGGCGGCCGCGGGGGACTGCGGCCCTCCCGCGGCGAGCGACGCGGCGGTGCCCGCCGCCTGGCCGAGCGCGAAGAATACCGGCTCCATCCTGATAGACCCGAACGCTATGTGGGAAGCGGAAACGCAGACCGGGACAAGCAGGTTCTCGCAGTCGCCGCGCTTCGGCGTAATCACGCCGTAGTCGAGCGGATAGGGCTTGCCTCTCGAACGCCAGTCCTCGATGTCGCCCTCGTTGCGCACGCAGCCGTCCTTGCCGACGTAGCGGCGCACGTGGTGGGAGTCCATGCCGTAGGCGGCCATTGCGACCGGGCGCGGCGCGGTGCGATTCCTGAGGACGTCATGCTCCGTCGCGACGTATTCGCCGACCATGCGCCGCGCCTCGCGCACGTAGAGCTGGCTCTGCCATCCGTCGCCCGGCCCGTCCAGAAACTCGTCCTTGCACGTGCCCCACTTGGCGACTTCGCTCCTGATCGGCTCCGGGACGCGCGGGTCGTTGGCGAGCGTCCACATGAGGCCCTGCTGGTATTCGAGGTGCGCCTTGAGAATCTTCTCGCGCTCGGCGTAGGACGCCTCGGGCCAGCGGTGGTTCTGTCCGACGAAGTCGGTGGAGAACCCCGTGCGGTTGTTGGTGTCCGTCTTGCGGTTGGGCATCATCGAGTTGATCCACGGCACGAATCCGTTGGGATTCGGCTTCCTGCCGGCGAATTCCTCCGGCGTGATGTCCTCGAGGTTGCGAAGAAGGATTTCGTAGTCGAGCGCGTTGTAGTTCGCGGGCTTCTTGAACGGAATGCGGTTCTCCGGGTCGTCCGTGAGGCACATCCTGAAGCAGTAGGCCTGGACGCGGCTGTCGCCCGCGCCGTCCGGCTCGTCCGTGTCCGGCTCGACGCCGGGCAGCAGCCCTGAGCTCGGGTCGCCGGGCTTCACGTAGGCGGAGATGCCGCTGCGGATCTGGTGCATCTTGCCGTTTTTGTGGTATTTGGCGCGCTTGCGCTGGATGCCGTTGACCGTCTCGCCGTAAACGCTGTTCGCCTCGCGTCCGACGGTATAGGAAACGCCCGCCGCCGCCATGAGGTCGCCCTCGTATGTCGCGTCGATGAACACCTTGCCGCGATAGACGTTGCCGGAGAGCGTCTTGATGGATACGATGCGTCCGTTCTCCTTGACGACGCCCTTTTCGCGGTCGAGCCATTCGCCGCGCCGGATGTCGAGATTGTCGCGCTTCTCCCATCCTTAGAGGATCGCGAGCGCGACGGACGGTTCGAACGTCCACATGGAGTCGTCGCCCATCGTGCCTTCGGCCTGTCCCTTGGGCTTGTATTCCCCGCGCTTCTGGTGCGTCCAGTGCGCCGGGTCGGCGTACCACTTCGCGACGTCGCGGTAGAACTCGAGCGCAATGCCGCCAAACGCGGACTTGTTGCCGATGTCTGTCTGTCCGAGGCCGCCCGTCGTGAGTCCGCCGATGCGCGTCTCGGGCGAGACGATCACGGCAGACCTGCCCATGCGCTTCGCCTGCACCGCCGCAGAAATCGCAGCTGGGCTTGAGCCGTAGATCACGATGTCGCACGTCGTCTCGGCGGAATACGCACAACTCATGGAAATGGCAAGCGCAGCTGACGCAACAAGACGACGCATCGCCCGTTTTGTTGGTGTTTGTGTTTCCATGGTTTTCTCCTTTTGAGTTGTTAGTTTGTTAGCGTCCTGGAAGTCCGAAGTCTGATGCCCTCTCCCCCTAAAAAGCTTTCGCGATCGTGATGCGGCAGAAAGAGTAAGACGCCAGGCGGCTTGGTCCCCCGAAGGCAATGCCATGAAAACACCTGAGTGACACCGCCACCAAGTGACAGCGCCGGCCTGGTGAAAAGAAAGTTGAAAAGGCGCGCGAGAGCGTCGCCGAGAAGCGCACGTAGAGCGCTTACAATCGCGTTGCTACAATGAGGGGGGGGGGGTACTAAAGTTGCGCGCGCGCCCGCGTACGCGCGTGTACGCGCGTTCTGCGGCCTTTCTGCGTCGCGCCCGCCACCCTCAATCGTGAAGATGTCGGCTATCGCTTTCACCTTTAATTGATTCATAGAGCCCCCTAAATACGGCCCTATTATAGCATATTTTTCGCCCAAGTCAATACTGTTCTAGAACACTTTTTTCATATTTTTTTTGCAATAGGCAAAAGGGACACATCGCGTGTCTTACTTTCGGGGTAGGGTCCAGGGCCGCCCGGTGGTCATGTTCGGGGGAACCGTTGCCAACGGATGGCATGGGATTGGGGGCGTTCGGGGTGCTCGGTGATCGCCCCCTACCGGTGGGGGACATGCTCGGGGGAACCGTTACCAACGCGGCATGGTAGGGGCCGACTACCAGGCGGCCCGCCCAACCAGCCGCGTTGTCTCCCCCACTCAACGCGGCAAGATGCCGCGTCTCAATTTTTGGGGTGCCTATGGGGCCGGCAACTGTTTTCCCACTTTCCCCGCATACCCCAGGTAGGGGCCGACCACCGGGCGGCCCGCTAAATCCAATACAGCTTGAACTCGTTCTGAGCGGCGGCGGCTTGTCACGCCAAAAGCTCGGCCAATGGAAAAATGATAAAATAGGTCTG
>JAZQBR010000117.1:0-6250 GCA_045545855.1 Kiritimatiellia bacterium | reverse complement strand
CCATGAAGGTCTGCCGAAGACGGTCATGCTGACGGCGCTTCTCAGGCACGAGGAGGATCTCGAGCGCATTCTCTCGGGCTTCCCGAAGGGGCTCGTCTACCTCGCGGCGGACTTTTCGCCGAAGATGAAGACCGTGGCTGTCGACCCGGCTTTCGAGGAGACGGCCTTGAAGGCGTTCGCCGACGCCGGCGTAAGAACCCTGCGGCTCGAGCTTGACCGCCCGTTCAACACGCCGCGCTGCGAGTCGATAGTGCCGGCGATCAAGAAGTTCACGTCGTCGTGGATGAAGTTCAAGCCGAAATGCGACGTTTATTCGTGCGCGATCGCCGACAGGCTGTCGGAGAAGCCGCGCCACGCGCGAAACGACACGGCGGAGCGCTGGGCGCTGCCGGTCAGGTTCGCCGAGACTGTGAGGCGCATGCACGCCGACGGCTACAGGGTGTTTCTCGAGGTCGGGCCCCGCGGGCTGATGACGAACGCAATCGACGAGAATCTGCACGGTCAGCGCTACGCCGCGATAGCGATGAACTCCATCCACCGCCGCGGCGTCCTGCAGGCGCAGCACGCGCTCGCCCAGCTGGCGGCGCTCGGCGCGCAGATGGACATTTCGTCGTTCTACGTGCCCCGCCGCGCGCGCAAGCTGGACCTTGACGCGAAGCTCTCGATGGAGTTCCGCACCGTCTCGGAGCGGCGCCTTTCGCGCGTGTTCCCGAAATTGACGCTGCTCGGCGCGCCGGTTTCGGCGGCGGCCTACGCCCAGGAGCCGAAGGTGCGCGGCGCGCGGGCGGCCACGCGCGCCGCGGCCAAGGCGGCGCGCGAAGGCTCGCGCCTGCAGTACGAGTCGGGCGCGCTCGACCCGCTCATTTCGGACGCGCCGCCTACGCAGTCCGCCCCGGGCGTCTCCTACGAGTTCACAAAGCTCTACCGCCTCGCCGACGCGCCGTTCATCGCAGACTTCGCCTACGGCGCCAGCCAGCTCTCGTACAGCGACCCGAACCTGAGGGGGCTTGTGATGCTGCCTATCGCGGTCGCGGCCGAGATTATGGCCGAGACCGCCCAGCGCGTCGTGCCGAAATGGACGATTCGCAGAATAGAGGATTTTGTCTGCCGCCGTCGCGTGCCGTTCGAGAGCGGCGAGGTGAATTTGAATGTGCACGCCGAGCGCGTCTCGCCCGACGACCCGGCGACCGCGGCCGTGAAAGTGCAGCTCAGGGCCGTCTCGCCCGACGCCAAGTTCACATGGCCCGTCATGGAGGCGAACTTCGTCTTCGCCCCGGAGCCGCTCGCCGAGACGCCGGCCAAGGTCGACCCGCTCGCCCACCCGCGCACGGTCCACTGGTCGGGCCGCGACATCTATCCGGCCAAGCTTGGCTCCGGCCGGCGCATTCGCGGCATCGTTTTCGCCGAAAGCTGGTCTGAAAACGGCATCAACTACGAGATAGTCGTGCCGCCGCTCGCCGGCAACGTGACGTTCACGAGAATGCCGGTATGGGCCGTGAACCCGCTTCTGCTGCAAATCGTCACGAGCGGCTTCAGGCTCTGGCGCAGCAGCGACAGGTTCTCGGGCGCGTTCTCCTTCCCGTTTCGCTTCCGCGCGATAGAGTTCCACGGCCCGGTGCCGAAAGAAGGCTCGCGCCTCAATTGCTATCTGCGGCTTACGGGGGTCACGCCGCGTTCCCACCTCTGCGACATAACCGTAACCGGCGGCGACGGCAACATGCTCTTGAAGATCGACGGCTGGGAGGAGCTGACGGAGCGCGTGCCGAAGGAGTTCTGCGACATGGTTCTGCAGCCGGCGACCACGTTCCTCTCCGAGAGCGTCTCGCCCGAGTTTTTCGGCGACCCGGGCACCGATGTCGCCTCGGCCGTCATAACCGACGTGCCGTATGTCATGTTCGAGCGCAACGAGGAGCTGTGGCTGAAGATATTGAGCCATGTCATACTGAACGCGCCGGAGCGCCGGGAACTCGCCGAGATGAAGGGCTCGGTCGCGCGGCGCACCGAGTGGCTTTTCGGGCGCATAGCTGTGAAGGAGGCCGTGAGGCGCTATCTCAAGGACTTTCACCAGGCGCGCTGGAGTTACGCCGACGTGCAGATATGGCCCAACGAGAGCGGCAAGCCACAGGCCATCGGCGCGTGGGGCGACAACCTTGCCTCGCGTCTGGACGTGGCGATAGCCCACACTTCGCAGTTCGTCATAGCCCTTGCCGCGGCCAATGCCAAAGTAGGCGTCGATGTCGAGTCGGCGACGCGCAATCTCTCGGAGGAGTTCGCCTATGGCGTCTTTTCGCCGAACGAGCTGGAGCTCGCCACGCGCGCGGCGAATCCGTCCCAGGCGATAATCCGCTTTTGGTGCGCGAAGGAGGCTGTCTCGAAAGCTCTAGGCACGGGCATAAGGTATTCGCCGAAGGAGATGGTGGTGACCGATTTTCTGCCCGATTCCGGCAAGGTCGCGATGCGGCTCACAGGCGCCTGGGTCGAGGTTTTCAAGAACTTCCAGGGGCGCGACATACCGGTCGCGACGCGCGTGGCGCGCGAGCACGCCCTCGCTTTCTGCTTCATACCGTCGTCGATGTTCAATGAAGACTGACTTTCCAGAATACGCCTGCGAATACTCAAGACGGCTCGCGAAGGCGTCGCCGCGCTTCGCGCTCCAGGTCTACGACCCGCCGCCCGGGAGCGTGCGGGAGCCGCGCGAGAAGTACGGCCCCGACCCGTTCGGCGAGCTGACGCACGCCTCGAAGTGCTTCGGGCTGAAACAGCGCTTTCCGGACAGAGTGCTCGTAATGACGGCCGACCGGTGTTTCATGAACTGCCGCCACTGCACGCGGCGCGGACTCCTCGGGTGCGCCCAGGTAGTGCGCACGCCGGCGCAACTCGCCGCGTGCGTCGACTATGTTAAGGCGCGGCCGGAGGTGAGGGACGTTCTGCTTTCGGGCGGCGACGCACTCACCCTCGACGACAGCGGGATCATGCGTTTTGTCGACGCGTTCGCGCCGCTGGAACAGGTAGAGATGGTGAGAATCTGCACGCGCGCGCCCGCGACAAACCCCGGGCGCGTCACGGCGCGCCTCGCGAAGGCTCTCGGCGCCTCGCGCAAGGTCTGGGTGAACACCCAGTTCAACTGCGCCGACGAGCTGACCGCCGAGGCGCGCGCGGCGGCGGCGAGGCTCGTCGAGGCGGGCGTGCCGGTCTCGTGCCAGACCGTGCTTTTGAAGGGAGTGAACGACACCGCCGAAGAGATGCTCAAGCTTTTAAGAGTGCTCACCGCCGCGCGCGTCCGCCCGTACTATGTCTTCATGTGCGACCCTGTCGCCGGCATAGGCCGCTTTCGCGTGCCGCTCGCGAAGGCCCGCGAGATAGAGAGAGTCTGCGCGGAGTCGATAGGCGGGCTCTCGATGCCGCGCTTCGTCAGAGATGTGCCGGGCGCCAGGCGAAAGGTGCCAATCTGAAATTCAACTTAAAGCGGGAAGGGGTTATCCATGGACGATATTCATCAGATGGTTCTGGCTATGGGCCGCAAGGCGCGCACGGCGGCAGCGGCTCTGAGGCGTCTTGCGGCGGACGAGAAAAATGCCGCGCTCGCCGCCGTCGCCGCCGCGTTGGAGGCCGCGAAGGACGAGATTCATGCCGCGAATGCGGCCGATGTCGAAGCGGCCAGGGCGGCGGGGCTCGCGGAGGCGATGGTGGACCGCCTGACGCTGACCGATTCGCGCTTCAAGGCGATGGTAGACGGCGTCAGGTGCGTCGCGGCTTTGCCGGACCCCGTTGGCGAGACGATTTGGACCCGCGAGCGCCCGAGCGGCATAACGATACGCAAGGTGCGCGAGCCCTTTGGCGTAGTCGCCGTGGTCTTCGAGTCGCGTCCGAACGTCTTCGTCGACACCGCCGCGCTCTGCCTCAAGACCGGCAACGCCATAATACTGCGCGGCGGCAAGGAGGCGATACGCTCCAACGTTGCTCTTGCCGCGGCGGTGAAGCGCGCTCTCGCGCCGGTCGCGCCGGACGCCGTGCAGCTCGTCGAGACATTGGACCATGCTGCCGTCACCGAGCTCGTGAGGGCCGTGGGGCTCGTCGACGTCGCCATACCGCGCGGCGGCGAGCGGCTTATCCGCGCGATGTGCGAGGCCGCGCTCATACCCGTGCTCAAGCACTACAAGGGCGTCTGCCACATATATGTCGACGACAAAGCCGATCTCGCGATGGCGCTGTCGATTCTCGACAACGCCAAAGTGCAGCGTCCGTCGGCCTGCAACGCGGCGGAGTGCCTGCTGGTGCACGAGAAGCTGGCGCCGCTATTCTTGCCGATGGTGCGCGCCTGGGCCGCCGACAGAGGCGTCACGCTTCACGAGGACGGCGCGGGAACCGAGTATCTGTCGCTGGATCTGAACGTCGCCACGGTGCGCGACTGGCGGGCGGCGATAGACTACATAAACGCCAATTCGTCACACCACTCCGATTGCATCGTGACCGGCGACGAGGCGCGCGCGGCCGGGTTTCTGAGAGATGTCGACTCGGCCTGCGTCTACCACAATGTCTCGACACGGTTTACCGACGGTGCCGAATTCGGGATGGGCGCAGAAATCGGCATATCGACCGACAAGCTGCACGCGCGCGGCCCGATGGGCCTCGAGGAGCTTACGACATACAAATACATCGTGACCGGCGACGGGGTCGTGCGCGCATGACACGCCACTGCACTTAATCTGGCATGCGCTGCAACCTTTTGGCCGCCGTCGTGTCCGGAACTAAACGCAAGAGAATCTTGCATTTGCTTCTGGACATCACAATCAAAAAATGGGCGAAAGTTTCGTGACGAAACTTTCGCCATGGCCGGGCGGAATATGGTATAATACTCAGCCATGAAGCTGAAGAATCCATTTATTACGGCCGGTTACGCCGGTGAAGAGTATTTCTGCGACCGCTGCCGGGAGACCGCGCGGATGATCGCGGCGTTCGAGAACGACAGGAATCTCACGCTCATCGCGCCGCGACGCTACGGCAAGACCGGCCTAATAAAGAACGTGCTCGCGAAGATGCCGTCGGAGTTCACTGGCGTCTATCTTGACATATTCTCTATCGAGGATCTCGCTTCGTTCACGGCCGCGCTCGCGTCGGCAGTGACGGGTGCGCTCGATTCGCCTGTCGAGAAGACGATTTCCGCCGTCGCCCGCTTCTTCAAATCATGCCGCCCCACGATAACGCCGCAGGAGGATGGTACGCCGCGCTTCTCGTTCGATATAGCGCCTTCTTCCGCCAAGGCGTCGCTTGACGAGACTTTTGCCTACCTCAAGTCGAAGAACCGGCGCGTGGTTATAGCGATCGACGAGTTCCAGCAGATTGCCGAATTCCCCGAAAAAGGCGTTGAGGCGGCTCTGCGCAGCCACATACAGTTCGTCCCGTGGATAAGATTCGTCTTCGCCGGGTCGCGTCATCACGTCATGAGCGAGATGTTCGGTTCCGCAAAGCGGCCCTTTTACCAGTCGACCGAGATTCTTTCGCTCGGCCCGATCGATCCCGCTGAATACGAGAAGTTCGCGCGCGCACATTTTGCGGCGCGGGGGAAGCGCGTCAGCGCGAAGGTGTTTCATGCGCTCTATGACAGATTCGACGGCATCACCTGGTATGTGCAGGCGGTCTTGAACAAAGTGTGGGAGTTCGGCGGAGGGCTTACATCGGCGGCGCAGATCGACGAAGCGGTTGATTCGCTTGTCGAGAGCAATGCCATGATGTTTCACGACCTTCTGCGCAGCCAGAACGAAGCGTCCGGCGCGTTGCTCAAGGCCGTGGCCAGAGAAGGGTGCGTCTCGTCGCCGACGGCTGGAACATTCCTGTCGAAATACGGCTTCACGTCCCACTCGACAGTGCGTTCCGCCTTGAAGAATCTCGTTGACGGCGACCTGCTGTATCAGACGGATCACGGTTATGTCGTGTATGACCGGCTGTTCGGCATATGGCTTTCGCGGATATGAAGCGTCTTGTTGGCAAGCGCACGGCGGCTTTTGCCGGGCTGGTTCTTGCGGCGGTGTGCGAGCGACGATCCGCGCGCGCGGGAAGATGATCTGCGTCGATCTGCATGTTCCGCCGGGGAGCGTGCGCGACAACTCCGGGGCGCGGATGAACGTCATCAAAGTGTCGGGCGAGCCGTCGTATGCGCCGCCTCCGTCTCTTTGCCTTGATATGTAAGTTTCATTCTGTACTCCTTTTATGAAATCATTCTTCGATTGTGCCGCCGCAGATGATGAATCCC
>JAZQBR010000116.1:0-9138 GCA_045545855.1 Kiritimatiellia bacterium | reverse complement strand
TAGGCGGGTTTTCTGCCCAAAACGCAAGTTTCGCCAGTTGATTTTAACCATGAGTGTGTTTATGCCATATGCCAAACGCTGCGCTTTTCGCGCTTGTTGCCGGGTGCTATGCAACAGCCAGACGCTCAAAACCCGGCAAATACGGCGTTGTTTTGTCAGGAGGCGGTGGCCTTGATTTTCTCCCCGGCCGCAAGTTCCTCGATCTTGTATCCCGGCAGGTAGCGCTGGACTATCTGCAAATGAAACAAGACAGGCGCGTATCGAACCACGCCTGTCTTGTATATGCGCCATAGCGGGCGGTTACTCGGCCTCGACCGCAACAGGGGACGCGCTGACGCGAAGCCTGTAGAAGCCCTTCGCGCCCTTGTTCGGGAGCGTCAGGTCGAGCGAGGAACCCGAAGCCAGCGTGCAGGATTCAGGTGCGATGGCATTGACTTCAGCACCGGCCTCAACCACATAGTAGAGACCAGCCGTCGTCGCGACAGTCGCAGTTCCGCCGTTCACAGCATCAGCCGCAGCCGCGACAGCGGCCTTTGCGAAGTTGGACGCCGCGGCATCGACTGCAGTCTGGACAGCCGCGACAGCCTCATCCGTCAGTTCGACGGCAACGGCATATTTGGTCGTTTCATCGACCGTAACCGTGACAACCTTGGCCTCGAAAAGAGCCTTGTAGGCGGTCTGCTGTTCTGCCGTCAGCACGGCAGCGACTGCAGCCGGGACGGAAACGACCGTCTTCGCAGCATCAGCCTGGGCCGCCGCCTCGGACTCAACAGGTTCTGTTGTCGTACCCGGGGCGACAGGAATCTCCTGAACCTCGACAACCACCGAGTAAATGGTTTCACCCTGCGAACCTGTCGTGGTGAGGATTTCGCCATACTGCACCGAGGTGGTCGGAACTGGCACGGTCGCGCCGGACGGGACGGTCAGCGTCGCTGTCGTGTCGGCGAGGACGATGCCGTTTGACGCGGTCCAGGTCGCCGTCGCGCCCACCGTGACGGGCTGCGAGATGACGATCTGTCCGTAGGTCGTCGGGCTTGCGGGCTTGGAAGAGCCGATCGCGAGACCGGGCTTCACCACCTGAATGTCGCCGGTGAATTCGGAGACATCCTGCACGAGGAAGTATCCGTCTACGTAGCCATTCGTCGTGCCGTCGGCAGTCAACTTGAACGCGCCAGAGCCGGTCAGCTTCGAAATGGTGTTCGGGAAGGTGGCGGAGAACCCGCCGAGCGTGAAGTCTCCAACGAGATTGACCGTCGGGGCGATGTTGGCATTGGCGAGCCATGCGCTGCCGGAAAGTCCGCCCACGAGGCTCACGGTCGAACCAGTCGTGCCGTAGTTGTTGAACCTGAAGCCGGCAGAGCCGTCCGTGATGGCGGGCGTGATGGCAACGGTGCCAGTCCAGTTGTCGAACGTCAACGCCGCGGTGCGAAGCGCCGTAAGCGTCAGCGTCCCTGTGCCGGAAAGCGTGCCAGAGAAAGCTGCCTGTTCGGTCAATGTAATCGCCTTATCAAGCGTAATCGCCTCGGAGGAAGCGCGGACGAGAACGACCGTCTGCCCGTCGGTCGCCGCCGAAATTGCCGCCGCGAGTGACGGGTACGCAGCATTTACGCCGGAAATCCTCGCATATGCCTTGGTTATGGTGCCCTCGCTCTGGTTGTAATAATAACCGAGTGTCACGAACTGGGCATTGTATGCAGAATAGTCGGTGCCGTCGAGTATCGTCAGTGTCGCATTCTCATCGGAGGGTACCGCCGCAGAAAATGCATTGAATGCATCGGTGCCTTCCGAATAAAACCTCGTTTCACCTTGATAAGTCAAAGACGCCGCGGCGTCCGTAAGCGGAATGAACTTTACGGTATTCTCGATGTTGTTGGAGGAATCTACCACAGTTCCCTCTGTGCAGGTGTAGGTGCCGAGCGCGACCACGACCATGGCATCGGCTGCCGTGACTGTTGCGCCGCTTGCAATCTTGACATCCGCGCCGGTCGCCGTAAAGCCGTTGAACTTCACCTTGCCGGAGATGGTCAGGTCGCTAGACAGCGTGACATCACCAGTCAATTCCACCGTTCCGCCGGAAACGTCGAGAGGCTCGGTAATCGCGAGCACAGCATCGTTGCCGGAGAGCGTCAGTGTGGAAGCCGCCGGAATGACAAGCTGGACTTCCTCAGCCGTCAGCGTCGCGGGCAGTTCTACCGTCGCGTCGCCGGATGCGGTGAGAATCACTTTGGAGGACGAGTTGCCGCCGTCCCAGGCCGGAGCCCATTCAAGAGCGCCCCATGTCGTGTTGGCGTCGGCCGCGACCGTGGCGCGATAGAGCTTGACCGCCGGGAACTCCGCCGAAATCGCCGCCACCTGCGCGGCGGAAAGCGAGTAGTCGTAGAGGCGTACGCAGTCGATACGGGCCTGTTCGAGGTCTTCGTCGGTCAGACCCGTATAACTGTCGCCCTTCCACACTCGCGTGATGCCGGTACTGCCGACGCCGCCGTGGACGGAGCCGACCTGAATACCGCCGCCGAGAGTGAATGCGTCATAAGTCTGGTTCAGAACCTCGGAACCATCGCAGTAGACTTTGATGGTGGAATTGTTCTCAACAGCGAAGATGTAGACGTGCTGCGCGGAAGTGCCGTCGACAATGCTCATTGTCGCCAGCGTCTCATATGCGGAATTGCCGGTCGTCTTGATAAGCTTCATCTCCGTTTCCGGATTGTCGCCGGCGACAAGACCGATAAGGCCTCCGTCCTTGGTGCCGAACGTGATTACGGCGCCGTTGGCGACTTTCGGGACGGTGCAACGCACAACCGCTGTCCAAGTAGAGGGGTAGGTGATGTTGCGGTAGGGATGCCTGTAGGTGTACAGCATTGATGAATTGTAGAAATTATCAACGCTGCTGCCGCTGTCATAAGTAAGCGACGTAGTGTCCGAGCCGGTGCTGTTGAGGTTGCCGTTCATCTCGTAGTCCGCCCAGCAAGCGAGGCCGGAGACAGAGACGCCCGGGAGCGTAAGTTCACCGTCGCCATTCGCGTCCGGCGTAATCGTGCCGAGGAGGGTCGTGCCATCCGGTGCGTATACTGTGATTGAGGAAACTCCCGTGGCACTGGTGACGCTAACCGCACCATTGCCATATTCCTCTGATGAGAGAACGATTTTAGCCTCTACCGCTGGATCGATCGTGCAATTGTTGAAATTGCGGATATCCGAGCCAAAATTCAAAGCGCCTGCCGTGGATGTGGCAACAAGACTATGCTGCCAATTCTTTACTACACCTGTAACTGTGCCGTTGATTGTTACCAAACCTCCACTATTCTCAAGATTGCCATTCACCGTGCCGTTGATCGTCAGCGAGCCATTGCCGGAGTTGACGACCGGGCCTGCGAACGTGCCGTCGATTACTGTCTCGCCCTCGTTCAGCAAAGCGGTGCCGGTCCAGGTCTTACCGGCGGGAACAGTGACGACATTACTGTTTGATGTTGAACGCTCGGAAGTAACATAAAACCCGCCACAATAACTCAAAAAGACTTTATTGTAGATGGCACCGCTTTCAAACGTCTCGGTTGTTCCGCAGAGAACGGTGGTCAGTTTGCAGCTTGCTGTGGCGTTGATGGCGCCAGTGAAGTCGGAAGTGTCGCGAAGAAGCAAGACAGGCGTGCGGCTAGAATTGGCTGTTGCCGTCGTCAAAGTGCCGTCGCCCGAAATCTTGGCCCAGTCGGTAATCTGGTTTTGGTTCTGCGAGCTCATCGAGTTCGCGTCCTTGATGTCGAATGCGTACCCATAGAGGCCATCGACAAGCACGATTTCCTTCTCGTTGGAGCCTGGCGTTTTCATATAATTCTTGTAGCCGGACAAATATACCTTGCCGCTTCCCGTGCCAGACTCGAATCCCCAGCCGTTGCCGCTAGATGCTTCGAAGGCTACATATCCCTCGACTATTTCCGCCTCGATTTCGATGATCGGCGCCTTGCCGCTCCAGACGATGCTTTCGATGAACTGATAGGCGTTGCTGCCAAGGCGAAACGCGAAATTGCCGGTAAAATCCTCGCCGCCTGCGGCTATGAATCTGATTTGCGAGGCGGTGCCAACTTTGACAAGGCAGTTCACGTCAGCGAAAGAATAGGTTATTTTGTCGGCTCCTGCCGATGTGAAACCGCCCGTTGTCACCGTTGCCGTGTCAGACACTACTCCGGAAATGTTGAGTTTCGGCGGATTGTAGGACTGCGACGTAGAACGGGCAATCGACACCGATGTGACCTTCAAAATCGTACCTGCGGCAAGATCTGTCGCCGCCGGGATGGTAAAGCTTTTACCGCTGTAGCCGCTCATTCCCAGCGTCGCATTATCCCAGTTTTCCACGCCGCTTTCGTTGGAGATGGTCACTGCCGTGCCATTCACCGTGACGGTTGGGGCGTTGGCCGCCCACGTGGAGAGCCCAAGCACCGCCGCACATGCTAGCACGACAGACTTGAGCAATCTACTTCCTGTTGTTAGTGTTTTCATGTTTGTGGTTTCCTTTCAGTGCTCGTGTTTACCTCTGTTATTTTTATTTTTCGAGGTTTCGGCTATGATTATACCAAACCTATTCGGCGGCGTCAATCCCCCCCCCTGTCTGGAGGCAATGCCGCCAAGCCTTTCGGCCGCGCGGCTATTCCGTCAGCGGCTCCTTCAGCATCGGCAGACCTATCGCCCTCAGTTCGGCGTTCTTGGCCGCCCAGAGGGAATAGACATCGTCTTCAGGCATCGTTTTTCTGGCGTTTTCGAGTTCCTGGTTCGCGGCGAGGTAGTACGCGACCTCCTGCGATTGGCGCTCCTGCAAGCGCTCTATAAAACCTTCGGTCGTGCCGCCCTTCGCCTTGTAGCGGCGAAGTTCGTCCTTGATCGACTCGACAATTTCCTTGAGCTGCCGGTACTCGGTCAAATCGCTTTCGGCCGCGGCGAGGGTCGACTCGAGGCACTTGTCGACAGCGGCCACGATCATGGGCGTTGGGCGCACGTAGGCAACCTTCAGACCGGGTTGGGCATAGCGGGCCAGAAACTTCTCGCCGTCGTCGAGCGCGCACGCCGTCCAGCCAGTGGACATGCCGTTATTGATAACACTCTCGGCCCCGTATATCTGGTGGCGGTGAACCGGGGGCCGCCGGCCGGGAGCCGGCGGATGCGATCCGGCGTTGAAAATCACGGACAATGAAACGGCGAGAGCGGCGGCGAGAACAGCGATCGCCGCCCAGCGCTTCCACGCGACAGGGTCTTTGCCGACAACCTTGTATGGCTTTATGCCGACCTTGCGAAGCTGCGCATAGGCGTCATCGCGGCTTTTGGCGGCAATCCAACCGTCAAGGTTGTTGTTTTCTCTGGACTGGTAGAAGTAGTGAAACTTCGCCATTGCCCATATCGCGCTTTATTTCCCCTTCTCGGGATCGAACTCTATTTTCACCGGCTTGGTGGGCAGCTCGTGAAAAGAGTCCCAGATAGCCTTCTGATAGTCGTTCGTAGGCTGCGGGGCCCAGCCCTCTTTGCAGGCCTTGCGGTAGGTCGACTCGATGGCGGGCGTAATGCCGTAGCCCTGGGCGTAGGGCGCGAAGCGCGCCAGCACATCGACAGGCAGGCGGCAGTCGGCGAACTTGTCGAGCTGCTCGGGCTTGGTGATGCAGCCGACGAGCGCGTCGGGATAGCCGGAGTTCTGCGCGCCGGCAAGCAGGCAAAAACCACGCGTCAGCTCTTTCTGCACGCGGGCCGCGAAGAACTGGGGCTTCTCGCCCGCGCCCTTGGCGAGCGGCGCGACATTGACCATCGCCCAGCGCGATTCGGGGGCCGAGAGAAGCGGCGGCAGATTCTCGTCGTCGACGATGAACAGCGACGCCTCGCCCTGAATCTTCGGGTTCGGGAACGCGAATTCGCCCTCGGCGACCTCGATCGCAAACTTCGAAGACTTGTGGAAAACGTCCGCATTGTCCTGAAGCCACTTGACAGGCGCGCGCTTCTGGGCGTTCACGTATACGAACTTGCCCTTGAGCGAACCGGGCACGACGAGACGCCCGCCGGTATGCTTGTTGAAACGGTCTTCGATATACGCCTTTCGAGCGGCCTTTTCTTCTTCGGTCTGCGGCTTTTTCTTGAGGTCGAACGGCGGTGGTTCATCGGCTATTGCCGCGAACAGAGTCGCGGCGAGTACGGCGCAAACGAGTTTTTTCATGGACTTGTCCTTTCTTGCTTGGGTTGGGTGTCTAAAGTCGCCGGTCTCGGACCGGGTCAAGGTGTGTTGGCCTGCTGCTCGCGCATCATCATGATCTTGCGGCGCGTCAAGGGGCCGAACGTCATGGGGGCGATGCCTTTGGCGTCGAGCATCTTGTTGGCCGCTTCGAGCAGATCTTCCATCTCCTCGGTTGTCATCTCGCTGTCGCCTTTGACCATCTCGTGCATCTGCTGCTTGAGCTCCTGCTTGTAGCGGGCGAGATCCTGCATCTCCCTGCGCGTGTCGAGCATGATCTGCTCAATATCCTCGCCGCGGTCGAGCGCCTCCTTGAGCTCGATCTTCGCCTGGATGACATTGCGCTTCAGGGCGGCGTTTTCGGGGGTGTCGTCCTCGGTGATGACTATCGGGTGGTCAAGCGACTCCAGAAAATCGCGCTTGAAGCGGCCGTTGTAGCGCGGCGTGCCGACAAGACCCTGGCCGGGCTCCATCGAGAGGAAGCCGGCGATTTCGTTCTCGCAGGCATGGTCGAAAATTTCGTACTTGCCCTTTATCGCGGCGGTGGCCGAGTTGGTCACGACGCCAAGAACGCGGTGCAAGCGCCCCGACGGCAGCTTGATGTAGCCGTTGACCGTCTCGCCCACCTTTGTCGGGCGGGCGTCGGGATCGATCTTCGGCGGCTCCTCGACCTTTGCCTCGACCGGTCTCGGCGCGGCCTTGGCCGGTTCCGCGAGAGTCGTCTTCGCGGGCTTCTTGATTTTGGGCGAACCGGGCGCCGCCTGCGGCTTCGGCGAAAGGAAAAACCAGGCCGCGACCGCGGCGGCCACGACTATGCCGCCGGCGATGATCCCCTTTGCAACCGCAGGCGGCTTGGCCGGCCTGCCACCTGCGGACCTTGCAGGCTTCGCCTTGCCGGCGGCCTCCTCGACGCGAATCGCGCTGATGCCGCGCTTCGACAGCTCTGCAAAGACGGCGCTCCTGTCAGGCGCCTCGATCAGCATCTGCTCTTGCCTGCCGTCTTTGCCACGATATGATATTCTATAGTTCATCACCGGATATTTTACCATTTTTTGGCGGTTGAAGGTAGGGGCGGTACGCTCCGGCGCGCCAACTGCGCACGGTTTCAGCCCATGTTTATCGGGGTTGCGGGGCGCCGCTGCGAGAAACGCCGCGAGCACAGCCGGCGCGCGCGCAGACGGCTCGCCCGTTTTCACCCCCTCGCGCGCCTTACTTGACCGGCGAGGGGCGTCAATAGCCAAGTTTGGCCTTAAGCCTCCCGGTGTGGCCGGGCGAAACGCCCTTCTCGCGGCAGGCGCGCTCAAAGGCGGCAAGAATGCGCGAACGCCTCTCGCTCGCGGCAGCGGCGTCGAGCCGTCCGTCAGCGGCGAGAGCGGCGACGCGCGCGAGGCTGTCGCGCGCCATAGAATATGTCGCGGCCAGCGCCGGCGGCACCGGCACATAACCCGCCGCCGCAGAAACGCGTTCGGCGGACTCTTTTGAGAGCTGCGAGAGCGCGATCGTGTTGGTCGCGCCGTCTTCGGGAAAGACAAACACCGCCCCCGAGTCGCCGACCGAAAGAAGCGTTGCCGTAAAGGCGACGCCCAGAGCATTCGTAACCACCATCACTGAGCGGCCACCCTGAAGTACGCCTCGTCCTCGAGCGGCGTATCTATGTAAAGCGTAATATCGCGGCCGGTGCCCGGGTAGGTTTCGTAGGCGGTCGCGCCGCCCAAGAAGCGCGATGTGGCGACAGGCGCCCAGACTGGCTCCTCGAGCGAGGGTGTCGCGACGAGCCGGTAAGTGCGGCCGGGCACGGTTGTGAACACGATCTTGGTGCGGTTCGAAACGGCGAGTTTCTCGAAGCTGGTGATGGCGAAGAGGTCGGTCGCGAGAAACGGGTCGGTGCCGGCCAAAAACTCGCGCCAGTTGCTCATGCCGTCAGCGTCTGCGTCACCCTCGGGCTTGAACGCGGCGATTGCGTCCACGCCGCTCGCCTGACCGCCAACCTCGAGAACCCACTCTTCCCAAGCGTCGGGCAGTCCGTCGCCGTCAACGTCAGCGCCGAGCGAATAATCCTTTCGCTGGGCGGTGCCGTTGGCGGGCACGGTGAACACGGCCGCCGGGGCCGCGGTCTGCTCCTCGCCGCCTATTTGAAAGCGTATCCTCATCTCGGCGCCCTCAAGCACCGCATAGGGGCGCTTCGGGCCCTCGGAGTCGATTTCAAGCGACAAGCGGTAGTTGACCGCCGGGTAGGGAGTATCGCCGACAACCGTCTTGGCATACACCTGGCCGTCGGGCGCGTCGGCTTTGACGAGCGAGAGCGTCAGGGCCGAAGAGCCCTTGAGCGGGTTGCCGTACTGGTCGCGCACGAGGCCGTAGGTTATCACGGGCGACTGCGGTATCGCGCCGGCGGACGCCGCGCACAGCGCGGCGAAGGCTAGAACGTTTAGCTTGCTGTTCATGGTACGTCCTTTCAGTTCCCAGACAGGGAGTATGTCTTGATGTTCAGGTGGATATCCTTGACCGCGTCAAGGAAGGCCGTGCGGGCGCGGTCGTTATCGGCGTTGATCGACGCCGCCGGTATGAAGATGTACCACTGGTCGTTCCAGACGCTGCGGCCGATAAGCCTCGCGTTGTACACCATCGAGCCGGTGTCGAAGGCGGGGCCGGTCTGGGCGCGGATGGCCGGGTGGCGCCGCGTCGCGAAGAGCTCGTTCGCGCAGATGTTCTTGAGCGCGCTCCAGTCGGCGGCCTCCCAATCGCTGTCGGTGAGCGAATACGGCACGGGCAGAACCTGCTCGACGACCTGCCAGGTTCTGACGGCCGACACCGCCGAAGAGGACGAGCGCACGGCGACGCGCATGTAGTCGAGGCCGCTCGGCACGAGGTAGACCTCGGGGCGCTTCGGCAGCAGCGAACCGCCGTCTGTCTCAAGCCAGACAAGTCGGAGGCCAAGC
>JAZQBR010000115.1:0-9012 GCA_045545855.1 Kiritimatiellia bacterium | reverse complement strand
AGCACCCTCACGGCCCCGTCGCGCGGGTCCATCGCGACGCACGCGCCTCTCAGGCCGGCGAGCTGGCGCTCTGCCGCGCGCTGCAGCCCCAG
Source organism: Kiritimatiellia bacterium (assembly GCA_045545855.1). Lineage (GTDB taxonomy): Bacteria > Verrucomicrobiota > Kiritimatiellia > RFP12 > UBA1067 > UBA1067. The sequence goes on along the minus strand of JAZQBR010000115.1, from coordinate 8,920 downwards.
GTCGATAGTGAGCGTCAGGTCGAGGCCGCTGTGGGGCGCGACCGCCGTTATGCGCGCCGTGGCGTAGCCGCGCGCGTCTACCATGACGCGCTCGTCGCCCGGCATCCCACGCAGATAGTCGTCGTACTGCAGCTCCAGCCCTTCGCGTCCGCAAAGCTCGGTGTCGACGAAATTGACCTTTACGCCCGGGGCGTCGGCGCTCTGGCGGTCGCGCCCGACACGGCCTACGAGATGGGCGGCGACCGTGCCCTGGGGATAGCATCTCTCGGCGCCGGCGACACACTCGAAGCCCGGATAGTCTGCGCTGTGCTCGGCGAAACGCGCGAGCTCTTCGTCGGTCACGTCGCGCCAGGCGACGAGCGGACGCGCGAGCTCCAGTCGCAGATGGCGGCGAATCGCCGCTTCATCCACCGCCGGCGCGCGCCCGACGATTGCGGCGAGAGAGGCGAGAGCCCTGGCGAGCCGCGCCTCGGTCGTCTCGCCGCGCGTCTTGGCGCGGTACGCCTCGGGCGCGACAACGATTCGCCGCGAGAGCCGGTTCTCGGCGAGCGGCACGCCGTGACGATCGAGGATGCGCCCTCTGAGGCCGGCCGTCTGCACGCGGCGGTACGACTGCGAGTCCATGTCGCGGCGGTATTCCGCCGCGCGGCTGACCTGCACCTCTCTCAAGCGCACCGCTAGCACGGCGAACCCGGCGGCGAAGAGCGCCGACAGCAGGACGAAGGCGACGAGGCCCGAAGCATCGCGTTCAATTCTCATCGACCGCCGCCTTTCCGTCGAGCCAGAGAAGAATCGAAGCGACAGCGAGAAGCGCCGCCGCGCCAGTCGGCAGAGCCGCCGCGAAGCGCATGAACACGCTGCCGGCCATGCGGGGGCCGAGCCATACCCAGATCCAGAGCTGATAGGCGGGCGCGGACGCCAGCGCCGCCGCGAGAGGCAGCTTGAAAGCGCGCATGACAGCCGCCGCCGCCACGAAAAACGCAGTGCTCGTCGCGAACGGCAGAGACGAGAGCGAGTCCTCGACCAAGCCCGCCGCGACAGCGAAAGCGAGCGACTCGAACTGCGAACGCCTCACGGCGAAGTACATCGCCGCAGACAGGAGAAGCGGCACCCCCGCACCAAGGGCTTTGGGCAGAAGCTCTTCGCCGGCGCCGCAGAATATGAGCGCCATCAACGCGATCGCAATGTTGACAAAGTCCTTTTTCACCTGCGGATAAAGACGTCCTCCAGCGTCGAGAAGTCAACGGCCGGCTGGACCTTCCCCTCGCGCTCGAGAGCCCCCGGCGGAGACGACTTGACGTCCCCGCCGGCTTCATCGCCGATGCAGAAAGTGCCGACCGGTATCCCGGCCGGGAAAACCCCGCCGAGACCCGATGTATAAACCTTGGCGTGCGGCGGAACCTCCGCCTCAGCCCTCAAATGACTCAAGACAAGCGTATCGTCCGACCCGCCGGAGAGTATGCCGAAGACAGGCTTCGTGTCGGGCGACGCATAAACTGCGCACGAGACCCTTAGCGAGGGGTCTGTCACGAGCAGCACCTCGCTTGTGTGGGGCGTCACCGAAACGACGCGCCCTACGAGCCCGCCCGGGGCTTCGACAACCGCGCCCGGCGCGACGCCTGCGAGGGAGCCTCGCCCTACCCGCAGCGTGTCGCGCGAGGCGGCGGCGCCGCCGCCGGACGACAGAACCTCGGCCACAATCCAGCGGCCGGGCTTCGTCGCGGCGAAATCAAGCGCCGCCCTGAGGCGCGCGTTTTCGGCGAGGACGCGCTCGTATTCGCCGCGATCCATCGCGAGCGCCGCGAGCTCGCGCCTGAGGCGCACATTCTCGGCGTTCGCCTCTGCCGCGCGCCAGAGGCCGGCGACGCGCGAACCCGCCTTTCTCGCGAACAAACCGGCCGCGCGCTCCACCGGGTAGACGGCCTCGACTGCCGCCGCGCGCCAGAAGACAAGCACCAAGATGCCGGCCGCCGCTATAGCGATGGCCGCCAACGTACCTGATGTCTTCGTCTTCATTATGGCAAATCCTCCCTCCGGCAGGATTCGCCGAAAACCTTACGACTCGCGCTTGTTCCTCGCGAGGAAGTCCAGCTCGTTCATCACCACGCCCGTGCCTTCGGCTACGGCCGAGAGAGGATCTTCCGCCAGCGTGACCGGCAGGCCCGTCTGCTCCGAGAGCAGCTTGTCGAGCCCGCGCAACTGCGCGCTCCCGCCCGACAGCACCAGCCCGCGGTCCACCAGATCGGCCGCCAGCTCCGGCTCGCACTTGTCGAGCGTCGAGCGGACCGCATCCACGATCTGCGTGACAGGATCCTTCAAAGCTTCCCTTATTTCCTCCGAGGTTATAGTCAAGGTCTTCGGCAACCCGGCAACTATGTCTCTACCTCTTATCTCCAGTTTCTTCTCCTCCGCCATCGGGTAGGCGCTGCCGATTTCGATCTTTATCCATTCGGCCATGCGCTCGCCGATGAGCAAATTGTACTCGCGCTGCACATATTTCATTATGCACTCGTCCATCGCATCGCCGCCCGCCGCGCGCGCCGAGTAGCTGTGGACGATGCCGGCGAGCGAGATGATCGCCACCTCGCACGTGCCGCCGCCTATGTCGACGATCATCGAGCCCGCAGGCTCGGAGACCGGCAGCCCGACGCCGATCGCCGCCGCCATAGGCTCTTCTATAAGAAAAACCTTGCCCGCGCCGGCCGACTGGGCCGCGTCTTCGACAGCGCGCTTCTCGACCTCGGTTATCCCGCTCGGCACTGCGATGACCATTCGCGGCCGCGACCACTTCGCGTTGGAGTAGAAGTGCTTCGGGCGGACCTTGTTTATGAAATACTCGATCATCGCCTCGGTTATGTCGAAATCGGCTATCACGCCCGACTTCATCGGGCGTATCGCCACGATGTTGCCCGGCGTGCGGCCAAGCATGCGCTTCGCCTCGTCGCCGACCGCCAGAACGCGCTTCGACCCCGCCTGAATCGCAACGACCGACGGCTCGCGCAGCACGATGCCGCGGTCTTTCGCGTAGACAAGCGAATTGGCGGTACCGAGATCGATACCGATATCTGTTGAAAACAGTGACTTTAGCTTACCGAACATTGCTGAACTTCTTTCAGTTTGCAGTTTCAGGCATATTATACCTAAATTATGCGCCGTCGTCAATGCGCCACAGAGAAAATTTCAAGAAAACGACCGGCCCCGCCGTTGCTGGCGGAGCCGGTGGTTCAATCAGGCTGGCAAGCCTTGTCTATCAAAGGTTCTCGGTACCCTCGTTGCTGCCGCTGGAGCTGTCGACGGTGCCCGTGACCGCGCCCTCGGTCGCGCCGAGTTCCACCTTGATGAAGCCCTGGGTGTCGCCGGGCTTTTCGACGCTGACGCCAGCGCCGTCGGAGAGGTCCGAGAGCGTCTCGACCGCCTTGCCGCCGGGCTCGGTCATGGTCGTGATCTTGTACCAGAGACCGGCCGGTACCGCGATCTTCGCGTTCTCGACCTCGTTCAAGACCTCGAGAGCCGAAACATTGACGGCGGCCTTGGTCGCCTCGGCAATGTCGACGACTTCGACCGTGTAGGCGCCCGCTTCGCCGGCCGTCGCCTTGTACTTGAAGCACTCGGCATACTCCTCGCGATCGACGCCCGCCGGGGCGACGATGAGTTTCTTGGCGGCCGCAATCGCGGTATCGTCGTCCTCGGCCGTCACCTGCACAGACGGAGTCTCGCTCGCCGGGTCGAGGCCCGAAGCAGGAGCGACAAGACCGCCCTTCTCCGCGTCATAGACGAGCACCGTTTCGGTGGCCTCGCCGGCGACCGTGAGCGTGGTCTCGTCGATATTGAGGCGGCTCGCGACGTCGCCATCGCCGACAACCTTGACATAGACGCCGTCCTCGGGCTCCGCTGCGACAGCGACGGTGCCGATCTTGACGACATAGCCCGCGTTGAGCGTCATCGTGCCGGTGTAGCCGTCGAGCGTCGTGATGTCGTAGACGAGGTACTTGTTCTGGGTGGCCCAGCCCGAGTTGCCGAACGCCAGATTGCCGGCGCCGGTGAGCTTCGTGAGCGGGAAGGTCTTCTTGCCTTGCGAATCCGGCCAGCCATTGTTGATGGTGACATTGACGCCCTCGGCAATCTCGAGCGTGCCCAGATACTGGCCGTTGCCGGTGCCCTTGCTGTCCGTCAGATAGCCGGCCATGTCGGCTGCGAGAACGATCTTCGACCTGCGCGTGCCGTAGTAAGGTACCCTCAGGCCGCTCGCCATCGCGTCTGACGCCTTGACCACGACCGTGCCGCGCCACGCGTCATTGTTCATGACCACGATCATCGTATCGACCTTCTTGGCGATGACGAGCGTGCCATTGCCGGACACCTGACCGAGGAACTTGTGCTCACCGCAGTCGACCGTTATGCCGGCCGGTATCGTAACCGCCTCGGCGTTGTTGCCGAGCAGATAGACCGTGTCGCCGTTCTCGGCCTCCGCGAGAGCCTCGGCGAGGGTCGTATACTTCTCACCCTCTTCGCCGATCTGCGCGACCGGGCCGACGTACGACAGCATGCTCGTCTCTTCGTCGAACGACCAGTCTTCGCTGGCGTCGGCTATCGTCTTCGCGCCGGCGGCGTCGTAGACGTAGACCGAAGTGATGCCTGCGTTGCTGGCCGCGATAAGCGCGTCGGTAACGCTCGCGTAATTGGTCCCGGAGATGGTCGCCGCAGCAAGGCTGATGCCGGCGGTCGTCGCCACGGCTGGCATCTCGGCCTCGCCGACAGTCGCTGTCGCGGGCGTATTCACCACCGCAGAGCTACCCTTTGAAATCTTGAGGACAGGTGTGCCGAAGACGGCCTCGGCGACCTCGATCGCGCCGATTGTGAGCGTGGAGGAATTGACCAGCGTAATCGAGCCCGAGAAACCAGCGACCTTGTTGATCGCGTAAGCGGGCTTGTACGAGCCTTGCGGGGCAAACGAGATCTTGAATTCGCCCTCGCCGGCGATGCCGCTAAAGGTCACCAGAGTCTCGACTGTGCTTGTGCCGTTGTTGATGTCGAACGTCTTGCCCTCAGGTATGACAATCGTAGGCGCGACAACATAGGTCGTTGAAGTGGAGTCCTTGGTATACCCCGCGAAGCCCTCGGCGAGAACCAGCCTCGAGCCGGCGACGCCGTACTTGTTGAAGTCGTAATTCGCGCCGCCGGTTATGGCTGCATTCATTACGACGGTACCGGTCCACTCGCCGAAGGTGAAGCCGGCTGCAGAAGCATCTTCAAGGACAATCACGCCTTCGCCGGAGATCGCGCCAGTAACGGCGAAACCCGCAGGGGCAAGCGTGACGCCGGCCGGTATCGCAACCGATTCGGCCGTCTTCTTGAGGAGCTCAACCGTCTTTATCTCGCCATCGGCCGCAGCCGCGAGAGCGTCCGCGAGTGACGGATATGCCACTTCGCCGACCTGGGCGACATTGGTCGCCTTGTACGAGGCCGTCTCGGCGTCATACGTCCAGCCGTCGAACTCGGCCGACGAGCCGTCATAGACCTTGACAGCGACAGCGCCCTTCTCCTGGGCCGCGGCAATCGCATCGGCGACCGTCAGATAGGTCGACGTGATGTCGCCGGCGGTAACCGTCGCCGCCGCCTTGTATAGACCCGAAACCTCTTCGACCGTCGCGTACACGAGAGGAGTGACCTCGCCGTCGACTACGACGGACTCGAGACCGGCGAGCGTGCCGCTGTTCACGAGCTTGACATACGGGCCCTCAGCGCCTTCGACCGTAGTGATGCTGCCGATCGTCAGGCTGTTGTTGGCCGGCACGACTATGGCGCCCTTAAAGTCGACAAGCGCGTCGATGGTGAAGTAGGTGACGTAAGAGGCACTCTGGCGCAGGGTGAACGTCACGTCCTCGGCGGCGCCGAGCTGCGAGATCGTCGTCATGCAGGCCTCTCCGGCAAAGCCGTTCTGAAGCGAGAGGCTCTTGTTGAGATAGACTGCGGGCGCGACAGAAGGCTGCGCATTCTCGCCCTTCTTCTTGAGGTAGCAGTACGCCGTCTCGCAGTCAAGGACGACCTTCGACCCCGCGACACCATAGTTGTCGAAAACAAGCGACTTCTGAGCCTCGGCCGTGCCCGACTCGTCCCAGGCGATTACGACGGTACCGGTCCACTCGCCGAAGGTGTGCTTGTCGATCTTGGTCTCGAGCCTGAGCGTGCCGGCGCCCGAAACCTTGCCGGAGAACACCTTGCCGTTCGCCTCGAGGGTGAGCGTCTTGCCTTCGGGGATGACGAGATCGCCGTTATCGTCGGCAACAAGCGTGACCTTGGCCTCGTCAGCCGTCTCGAACGCCGCAGCGGCGGCCTCGCCGGCCGACTCGTAGAGGGTCTCGGCGTCCTCGCCGACATAAGCGACTTCATGTACAAACGTGTACGTCTTGACACCTGTTTCGGCGTCGGTCGAGAGGGCGATCGTAGCGCCGGCGATTTCGGTCGCAGGCACGAGTTCGTCGGTCGCCGCAAGAACAAGCTTGCCGCCGTTCAGAATATAGGCATGGGCGTTGACAATACCCGTCAAATCAAGCGTACCCTTGCCGACCTTGCGAATCGTCGGGTTGCGATTGCCGTTTGGAATCCAATCTCCGGTGATGGCATCATTCTTGCCAAGCGCACCGATTTCAATCGTTGGATGGGAATCTTTTATATTAGACGCCGCAGTATGCACATACCCGCTGAGAGAGCCGAACTTGTACACCGCAGTGTTGCTCTGACCGTCTATGAAGCGACGATTGTTCTTACTGCCATCATAATCGCCGACAATAATTGTTGCGCCGGAAAAATCTCCCGGGAAGAATGTAATCAGATTGCGGGAGTTCTCAGACTTAACCGACTCAATCGTGCCGGTAAACTGAGAAGCATCGCAGTTGAATACGCAACCGGAAAAATATGCCGCATTCGCGCGAGTGCACTTGAGGTAGCCAGAACCGGTCAAGGCACCTGCTACCGTAATCTCGCGACCGCTCGACGGAATGTAGAACTCAGTCGGATATGTTTCATCCGCACAAAGCTTCACAGGGCAAGAATATGTAGCGCCAGATGAGCCAGCAGACATTCTAATTGAATTGTAGAAAGCGAGTGTGCCCGTTCCTGTAATGTCGCCAGTTTCGATAATGTAGGTCCTTCCATTCGCCGTCTGAAGCGAAAGATTGGCATCAAGACGAATTGTAGCCGCAATGCTGACATACCTTGTGACACCGCGAAGAGTCACATCACCGGCAATCACAATCGTATCGCCCGCGCCGGGAACCAGTGCCGTCGCCTCATCATTCAGAGTAAAGTAACCCGTTTTTGTCAATTCATCAATATAGTGATTACCAGACCCCACCGGCACATAGACATACTCGGCGGCGTTGCGGGTGATGGCGTAGGACCAGACGGAAGTCGGCTCTTGACCCTCTTCGCCGGAAATGACCGTCTCGACCCAATTGCCGGTGAACGGAGCGTTGAAAGAAAGAACAGCATCGTTTTCCAAATAGACGTTCTTGTATGTCTTGGGCTCGGTGACCGTGACTGTCGCGGAGACCAAAACGGTGATTTCGTCATTGGCCGTGGCTGCGTCAAACGCCGCCTGTACGGTCTCGTACGACGTGCTGCCGACATACGCCGCTACAACGGGCTCGGCGACAACGACCTGGCCGGCGCCTTCGGCATAGTTCCAACCGCCATTGAAGCCGGTGGTGTCGCCGGCAAATGTAAGCGTGCCGGAACCGGCCTTGGTGACCGTACCATTGCCGGAGAGCGCCCCCGTGAAGGTGACATCGTTCTCGCCGACGTCGATCGTGCAGCCCTTCGCGCCTATGACGAGCGTTCCATTGCCGGCGAGCGAGGCCAGCGTGATTGCGCCGCCATCGAGCGTCAGAGTGCAGTTGTCGCCAATGTTAACACTACCAACAGTGAGGGAGCCACCTTCAATGCTCAGGTTGCCAGAGCCGCCCCACACGTAGTCGCCGGAGTCGCCGGTCTTATCCGTAACCGTCGGGTCGCCCCCGTCAGGGGTCATATTTACGCTGGCGAACTTGTACGCGCCGCTGGCGATTTTCAGCGTAGTGTCATAAGTAAACCACCACGGGGCGGTGATATTCAAGGGCGCATTGGCCTTTGAGAGGCCGAATGAAGCCTCGTCGGCAGTAAATGTGTGTTCACCGTTGTAGATTAGGACGGCGTTACCGTCATCCTCGACGATGGCCGACCCAAAAGCGATTTCAGGACCATGGTTGCCAATGCGATAATCGGTAAAGTCCGCTGCCACGGTTTGCCAGCTCGCTTCATCAGACCAGTAGCCCTTTTCATCGACCTGCCAGTCATAGAAGTCACCGAACGCGGATGTTCCTGCGGCCATCGCACCTAACAGCGCGACAGAGCGGAACAACGATTTAGTTCGAGTCGTACTCATTAATACTCCTTCTTTGTTTGTTTGTTTCAGTGTTTATCTTTTGGGGTTAACCAAATGTTCCTTTTACAAGTTTTGGCAATATTGTACCATAACCTTTTTGCCCTGTCTATACCCACGTGGGTAGGTGGCCATGGAGTTTTCATTTGGCTATCTGCTTCTATTCGTTTCCAGCCTGACGCATTGCTGAAACTCTCGCCGCCCTGCCAGCCTGATGGCCCGGGAGCGGGGACCTTGCCCACAATCCCGTCCATTCAGCGGCTTCGAAGTCGGAGGGCCAAGCGGTCTTAGGAAGACAAAGGGCTATGACAACTCCTTGGCTCACAGAACGACATGGCTACGATCCGACTTAGCCCTGATTGCGATTCCGTCCCCGCTCCCGGGCCATCAGGCTGGCAGGGCGGCGAGAGTTTCAGCAATGCGTCAGGCTGGAAACAAGTAGAAGCAAAGTCGGAGGCCAAGCGGTCTTAGGAAGACAAAGGGCTATGACAACTCCTTGGC
>JAZQBR010000114.1:0-24073 GCA_045545855.1 Kiritimatiellia bacterium | reverse complement strand
CTTGGCTCACAGAACGACATGGCTACGATCCGACTTGCTGGTCGTAGTAGCTGACATACGTCTGCGAGAGCATGCGGTCGAGCTCGGGATCCATCGACCCCGCCGCCTCAATCGCGTCGGTAAGGCACTGTATCGCCTCCTCGAAGCGCTTGTTCTGGACGTAGATTCGCGCAAGGGCGCGGCGGAAGTTCATGTTCTTCGGCTCGCGCGCAATCTGATCGAGCTTCTCCTTGATGAGCGCATCCGCATCATCGCCCGTGATGACTGCCTTGTTGGCCTGGTCAAGCTTCTTGGCCTGCTCCTTGTTGGCGATAAGGTTCTGAAAGCCCCCTTTCTTGCCGGCCGTCTGCTCCCAGCCGGCGTTCATCGTCGCCTGCGCCTCCATGTTCTTCAAAAGCTGCGTGATGCGCTGGTCGCCGGGGTTGAGCTCGGCCAGCTTGCTGTACGCGTCACGCGCCTTGTCCCACTTCTTGGCCATCTGGTAGTAGGTCGCCACGCGCTCCAGAAGCGCGGGATCCTTGTTGCTGCACTCGTACGCCGCCTCGATTGATATGGCCGCGTGGTCGGTCTTGCCGGCCGCCTCGGCCGCCTTGACCGCCGCCTCGATGTTGTCGGCGTCGAGCGGATTCTTGCACAACAGCTTCTCGGCCTCGGCCATCGCCTCGACCCCCTGGCCTTTCTTCACCAGCCCCATGATTTTCTGGCGGTCCATCATATAGCCCAGCTTCGCGCCGAAGCCCGCCTTGCCGTTCTTGCGAAAGTTCGCGATCTGCGCCGCCCTCAGGAGCTTGCGCGTCTCGAGAACGTCCGGCGCGGCCGACACCGCCTCCATTAGCATGTCCACGGCGAGTTCATACCGCCCCGACTCCAGGGCCTGCCGCCCGCGGTTGGTGAAGTTCTGCGCCTTCTGCGCCAAGTCTACTGCCATCTTTTGCCTCCTTCGATTTTAAGCCTGTAGTGTTCTGCCGCGCCGCCCGGTGTCAGGGCGTCACTGCGAGCCTGCCGTCCTCGGTGCCGAAGTCCAGAACACCGCGCGCCTTGTAGGTCTTCAGCATGAAATGCGTCGCCGTCGAGAGCACCCCGTCGATTGTCGACAGATCCTGCGCGACAAACTGCGCGACGTCCTGCAGGCTGTCGCCTTTCACGAACACCAAAAGGTCGTACGCTCCCGACATCAGAAAGCACGCCTCGACCTGTTCGTACTTTGCGACGCGCTCGGCGATCTTGCCGAAGCCTATCTCCCGCTGCGGCGTTATCCTAAGCTCTATTACGGCATGCACATCGTTCATTTCTCTTCTCTCCCGTCTTGCCAGTTGAGTGAAAGCGCGTCGTCGACTATCTGGCGTGCCAGATCCTCGGCGAGCCGCCCTGAGGCGTCCCGCTCGCCCGTAAGCACGTCGGCGCCGGCAAAAAATGTCGTCTGCGCCGTGTAGACGCGGTTGTCGGCCAGCACGCGCCCGCTCGACTTGTCAATGAAACTCACCAAGGCCGTCGCCGTGAACCTGGCGTCGCGGTTGCGCGCGTTCGTCCGCCGGTCGTACGCCGTCGTCGACGAACCCGCCGTCTTCACCACGCCCTGCACCTCCAGCGCACACTCGTCAAGCCGCGCGATGCGGTACGTCCCCTCGCGCTGGAACTCCCTCAGCACCTGCCGCGCGACTATGTCGCCAAGCTCTGTAACCTCGCTCTCGTTGCGGAAAGTCGGCACCGCTACGGTGCGCACCTCGGCCGGTACCTGCGGCTGCCATGTGTACGACGCGCACCCCGCCGCGAGCGCGAGCGCCGCCAAAACAGCCGCCCGCCTCATTTCGCGCCTCCTTCCGCCTTTAACACCGCCAGGCGCTCGCGCACCTCGTCGGACCTCTCGCTTGTCGGGAACTCCCTCAAAAACCGCTCGTACGCGCTGATCGCGCTGCGGCGCGTGCGCGTCTTCGAATCATAGAACTTCGCCGCCGCGTACGCTTCGTCCTCCATGAGCGCGTTGGCCTCGTCGCGCCACGCCGAGAACGAGTCGCGATACTCGCCCGTCGTATCGGCTATAAGCGCCATCTTCATGAACGCCATCGTGTCAAGGCAGCGCGCGCGGTTGTACTCGTGCTCGCGCAGTATTCTCATGCGCGTCTCGGCCTCTTTGTACAGCGCGGTCGACGCCTCTTTCGTTTTCGGATAAAGGCTTCGCAGATTCTCGTAGACCTCCACCGCCTTCTCGTCCTCGCCGTCTTCTTCGCGCAGCTCCGCCACCGTCAGCATCGCCCGCGGCGCGAACGCTGCCCCCGGCGCGTGCACGACCACAGACTCGAACGCGCGCCGCACGTCTGTCGTGTTCGCAAAGCGAAAGAACACGATTCTCTTGCCCCGCTCGCGCATGGCGCGGGCGGTGTCGTACATCTTCTTCGTCACCGCGTCGTAGTCGCACTGCGACGAATAGAAGTCGGCGAGATACTTGTACTCCTCGAGCGCTTGCTCGTACTCGAAAATCTTGCCGTAATAGAGGTCGGCGAGTTCCTCCTGGGCGATTGGCGCCTCGGTCGAAGCGGGCCACTCGGCCACCAGCGCGTTGTACGCCCGGCAGGCCTTGCCCCACGAGCCTTCTGCCGCGCACGCTCGCGCATAAACGAGCTGCTCCGGCGGATTGTCATACTTCGGCCCGCTCCACCACTTTATGAACCCGGGCGTCTTCTTCGACTGCGCGATTATGTTCTCCTCTCGATCGAAGCCCGGATAGGCGTCTGTTGCATACCGCGACCCGGGCCCGGGATTCGTCACGGGACTTGCCGCCAGCGCCGTCGCCGACGCCAGCGCCGCTAGGCAGAAATACTTCAATTTCATTGTCATGGCGGTATTATAGCATAATTGCCGCCCGACCGCAATAGGCCAATGCCCACCCCATGGTAAATGCCCCTAAACTATGGACATTTACCTTGTCCTTTCACCAATTTTTAACGGTGGGAGACGCGGCTTCCAGCCGCGTTAACCTCCCCCACTCAACGCGGCAAGATGCCGCGTCTCCATTGTTCAGGGCGTCTATGGGGTCGGCAACTGTTTTCTCACTTTTGAACACGCTGTCCACTATCGGCAAAAAGTGAAGATTCAGCGGCAAATTAATTCAATAACCGCTATTATCTCTCCGCTTCGTGGGGTCTCTCCCCGTAGGTTCGGGCGTCACCTTCGCGTAGTATTTCATCGACCTCCTCGGCCGTGTATTTCAGCAGCGGAAACATATTCCTTTTTCTCCTTCAAATCGCCTACCCATGTCGTGCTGGAACCGAGGCACTTGCCATGGCACGATCCCCTGCACTCCAGCCGCCAGACCCATATTCGGCGACGTGATGCCCAGAGCACCGGCAATGCTCAGAACCGGCTCTTCTTTCAAGTTCACCCGCATATTATACCATTCATTCCGCTTCCGGTGTGCGGGCGAGTTCCTTGTAGCGGAAGCAGAACCGGGCGTGGTCGTTGACTAGCCCGACGGACTGCATGTACGCATAGACGGTCACCGAACCGAGGAACTTGAAGCCGCGCGCCTTGAGTTCGGCGGCGATGCGGTCGGAGAGCTCCGTGCGCGCCGGGGCGGTCCAGTCGTCGGATTTCGCGTTGTCGGGATTGAACAGCGTCTTGCCGTCCGTGAACGCCCAGAGCCATTTCGAGAACGTGCCGCATTCGCGACGGAGCGCGATGAAGCGCCTCGCGTCGTGGATGATGGCCTCGATCTTGCGCCGCGAGCGGATCATGCCCGGCACGTCGAGGATGCGCGCGATGTCGCGTGCGCCGTAGCGGGCGATCTTCTCGAAGTCGAACCGCTCGAACGCGACGCGGAACGCCGCGCGCTTCTGGATGATCGTGTCCCAGCTCAGGCCGCACTGCAGAACCTCGTACATCAGGTACTCGAAGAGTTTGCGGTCGTTCCGGCACGGCGTCCCCCACTCCTTGTCGTGGTACGCGCGCTCAAGGTCGTTCAGCTCGAAGTATGGACAGCGGATTTTCTTTTTCATGGTTTTATGATTCTTTTTGCCGCAAAGAACGCAAAAGACGCAAAGCTCTCACAAGTACCGCCCGGTTACGCTTTGGGGGCAGGATTTGATTTCGGATGGCGTTCCGACGGCGACGATTCGGCCGCCGTCCTTGCCGCCGCCCGGTCCCATGTCGACGATCCAGTCCGCCGCGCGGATGACGTCGAGGTCGTGTTCGATCACGATCACGGTGGCGCCGTTGCCGATCAGATGACGGAACACCTCCATCAGCGTGCGCACGTCGAGTGGATGAAGTCCGATCGTCGGCTCGTCGAAGACGAAAACCGTGTCTCCCTGTCCGCGCCCCATCTCGCTCGCGAGCTTGAGCCGCTGCGCCTCGCCGCCGGAAAGCCCCGGCGTTTCCTCGCCCAGCGTGAGATAGCCGAGCCCGATGTCGTGGGGCGTCTGAAGACGGCTCTTGATGATGGGCAAGTCCGCGCAGGATACAAGCGCCTCGTCGACGCTCATCGCCATCAGCTCGGGAAGCGACACGCCCTTGCGCTTGACGGCGAACGCCGCCTTCGCGTAGCGCGCACCGCGGCAGTCGGGGCAGGGAATATCGACATCCGGCAGGAACTGGACGTCGAGGTTGATCTCGCCCGTACCGTCGCAGGTCGGGCAGCGCAGCGCACCCGTATTGTACGAGAAGTCGCCCGCCTTGTAGCCGCGCTCCTTCGCGTCCGCCGTGCGGGCGTAGATCTTGCGGAGTTCGTCATGGACGTTCGCGTACGTCGCGACCGTTGAGCGGATGTTGATGCCGATCGGCGTCGCGTCGATAAGCTTCACCTGCGCGATGCCAGGCGCAGAAAGCGCGCGGACGTGCGCGGGGAGCGCGTGTTTCCCGATCTGCGCGGCAATTCCAGGCACGAGGCTCTCGAGAATCAGCGTCGTCTTGCCGCTTCCCGAAACGCCCGTCACGACCGAGAGCTTGCCCTTCGGAAACGACACCGCAAGGGGGTGAACGGTGTGGATCGCCGAAGTGGAGAGTTTTATCTCACGCGGAGATGCGGAGGCGCGGAGTTTGTCCCTTGCGTCCTTTTTGTCTCTCCCGTCCTTTGCGCTCTTTGTGTTCTTTGTGGCTAAAAATGGCCCGATCTGCGATTTGGGATTCTTCGCGATCTCTTTCACCGTTCCCTCCGCGACAAGGCGTCCGCCCTTCGCACCAGCCTCCGGACCGAGCTCCACGATCCAGTCGGCATGTGCGAGCACCTGCGTGTCGTGGTCGACGAGCAGAACCGAATTGCCGTCAGCGACAAGGTCGTCCATCACGCCCGTCAGCCCTTCCAGATTCGACGGATGGAGCCCGATGGACGGCTCGTCGAGGACGTACAGGACTCCCGTCGTTCGGTTTCTGACGGCGCGGGCGAGCTGCATGCGCTGACGCTCACCGGTGGAGAGCGTCGATGCGGCACGGTCGAGCGAGAGATACGAAAGGCCGAGTTCGATCAGCCGGCGCGACGTATCGTGAAACGCTTCGCAGATGCGCTCCGCCATCGGACGCATCGGCTTCGGCAGGGACGCGGGAACGCCGCGCACCCATTCTTCCGCCTCGGCGAGCGTCATTTCGCACGCCTTGTCGAGCGGAATGCCGCGCAGAAGCGGCGCGCGGGCGCGTTCCGAGAGGCGCGTGCCGCCGCAGTCGGGGCAGGGGCCTTCCTTAAGGAACTTCGCGACGCGCTTCATGCCCTTCTCGTCCTTTACGTTCTTGAGCGCGTTTTCGACGGTGTTGACGGCGTTGAAGAAGGTAAAGTCCATTTCGCCGGAGCGTCCGTCCTTCTTGATCTGATAGACCATGTGGTGCTTTTCCGGCGGCGCGTGAAGGACGATGTCGCGCTCGCGGTCGGTGAGGTCGCGCCACGGCACGTCCGTCCTGACGCCGAGATGGTCGCGCGCGATGTCCTTCATGAGAGACCACATGAGCGACTGCCACGGCGCGACGGCGCCTTCGTCGATCGTGAGCGAATCGTCGGGGATGATCGTATCCATATCGACTTCCCGCACGACGCCCGTTCCGTCGCACCGCTTGCACGCGCCCTGCGAATTGAAGGCGAGCTCCTCCGCGCCGGGCGCGAAGAAACGCGCGCCGCATTCGGGGCAGACGAGCTCGCGTTCCGCCGCGACGTCCAGCGACGGTGCGAGGTAGTGTCCGTTTGGGCAGCGGTGCGACGCGAGGCGCGAGTACATGAGACGGAGCGAGTTCAGAAGTTCCGTCGAGGTGCCGAACGTGGAGCGGATGCCTGGGACGCCCGGACGCTGCCGAAGCGCGAGCGCGGCCGGCACGTAGCGCACGTCGTCCACTTCCGCGCGTTCCGCCTGCGTCATGCGCCGGCGGGTGTAGGTGGAGAGCGATTCGAGGTAGCGGCGCGATCCCTCGGCATAGACGATGCCCAGCGCGAGAGACGACTTTCCGCTTCCCGAAACGCCCGCGACGCCGACGATCTTCCCGAGCGGAATGTCGACGTCGATGTTCTTGAGGTTGTTTTTCTTTGCTCCGCGCACCTCTATCGCGGTTGGTCTTTCTTTGCTCATATCTTAACCTACTTGTCTTGACCGATTCTTCTTCTACCTTGAAATCTTCCGTCGGACCGCTCGAACGCGATGTCGTCATCGACTCCTTTAACTCTTTGCGTCCTTTGCGTTCTTTGCGGCTAAACAGCATCTAAACGGATCTTCACTTTCGGTTCAAGACCAGTCTGACAACCCAATACAACGAATTCAAAGAAATTGCGCTAATAAATATTGGCGCAAAATACGCAGACAGATTTCCTCCCTGCGTACCCTTGATTGTCAGATAGGCAAAGACTCCCGTAATAATCAACTTTGTGGTGCTGAGCATGTGCCATGCAATTGTCAGTACCCGCGCCTGATTCTCCTTCGTAACCTTGAAAGGGATGTTCCAGTATTTTGGAAACAGTTCCGCAACCGACAACAAGCCAACGATGAACCACGTAATAGCCAGCAACACCCAAATCATACTCTTGCCGCTATATCCGTTAATGACGCCGTCCGCGCCATAGTGAGTCGGAATTCTATCGGGCAATGCGGCATAGCGACACGCCACCCAGACCGTCATGCTAATCAGCAATACGGCACATAGACAGTCAACGATCCAGACCAGTCGGGTTCGTTTCACATTGCGATCCAATCCATCAACCTTCATCATGCGCTCCTTGTTTTTGGGTTAGATTCCTTGTACAGTCCACCATTTAATCTCCGCAAATAATATCTCGTTTCATAAATCGGCTCCATCTTGCGTATCTCTCATGCATTGACCTTGAGCCATTCCCTGAAGAATGGATTTGAGAACTTGTACTCGGTGCGGTTTTGGCAGATAAGACGCGACGAGACAAGGCTGTTGAGCGCCCGCCCGCGACACAACGGTATCGGGTGCGGTGTCGATACGCTCCATCATATCGCCAAGAACGCCTCTATCGTATCGTCTCTCTGCGGCATAGCCATAGTCTCTACTCCACCATTTCCACTCCAACAATGAGGTCTGTCCGTCCATTATTCAACGACTTCCCAATGGCCGCCGTATTTTGGGCCAACGCGCCGGATCGCATTACCTTCCTTCAGCTTTTGGAGATGCCACTTGATTCCGTCTGGCGACAATCCGATTTCCCGTGACAAGGCAGACCTAGAGACATTTGGATTCGCCTTGATTATCGCCAAAATCTTTTGGGCAGTTGTCTGGGTAGTGCTTTGGGTAGTTGTTTGGGTAGTACGCGGTAGCTGTTCAATTCCTGCGTTTTTCAATTCCAGATATGCGGGGCACGCCTTGCACAGCACCATAACACCGCTTTCACCTATCTTATAACTTGGGCGCGGTCCACCGTACTCTTTGCATCCTGCCGTGATCTTGCACGGAATAGACTCCATGAGCGACTTGGCCTTGGCAACGCCAATGGGCGCGCCGTCATCGGTGCGTCCAATGTAGAGCGTCCCGCCGTATGCGTTCGCATACCCGCAAATCCACTCAAGATACTCGTCGTGCCACGACTGCTTGAACTCTATCGTTTGTGTCTCTTTCTTCATTGCTGTACCTTTTCAGAAGATTATACCACACTGCCGCGCTCTTCAAACGCCATCTGCCGTCAAACTTCATCCGTCAGCCTGCGCAGCTCTTCGCGGATGCGCTCGGCCTCTTTCTCATCATCATGCATGACGGCATACTCGAGCAAGGCGCCTGGCCCGCCGTAGCGCACGCGCGAAGGCGGCTCAAATCGCTTGATCGCCTCTATCGTACTTGTCCTCCGTAGCGCGCAGCGCGAAGGAGGATCGTCTCTCTGCGGCATCGCCATAGTCTCTACTCCATCCTTTCTATTCCATCAATGGGGTCTGTTCCTCTCGCCTCTCCTGTAAGCGTGTAACGTGACCACGAGGGAAAGAAGCAACGAGCCATGCAAGACTTCCGTCGGGATCGAGCGAGCCAAGGACGAGGGACGTGCAGTTGGCGAGAATCCAGCGGTTGCGGGCGGTGGCGGTAGCGGCGGAAGCACGGGTAGCGGAAACAGGCGAAACGATCAGGAGGCGACCATGACCGACGGGATCGCGCAACTCATCTGGTACGGTTTTCCACAGCGAACGGGCAAGGACGAGGATGATCGGCACCCTGCCGCGAAGAAGGAACTTGAGCACGTCCTTTTCCAGCGGACTCTGGAATCCGCTGATGACGCACTGGGCTGTATCGCGAATCTTCTCCGCCCACTCGTAGCACTTCAGCACGTCGGCGGCCGAAATTCGCCGCGACGAAAGGAACGCCACCTTGTCCGGGAGGTCGAGTAGCGCCGCATTGCCGATCATCTGGAGGTTCGCTGTCATGTCAGATTGCAAAATAACCGCCGTTTTTCGGTGCGCCGCGGAACTCAATCTTGCCGGAATCCTTCAATGTCCGTACATATCGTTCAACAGTCTGCACGCTTTTCCCAATCAAGGTTGCCAGTTCATTCGCCCGTTTCCCGGGGTAGGTCGCGATCACGTCTAAAAGTGCGTTTACTCCCTCATTTACTCCCTCATCATTTGCACGTTTTACTCCCTCATCATCTAATGCGATGGATTGCCCCATCATTCGCAGAAGCTCCTTCTGCGTCTCGCAGACGCGATCGCGAATAAATCGCACGAACGGCGCGGGAGTCCGTCCGGCCTTGTCCAGCGTCGCAATGTACTCATGACGGCAGATTGGCGGAATGATTGCAAGCGACCAACCGGCCCTGAGCAAAGCAAGGTTCATCAAAAGCCTGGCGACGCGGCCGTTCCCGTCCACAAAGGGATGAATGTAAACGAACTTCTGGTGGACAAGCGCGGCAAACTCGACAGGATGCAACCGCCCCTCGCTGGCCGCCATCCATCGGACAAATTCCGCCATCAGTGCAGGCACCTTCTCCGGCGCAGGCAAGACGCGGTGCGAACCGGAAATGAAGACCCGGACTTTCCGCCACACGCCGGCATTGTCCTTGTCGATTTGTCCGTAGAATAGACGATGGATTTTGAGGATGTCATCCTCCGCAACCGGCTCGGCCTTCGTCAGCTTATAGAGAAAGTCGTATGCCTTCGCGTGGCCCGTCGCCTCGTAAACGTCCTTCAGCGGTTTGCCGCCGATGGTGAGTCCGTCCTCGATGACGACTTTCGTCTCGCTCTCGGTGAGCGAGTTGCCCTCAAGGGCGTTGCTCGTGTAGGTGAGTCCTACGCGGTAGTATTCGCGCAACGACTTCAACGTCTCCTTCGGAAACGGCCTCAGCGCCGCAATCCTCGCGGCGTAGATATCGCATACTCTGAACTCGCTTTTTTTCATTGGCATTTGCCCCTTTCAAAAATTGATGAATACCGGCTTGCCATTATTTCTTCTCTCCGCCGCCTGCACCAGATTCTTCGTAAGTCTCGTCAACAACCGCAGTCAAGCGGGCGATTGATGCCGCAGCAATACGCAGTTCTTCGGGAGGAACCTTCATGAGCTTATACTGGGCGACGCCTACCGGACGGTCTTCATCGGAAAGCGCGTATTCGACCACGGTCTTATCCCGCGACTTGCAAAGGACCAGACCAACCGTCGGACCATCCCACTCGTGCTTGATCTGTTTATCGACACAAGTCATGTAAAACCGCAGTTGTCCAAGATCGGCGGGCTTGAACTTGCGTGTCTTCAACTCGATGACGAAATAACGACGCAGCGCAAGGTGATAGAAAATCAAATCCGGGAAGAACTCCTCCTCGCCTACCGGAACCCGCACCTGATGTCCGACATACGCGAAGCCACCGCCAAGTTCTGTCAGCGTTCGCGTGATATTTCGAACAAGCGCTTTCTCGACCTCGCGTTCATTCTCCGCATCCACGGTCTCGGTAAATCCAAAGACATACGGACTCTTCACCAATTCACGAACAAGCCGTCCTTCGCCTTCCGGCAAACGTTCAGTGAAATTATCCAGTGCCTTGCTTTTTCGCGAATAGAGACAGGACTCGACGGCATCCTCCAACTGCGCACGGCTCCACTCGTTGGCAAGAGTTTCCCGTACATAGAAAACCGCCATACGTGAATCGCCTTTGCACTTATCCATAAGAAGACGGTGATGTCCCCACGGGACTTTTACTAATTCTTCCACAAGTTGTGGAAGATTTCGTTCGCTGCGGTAAAATTCGTAGAACCGTTGGCAATAGCGGATGTTCACGACAGAAAGTCCGCGGGGATTTGGAATGGAATCGGTAAGATCCTTGCTAACCGTCTCAAAAAAACGACTGCCGTAATACTGCGTCGCGGCATACTTCTCGCTTATGTCCTTGCCGAGATTCCAATAGAATTCCAACAAGGCGGAATTGACGGCTATCGCCGCTTTAATCTGCGTGGCGCGATACCGCTTTTTGAGTTCCGAAATCCAACTGCGATATAACTTCGATGAAATGAGCGCAACCTCGTCGGTTCCGCCGATTGACACTTTCGGATTCAGTGTGTTCTTCCGTTTCGTCATAATATCATCTCCTATGCCGCCGTGATCCAAGCCATCACACCTTCGCCACCACAAGCTTGACCTTCAGGGCTTTGGCGATTCGCTTTATGTAGCTGATCTTGGCCGCAGTGCCGGAATGCGTCTTCACAAACCAACCGCCTGCAATCTCGGCAAACGCAGAAAGCATCGCCGCCAGCGGAGAAAATGCGCCGCGACTCCTTGTCGATCTCCTCTTTCACAAGGTCGAGCGCCGTTGGCACATCCGAAGGCTTGCTGATTTTGAGAGTGCTCATCGTTTTCTCCTTGCACTCCGCGTCGTTGAGCTTGTCGCCCATACGGTATTTGATGTCGTAGTTGATGATGAAGTCCAGTTCCTCTTCCGTAAAGCCGTAATGCTTCGCCAGCAATTCGTCGATCTCGTCGATGATGGGCTTGGAAAAAGATTGCATGCGTGGCTTCCATTTCGAATTCTCGCACTCCTTCGCGTAAAATGCGATTCCAAGCGGATCGTCGGCACGAAGAATCTCCAGATACTGGCTCCATGTCAAAAATCCAGACGTCTGGATTTTTTGCGAGACAAGGTAGAACTTGCGCATGTAATTCAAGTTCGAGTGTGCGAAACCCCTTCCCAATCTCAATGTCAGGTCATGGGCGAGCCGTCGCATCAATCCATCGCCGTAAACGGCTCGGTCGCGTCCATGCTGCTCATACTCCACAATATACTCGCCCGTCCGCCAGTAGGCCTGAAGCATTATTGTGTTCAGTGCAGCCTTCAATCCGGTACGTGCGTCCCGGACAAGACTTTCGATAGCCGAAACCAATGCATCGTATGTCGGCGCAACTTCTGCCGACAGACTTTTAGTTGCAACCTTTTTATCCACTTTTGTTTTTCTCGTTTGCATCTTCGCTCCTTGCACCTTCTTTAAGATTATACCACACTGCCACGTTCATCTGCCGTCAAACCGATTCCGTCAGCTTGCGCAACTCTTCGCGGATGCGCTCGGCCTCTTTCTCATCATCATGCATGACGGCATACTCGAGCAAGGCGCCTGGCCCGCCGTAGCGCACGCGCGAAGGCGGCTCAAGTCGCTTGATCGCCTCTATCGTACTTGTCCTCCGTAGCGCGCAGCGCGAAGGAGGATCGTCTCTCTGCGGCATCGCCATAGTCTCTACTCCACAACACCTACTCCGCCAATTTGGTCTGTCACTCTAGTCCCCAGGCGTCTCATCCATTCAACCTTCTCAATCCTTTAGCAACTTGAAGTCGACTTTGTAACGGCGGAATTCGATATCAGGACACATAGAAAGCGCCCGCTTGAGACCTTGATCAGGTTTAAGACCGATGATTAAACCCTTCAACTTCTGTCCTTTTTCGAGGACTTCATCCTTCACGTAACCCATGTAGCGATGGATCTGACCGACGACGCGATCAGAGGCCTGGCCTCGCTTAAGTTCAATGACAAGTACTGTCTTGCGGTCTTTGCTGATGGCCAGTATGTCAATGGGCCCCGTATCGGTCGGGTACTGCTCTCCTATCGTCTCGCCCTCGTCGCTGAAGATATCGTATTTCTTGCCAAGGTCGGTATTCTTCCAATTCGAAACAAGGAACTCTTCGAGATACTTCTCCATCGCAAAGACACTCGGGTCCTCGATGTCCGGATCATTCGTCATGACTCGAACAGGCGCGTTCGTGCCGATTAGCTTCTCGATCTCCTGTGCATATTTTGAAAGATCTGCACAGGTTCCAATTGCTCCAGAGGAATGCTGGAGATCTTCACTCATGTCTTCGCGATGAAGGATGACGTTGTACCATTTAACCTTACGACGGTGCGGAAAGTCGTTGCCCTTCACGTAATAATAGTCACCGATTACCTCGCCAACGTACAGTTCACCCTTGTTCCCTGTCGGCGAAAGGACAACATCACCAGTCCGAAGCCCTTTGCAAACCGTCCAAAGATAACCGCAGCTTAAACCCGCCGCGACCCTACTCTTCCCCGGACATTCCTTCAAATAGACCGGGATATACTTCTTGTTGAATTCTCGCCACTCATCATAAAGATTTTTCGAAAAATCGACTTTTGAGAGGAATCCCGCGCCGATAAATCCATCCGCATGGCACTTGTCCGCCATACAGCTTTTACGCCCCAACATCACCTTAACATATTGCTTCATATTTCTCCTTTCATTAGAAATTCAAACTGCCGCGGAAAGTGCCGCTAGGCTACATCGGTTTAATCATTGATTCGATGAACTTCTGCTCGGCTTCGGTGAGGCCGTATTTCGCGTAGAGTTGGGCGTCGATTTGCCTCGGGAGGCATCGAGGGTACGAATGGCTTTGGTGACGTAAGCGGATTCGGGGTGGATAAAGCCGGATATTGATGTCTGACATGATGATCTCCTTATCTTTGTTTTCAGAACTCGACCGATCCAATTTTTCTGATTGAAATGAAGCCCTGGCCGTTTGCCGATTGGGGCGAGCCGAGGATGAGATGATCGATGACCTTGATTCCAAGAAGCCGTCCCGTCTCGATCAAGCGCTTGGTGACTTCAATATCCTCCGCGCTGGGTTCAAGATCGCCAGTCGGATGATTGTGCGCCACGAGTATCGCGTAGGCCCGGTACCTTACAGCCTCGCAAAACACGTCCCTCGGATGGACCGGCGCCTTGCTGACAGACCCTTGCGAGATGTCTATTGGCTCGCAGAGAGGCCTTAGATCACTGTTCACGGGAAGGACGAAGAAATGCTCTTTCTCCGGCGATGCAGTCAATATGCGGCGGAAGAGCGTTGCGGCGCCGGAAGCACTTCCAGCATTGGCAGTGCGAAAATCGTCCTCCGAGATACGGGATTGCACCCGCCGCACGAATTGGAACGCAGCCGCGAGCCGCAAGAGCTTCGCATCCGCCGCGCCTTTTATCGGATTCTCCGGATGTTTCTCGTTCCACTCCGCAACGCGCGTCTTCATCGCCTGCCAGTCGGAGTTGATAAACTCCTCCATCGACGGGAATGCGCACAATAAACGGTGCGCCAGTTCCGAAACAGGGCAACCCACCGTGCCGGTGTTGAGCAGAATCGCAATGAACTCGGCATCGGAGAGCGACTTGCCGCTCGGGTCTCTGATGAGTTTTTCGCGCGGGCGCTCATCCTCGGGGAGGTTATACTGTTTTGTAGCCACCAGTCTTGTCCTCCTTTGCCACATAACCCGCGAATGCGTCAGTTTTATTCGCGGTCTCCAAATACGAATCATCCGTTTCGCGTTGCTCGTGCCCCTTGAAGTTGTCTACCTGCTCCATCACCTTGCGGAACACTTCTGGGCTGTACTGCGGCGGATAGCCGTTCTTTACCAGGCATATCTTGATGTCAAATTTGAGCTGATCGCGCACAATCTGGTTGTTGAGCCAGTCGGCAAACGAAGATTTTGTGTCGATGATTTCCTTAATCTTCTTCGCAAGTCCTCTGCATTTCTCATTCACGCTCAAGCCATCGACGATTTTGTCTTCACCGTATTCAAAATTGTATTGATCTCGAAGAGCCACCAAAATATCGTAAAACGCCTTTTCCTCAAAAGTCAACCCGATCTTGCGAAAGCTCTCACGGTCAGCCTTCATTTCTTGTAGGATTTTAAGCGCCTGTTCCGTCGCGCTTCTTATAATCTCTTCAGAGGTTTCCTCCTGCGCCTCGCCCGCCTCTTCTGCCGTGAGATGCTTGCGCCGTTCGTGGTATTGCTTGATCGTTTCTTCCAACATCTCCTGAAAGCGTTTCGCCGCCATTTGATTTGTCTTGCCGTACTCCGTAATCTGCTTGCGAAGCATCTTGATGAGCAATTCTAGTTTAGAGGCCGGCATTTTCACGGAAGAAAGCTTTTCAAAATATTCGGGACTGAAAATATCCTCTTCCTCGCCGCTTTCAAGGATGCTCTCGACCTTGTTGTATTTCAAGGCGTCTTCAACCATCTGCGCGACATGGCGATTCATTGTATCGGCGTCGACCTCACTTGTACCGCTCATCTTGCGTACGAATCCGGCAATCGCCATGAAACATTGAGCCAACGCAGATTCATCCTCTTTCAGCTCGCCCGACGGCTGACATATATCATACGCCGTCCTCATTCTCATTACCGTTTTCAGAAAATAAGTTTTGAACGAGACCTTTTGAACGTTCTTGCCGCCCTTGCTTTCGGTCGAAAGCTCCTCTGTCGAGACAAACACGTATTCCGCCGCTTTAGCCAACAACGTGTACCTTTCAATAGGGGCTTTGTCCGGATCAAGAAACGGCTGCAGATCGTATCCGGAAAACAGTTTTTTCAGGATAGCGAGTTCTCCCCTGAATATGCCAGTCGCCTGTTCAACGTCATCAGCCGAAGGCGCCACCGAGGCTTCGCCTCCGTAAAGCTTCATCGCCTCGCGCATGTTGTCACGAATGCCGATGTAATCGACAATCAGGCCGTAATCCTTCCCGGGATACTTTCTGTTGACGCGGCTGACGGTCTGAATCAGCATGTGCTTTTTAAGCGGCTTGTCGTTGTACATGTAAGTCAACGACGGCACGTCGAATCCCGTGATCCACATGTCCACCACGATTACAATGCGGAAGTTTGACTTCTCTTCCTTGAACATCGCGTCAAGCTCGCTGGACCGCCTGTCGTTCTTGACGCCGCCAAGATAATTGTACATGTCAGACGGGTCATTGCTGCCGACGCTGGCCACCATAGCCATAAACGGCATTGGCTTCAGCTTACGCAGTTCTTCCGCAGTGACATCGACATCTTCTGCGGTTTTCTTCGCCAAAAACCATTCCGGATATTTGGACTCGAATTTCTTTAGCAAC
Source organism: Kiritimatiellia bacterium (assembly GCA_045545855.1). Taxonomy (GTDB): domain Bacteria; phylum Verrucomicrobiota; class Kiritimatiellia; order RFP12; family UBA1067; genus UBA1067. The sequence continues at coordinate 8,300 of JAZQBR010000114.1, read as the reverse complement.
GCATAAGCGATTTTCCTGTTGGAGCATACAATCATTGCCTTCTGCACCCGTTTTGGGTCGTTGGCGCAGGCGGCGATGTAATGATCGTGGATATCCGTTGCGAGGCGCTCCAACCGCGACGGCTCCCCGATGATGACCTCCATCGAACTCATCGCCTTCTTGCTGGCTTCGACATCCTCTTGCGTCGCCCCGTCTTCTGCGCACTTGGCATAGTACGCTTCGATCTGCCGAACCTTCTCACTGTCCAAAAGGACTTTCGCAATACGCGGATGGTACTTGATAGACACCGTCAACCCGTCGGCAACGGCCTGGTCCATCGTATAGCGGTCGATCTCGTCGCCAAACGTCTGGTAGGTTTCGGCTATCGGAGTGCCGGTAAAACCTACAAAAGTAGCGTTTGGAAACGCCTCGCGGAGCACCTTTGCGTATGGCTTTGATATCATCGCCCGCATGTTTGCGTCAGCATCTTTGCTGAACTTGATTTTCTTGGAATTCTCAAGCTGCGTCCGATGAGCCTCGTCAGAGAAGCAAATGATATTCGCCCGGTCGTTGATCAATCCGATCTTGTCGTCCTCCCGGTCGCAGAACTTCTGTATGGTGCAGATGTAGAAGCCGCCGCTTTCGCGCGCACTCAATTCCTGACGCAGTTTCTTCCGGCTCGGCACGACGCTGACTTCGCCAAGGTTCAGGAATTCCGTGCTCTTGGTAAAGAGCTTCGCACCCTGCTTTTGCAGATCGTCGCGGTCAACGATCATGACAATCGTCGGCGAACCTATTTCCTTCACGTGACCGCACCGCAGGGCAAGCTGCCGCGCCAAAAATGCCATCGTATATGTCTTGCCACACCCCGTGGCCCCGAAATACGTCCCGCCTTTCCCGCTTTTCTTCTGAACGGATTTTACAATGCTCTCGCGAAGCAAACGGGCGGCGAAGAACTGCGGATACCGGCAGACGATTTCCACTTCATCGCTGTCGTAGTCACGATCTTGGAAATAGATGTAGTCCCTGAATATCTCAAGAAACCGCATCGGGCTATAGACGCCCTTGACCATCGTTGCAGTCTCCTCAAACGGCAACGTTGAAACCTTGTCGCCGTCATTGACGCGACGCCAGGCATAGAAGTGCTCGTATGGCGTGCGTACCGTTCCAAGCCTGGTTTTCACTCCGTCGGATATGCATGCGAGCGGACAGTAGTGAAGCAGATGCGGAATATCCCGCCAGTAGCGAATGTTAATCTGCTCCCAGGCGGCGAAAATCGTCGCACGCGCATCGGCCGGATTCTTGAGCTCGACCACGCACAACGGCAACCCGTTGACGTAGAGGAGGACATCCGGCCGCCTGTTCTCGATTTGTCCGTTGTTCGTGTACTCGACCGTAAACTGGTTGACGACGCGGAAGATGTTGTTCTTCAACGGATCGTTCTTGAAATCAATCAGATCGACCATGCGGGCGATACCGCTCTTCGGCGTAAACTGGATGCCATCGACCATCCATTTATAGACCTTGTGCAATGTGGCGAAGTCGCTCACCGCACCCGCAAGGCGGACATTCTCTCGTATCTGCCGGACTTCGTCCGTTGTCAAGTCGTGGTTGGTCTTGTGCAAAAACTGTTCAAGGTCGTCGACATAAAGCACCTCCTGCAGGGAACTGCGCGTCATGCTGTCCCCGGCAAGATACTGCCAGCCTTCCGCCTCCAAGAAACTTATGAAGGCATTTTCATAGTCAGATTCGCAGTAGCGACCGTTGTAGTTTTTCAGCCCCTTCATTTCGCCTCCCGTCTTTCGGATGTCTTCTGCTCGGCCTCTGCCTTCTCCGCGAGTTTCGCATGCCCGAACTGTCGCAGTCCGAGGATGAACACATCCTGCCCGGTGCGACAGGTATCCATAAGACGCGCACGTCTGCCATGCCGCCAGTCCTGAAGCCCCAAATAGTAGAACTGCTTGAAATTCTCCGCAATCACGAATGGCGTGATGTTGTACTTGAGGCATTCCTTGAGGAGAATCAGCCTCCCGACGCGGCCATTGCCGTCCTGGAACGGATGGATCTGCTCAAACCGCACATGGAGGTCCAGCAGATTTTCAAACGTCTTTCCGGCCGACTTCCACCATGCAAGCAGTTTCTCCATTTCGCGGTGTACGTCCTTGGCGGGACACGTTTCCATTTCCCCGACCACATTGTCGAGCCGCTTGTATTCGCCAACGGCGAACCAGTCCTTTCGGCTGTCGCTCGTTCCGCTCTTCAAGATTTCATGCAGCCGTTTTATGTATGCTTCCGTCAAGGCAGATGTTGCGCTGATGATTACCGTATCGACAGCGCGGAAGTGGTTTGCCGTCTCGACAATGTCGTCAACTGGCACGTCCGCGCCAATCTCTCCGATCGTCTTAGTCTCGAATATCCACCGTGTCTGCTCGTGCGTGAGGCGGCTTCCCTCTATGTGGTTCGAGTTGTAGGTGATGTCAATTTGAAGACGATGGTAAAGTCCGCCGGAGATACGTGAACTTCGCTCCGCCTCCAGAACGCCGAGGACCGTCGTGGGGAATGTCCGGCGACGTTTGCGCTCTGGCTTGGCGGCGTCAGCTGGTATCTTCCATTCGCCATGTTCTAATATCGCTCCGGCGATACGGTTGCCGGCGCAATACGAGCGCACCTGACGAGGCGTTATTCCCCATTTTGCGGCAATCTCTTCTATTGTTATAAAATCCATCAGCGAGCCTCCTTCGTGTTCTGAGGAAGTTTACACTTCTCAAAAGGAAGCATATCGAGGGGTAGATTGCGGCCCGTTTTGCCAAGATGTACTTCCGCGACATTTATTGATTCCATAGCTTACCTCCATGCGAAACTTTTCTCGCCCGAAACGAAATATATCCCGCAGTTTTCAGGCTCTGTTTTTTCTCCTTCATTTCCCCTCCTCCAACGATCCCTTGATCAGAATCGGGCAGATGTCTTTGATCTGGGCTTTAAGTTTTGTGTGGATTTCTCGTCGTGTTGTATAGACGGCATACAAATCAACAATCGATTCCTGCATGACCATGTCTGGCACAGGTATTTCAATCTCATAAAACCGATCAAGATCAAGATTAGTCCTAATGCTTGAGTCGCTCATGAACCAACCGCGTCTATCGCTTTCCGATCGCGAAAACCACACCATAATGTATTCAGAAAGAATCTCTTCATCTTTCACCACAAAAACCGAATATGCCGGAGAAATAATAATTGGTGTCGTTCCCTCATATAATGCAAGCCTGATACGTTCATCACGCCCAGTTTGCATGCCCGAAAACGCAAATTGGCCCTTGCTAACCACCTTATAATTCCGCAAATCCACACCATTGGTGTCAGCTACTGACGGCATAAACTGCTTGGCGATGTTAATGCCTTGAACATTTTTTATCGTACCATTATCATTTCTACAATCGATTTCACGCAAAAGCTTTCCAACAGGCACCGTGGGTGATGAATGCTTTATGCTATCCAGCAAAGAGTCAAACGACAACTTCAAGTCGTCAAGCCCACGCTCGTAACTCTGCTGGTTTGCCACCATCGCGTTGTAGATATCCACGTATTTCTGTTGAACCGAAAGGGATGGCAAAGGAATGAGAATGTCACTCATGTCATTGAAATTGAACTCTGGTCGCTGACTTCCAAAGTTTCGAAAAGACACCTCTCGATAGAACTCGTTACGCCGGAAATAGATATACAACCATTCTGGCATGATTCTTTTCTTGCCCTCTTCATTCAAGTAAAAAACGATATACAAATGCGAGACTATACACAGTCCGCTTGTACGATAAGCTATTGATCCTAAATCCAGCCGAGAAGGATTGTAAACAAACGCTCCATTATCGACGATCTTGTAAGGCTTTAAATCAACGTCTATTGGATTCCCTTTAGGAGGAGCAAAGACGCCCTCGCTGGTAACGCCCTCTATAAGGTCGAACCCATATGTCAGATCATGGTTGTTCGCCGTTGATCTTTCAATAAGGTCGCCAAGTCTATATTTAGTCAAGGCCATATCCAATCCCCTTGAATGCCTTTACCAGCATTTTTTGCGACTGTTTCTCCTGTGCGAGAACCTCGCTCATCTCTTTTCGGATGCGGCCCATTTCAGCGGCAAAGTCAATCTCCAAATCGTGGTCAATAAACTCGATGTATTTGCTGGGAATGAGACTCCAGCCGTTTTTCTCTATCTCCGCCATACCCACACTGCGATACAGCTCCGGCACTTCATAATGCGAGCCGTCGGTTCCCTCGTCCTGCCAGGCGTGGTAAATGGACGCCGCCCGTTCAATCTGCTCTGTCACCAGACGGACTTTCTTCTTGCTTTCGTTCTTGACCGGATTCTCCGACCATGTGCGTAAATCCATGAACAAGATTTCATGTTCGCGGTTGCGCAACTTCCGGCCGTGATAGTCGCCGCCCTTTTTATTCTGGTTCAATATCCAGAGCGTAACGCTTATGTCAGTCGTGATGAAAAGTTCACGCGGGAGAATGACGATGGCTTCAACCTTGTCGTTCTGGATGAGCTGTCGGCGGATGTCAACGGTGTCGCTGTCGCCCAGCGCGCCGTTAGCCAGCAGAAAACCGGCCACGCCGTCGAGCGGTTTCAGGTGGGAAAGGATGTGCAATATCCAAGCATAGTTCGCATTGGCTTCCGGCGGTGTCGCATAGTCCGTCCAACGCGAATCGCTCCGCAGATTTTCGTCAAACCATCCCTTCAGGTTGAAAGGCGGATTCGCCATGATGTAATTGAAGTAAAGCCCCTTGTGCAGATCGTGCGAGAAGGAAGAGTCCGCTTCGCCGCCAAGATTGTGGCTGATGCCGCGCAAGGCGAGATTCATTTTCGCGAGGCGATAGGTCGCGGGTTCCTTTTCCTGCCCGTAGATGTTGATGCGGCTGATGTCGCCTTTCTTGGCCTTGACCAAATCCGTACTCTGGATGAACATTCCGCCGGAACCGCAGCAGGGATCGTACAGCGTGCCGTCGAACGGCTCGATCAAGGCGGCGATAAGCTGAACGACGTCATGCGGCGTATAGTATTCGCCCTCCTCCTTGGTCGCGTTGACCGCGAACTCCTTAAGGAAGTATTCATAGACGCGCCCGATCAAATCCTTCTCTTCGCCAAACGCCTTGTGGCTGATCTTGTTGATTTCGTCAACCAGCTTCTTGATGTCGTTCGGTTCAAGATTGCGGGTTGTAAAGGTTCCTTCCACAAAACAGCCCTTAAGCTGCTTACTGTTGGACGCGATACTGCGCAAGGCGTCGTCCAGCGCAACGTTGAGCCTTGACGGCGACGTGTTGATGATGGTGGACCAGCGCGCTTCTGGGAGAAGATTGTAGGTTCCGTCCGTAAATGTGGGATCGTCAAGAAATGCAGCCTGGATGTCCGGGCTGTCGGGGTCAAGGCCCTGTGCTTTCAGATCCTTGCGCAGTTTTACGACGCCATCCTCGAACTTCTCTCCGATAAAGCGAAGAAAGATAAGCGTGAGCATCAAGTCGCGCTTCTCGAAGAACGAACCCGAGTTCCGCGCCTTGCGAAGAATATCACGGCACTTGAACAAAATCGAATCCAAATTCAACGTCTCTTCGGATGCCTTTGCTTTTTTCCGCATTGTCGCCATTACTATTTCTCCTAGCGATCCTTCATTAACACCATTGTTGTCATTTAGACGATCATTCACCCGCACGAAGCAACTTACGCAACAGCTTGTCCGAGGTGATGTCTTTTTTCAATTTGGCAAAAATCGCCTGTTGTTGATTGTATTCGGTTTCTGCTAATGGCCCAAATCGGGCAACCGCCTCATTAAGCTTCTTCGCCAAGTCTATTCGTTCATCAGATGTTAACTGACCCTGTGTTCTCTGGGCAATCCTTTTAACAGTCTCAAGAAATCTCGGTATTTCCAATATCAGCGGAAGATTATCGTATGGCGGTAGGTCTGTGTAAAACAGTAATCGGGCAACATCTGCGTCATTTTGCTCTACTTGAGGTAATTGTGCAAGTACAGCAGCCATAAGCCCGAGACGCATTTCCAATGTCGAGCTGTCAACGGCGCCACGTAGAGTATTCAAGAAATTCGCATAAATATTGATCTTGAGTACCAATTGACGCATCGCTGCCTCATATACCTCTACTTTTCTGAGGCAAATCGTTTTCTTCAATTCGAGGTGACTACTCAACTTAGCGATTATCACGCCCGAACAAAGCCCAACAAGAGCAACAACTACAGTTGATGCCGGTCCTAACCATTCGTTTCCAGACTCTATGCAACATAATACCAACGCAAACATCACATCCCTCTCCTTCCTTTGATTATACATGTTATGGAATAGTCGTCCGTCGCCCAGATGAGATTGCGCCCCGTCGAGCGGTCCTTCAGCAGAACCGCAAGCACCTCTTCTGGAACGTTCCATTCCAGTATATCGCGCGCAAGGGCGCTATCTGTCGATTTGCCTCTCATTCACCATTCGCTTTCTATGCGACATTATACCAAAAAGCCAGCTCTCAAACGAACTCGCAATGGCCGCCAGTGGGATTGAAATGTCATCGTTTGCCCCCTTTGGAAGTCTTGCGAGGTGCGGAATATCTTCCCGACTCTGGCGGCGGCAGGGCGCGAAGCGCCATGGCCTCCTCGATGGCGGCGCGTTCGCGCTGCAATTCAAGGCTCAGCTCCTCGACAGTTGGAAGATGTAGATGATATTTCACCGCGAACAGATTCCGCTCATTCTCGTTGAGGGTATATCGGATGACCGCCTCGTCCCTGTCGGAACCGAGAACTATTCCTATCGGCGGATTGTCGCCGGGATTCATCATTTCACGTTCGTAGTAATGCTTATAGAGTTGCATCTGCCCGATGTCCTGCGGCGTCACCTTCCCCACTTTAAGGTCAATCAGGACAAAGCACCGGGCAATGAAGTTGTAGAACAAGAGGTCGCAATGATAAGTCTCGTCCCCGATCTGTATGGGGCACTGTTCACGCACAAGCGCAAAGCCGCGGCCCAGCTCCAGCATAAACTTGCTCAGGTGTTTGACAAGCCCCTCTTGAAGATCCTTTTCCTTGTACTCCACAGGAGAAATGCCCGCGAACTCCAAAATCGCAGGGCTGCGGACGATGTCCTTGGCATCCACCTTCCCTCGCTTGACCAGTTTCCCAACCGTTTTCAAATCGACATGATTGTGAATGAGACGCTCGTAGAATTCTGTCGTTATCTGACGTTGCAAATCTCGAACACTCCATTTGCACTTCACTGCTTCGGACAGATAGAAGTCGCGGGCAGCCTTTTTATCCACAGCCGCCAACAGGCGATAGTGCGACCAAGTCAATTTGTCACACAGCGTGTGACAATTCGGAAAGGTGAGATACACAAGACGCATGTAGCGCAGACTCGTCCCCGTATAGCCTGGCCCGAATTCGGCGGTCAGCTTCACCGATAGGTTCTTGATCAACCCATCTCCATACTTCGCACGATCTGCGCCGCCCTGCTTTTCGACAATTTCTCGCCCGACATTCCAATACGCTTTTACCATCTCCGCATTGGCAGCGACATAGACCGTAGCACGGGCTTTCGCGAGAATTGAACGAACGTTCTCATAAAGTTCTTTCTCCACGCTTTCGACAACCTCGACAGACGCGGTTTTCTTTCTGTTTCTATTACCCATGCCCACCTCCGTTTTCGGCAATCGCCCTGAATTCGACCGGCTCGCCTCTGTTCCAATCCATGACCTTACCACGCGCGGTATAGTCGTCCGTCGCCCAGATGAGATTGCGGCCCGTCGAGCGGTCCTTCAGCAGAACCGCAAGCACCTCTTCTGGAACGTTCCATTCCAGTATATCGCGCGCAAGGGCGCTATCTGTCGATTTACCTCTCATTCGCTCTCGCTCTCTGACTGATATTATACCATTTTCAGTCGCCGTTTGGCTAGGGGTTTCGTCCGGATTTTTCGCGGTGGAAGACGCGGTGGGAGACACAGTGGGAGACGCGTCAACCACCTCCTTGGTAACGCGGCAAAATGCCGCGTCTCCATTTTGCCGTTGCCATTCTCTAATACTCGGGCCGCCCGGTGGTCGGCCCCTACCGGCGGGGTGGGGCATGTTCGTGGGAACCGTTACCAACGAAGCATGGTAGGGGCCGACTACCAGGCGGCCCGAACCGCGAGGGTGGGTATGGTGTGTGGGACCCGTTGCCAACGCGGCACGGTAGGGGCCGACTACCAGGCGGCCCGTTCACCAACGGGAATGCTTGCCGGCGTCGCGATACTTCACGATACGACGGTATCGCCCGTCAATACCGACACCTCAGACAAC
>JAZQBR010000113.1:0-20096 GCA_045545855.1 Kiritimatiellia bacterium | reverse complement strand
CACGGCATGATGGTGCCGGAGTTCGACAAGGCCGCGTTCGAGCTCGAGATCGGGCAGATCTCCGACATAGTCAAGACGCAGTTCGGCTACCATGTCATCATGCTCACCGACAAGAAGCAGGACGAAGGCAAGGTGCGCGCGAGCCACATTCTGGCCAAGATCGAAGAGCCCCAGGAGATGCCGCGCCGCGAGGACGTCATCGACGGCCTGAAGCGCCAGAAGAACCGCGCCGCCGTCAACGAGTTCATCGTCAAGGCCGTGCGCGAGGCCAATGCGACGGTCGCGGACGACTTCAAGGCCATTCTCCCGCCGCCTGAGGAAAAAGCCGAAACTGAAAAAACTGCTGAAGTCCCAGTTGATAACGCCGCCGAAAAATGATATACTTTGTCGCTCTGAAAGGAAGAAAGAAAAATGAGCCAGCATGCATCTCTTAAAGGGTCCGGTAAAATCACGTCCAGGCGCAATGTCCTGAAGCGCTTCGAGCGCGTCAATCTTCTCATGAAGAAGGGCGAGTGGAAGGAGGGCTGCCGCGGCCTTGGTCTCAAGAAGACTAAGCCCGAAGCCTGAGGAAGTGGGGGCTGTCGCCGCGACGGCCCCAGTTTATCGACTCACCGATTGCCGCGAGACGCCTTTCGAGGCATCCGCGGCATAATTTTGCATTCTCGTCCAGGCAGGGTTTGCCGGCGTAAAGCTGGTAGCGGCTGCGGTAGGCGGTGTCGGTTACATTCGGCATCATCACGTTGGCGCCTGCGAGAACGCCCCTTTCGCGTCCGTCGTGCGCGAGAGCCTGCAGCGCGGTTGTCGCGGCTATATTCACGTCGTGGAGATACAGCCTCGCCGCCGAGATCATGTTGAGCCCGAGTCTCAGGCGCTCTTCGTTCGGCATCGCCGGCGCGCTCGCCCCGAGGGGCGTGTCGGGATGGGGTATGTAAGGCCCCATGCCTATCATGTCGACATCCATCTCGCCGAAGAACAGTATGTCGCGCGCGAGGTCCTCGGCGGTCTGCCCGGGCAGCGCGCTCATGACACCCGTCCCGACCTGGTAGCCGGCCCGCCTGAGCGCGCGAAGGCACTCTACGCGACGCTCCCAGCTGTGCGTGGCGGGGTGCAGCCTGGCGTAGAGCGCGGGGTTCGAAGTCTCCACGCGCAGCAGGTAGCGCGACGCGCCGGCCGCCTTCCAGCGGCGGTAGACAGACTCCTCCTGCTCGCCAAGCGAGAGCGTGACACCCAAGTTGAACTTCGCGATGCGCCTAAGGCACTCTTCTATAAAAAGCGTGTTCGCCTCGCTCTCCAGTTCGCCGCCCTGAAGCACGATCGAGGCGTAGTTCTGCCGGTAGTCGACCTCTGCCATGCGCTCTATGTCGTCCGCATCCAGCCGGTAGCGCTCCAATTTCGCGTTGGACCGTCTTATGCCGCAGTAGTAGCAGTCCTTTTGGCAGACGTTGCCTATCTCTATTATGCCGCGCATCGACACCAGCTTGCCGCTGTAGCGGCACTTCAGCCTGTACGCGGCCTCGCGCACGAGATTCGTTTCGCCGGGGTCCGAGACCGTCACCAGACGCACAAGCTCGTCCACGGTGAGGTTCCGCGGACGAGCCTGCGCCCTTTCCAGCATCGCTGCCAGCGACTCTGCCATATCAACGGCTCTTGGCGAACGCCTCTATGGCGAAATCGATGTCTTCGGCCGTGTGCGCGGCCGACATCTGGGTGCGAATGCGAGCCTTGCCCATAGGCACGACCGGGTAGAAGAAGCCCGTCGCGTAGACGCCGTTCTTGTAGAGGTTCTCGCTCATCCTTACCGCCACCGCCGCGTCGCCCAGCATTACCGGCACGATCGGGTGGTGGCCGGGCACGAGGTCGAAGCCGAGCGCCGCCATGCCTTCGCGAAAGCGCTTCGCGTTGGCGTTCAGCCGGGCGCGCAGTTCGGGGCGCGTGCGCACGAGTTCTATCGCCTTGATCGAGGCGGCCGCGACAGGCGGCGGCACTGCGTTCGAGAAGAGATACGGCCGCGCCTTCTGGCGCAGTATGTCGACGATCTCCTGTCGGGCGGCCACATATCCGCCCGAGGCGCCGCCAAGCGCCTTGCCAAAGGTGCCGGTGATTATGTCGACGCGGCCTGTTACGCCGCAGTCCTCGACCGAGCCGGCCCCCGTCTCGCCCAGCACGCCCACGGCGTGGGAGTCGTCGACCATCACAAGCGCCTCGTACTTGTCGGCGAGATCGCATATCTCCTTGAGCGGCGCGATTATGCCGTCCATCGAGAAAACGCCGTCCGTCACAATCAGCTTGAAGCGCGAGCCGGCCTCGCCGGCCGCCTGCAGCTGCTTCTCGAGATCGGCCATGTCGCCGTTCGCGTAGCGAAAACGTTTCGCCTTGCAGAGCCTCACGCCGTCGATGATCGACGCGTGGTTGAGAGCGTCCGAGATTATCGCGTCCTCGGGCCCGAGCAGCGCCTCGAACACACCGCCGTTCGCGTCGAAGCACGAACCGAACAGTATCGCGTCGTCGGTCTTCGTGAAGTCCGCAACGACTCGCTCCAGTTGCTTGTGCAGGCTGTCTGTGCCGCAGATGAAGCGTACGGACCCCATCCCGTAACCGTACTTCGCCGTCGCTTCGCGCGACGCCTCCACGATTTCGGGGTGGTTGGCGAGCCCGAGGTAGTTGTTGGCGCACATGTTGAGCAGCTTGGTGCCGTTGTCGAGAACGACGCGCGCGCCCTGGGGCGTCGCTATCGTCTTCTCGCTCTTGTAGAGGCTTTTCGCCTTGAGATCTGCAATCGTCTCCTGGAGATGCGCCTGGAATTTGCCGTACATTTGTTTGCCTCCCTGATATTATTCCCAGTCTAGAACGACCTTGCCCGACTTGCCCGAGATCATCGCCTCGAAGCCCTTCTCGTAATCGGTGTATTTGAAGCGGTGGGTGATGACGGGGCTTATGTCGAGCCCGCCTTGAATCATCGCGCCCATCTTGTACCACGTCTCGAACATCTCGCGCCCGTAGATGCCTTTGATCTTCAGGCCCTTCCAGACGATGTGGTTCCAGTTCACCTTCGTATCCGGCCCGTGTATGCCCAGAAGCGCGATGCGCCCGCCGGTGTTCATCGACTCGATCATCTGGTTGAGGCACGGCGCCGCGCCGGACATCTCGAGGCCCACGTCGAAGCCTTCGACCATGCCAAGCTGCTGCATTACATCCTCGAGCTTCTCGTTCCTGGCGTTGACGGTGCGCGTAGCTCCAAGGCGCTTGGCGAGGTTTAGGCGGTAGTCGTTCACGTCGACAACGACGACATTGCGCGCGCCGACATACTTCGAGATGCCTGCGGCCATTATGCCTATCGGCCCGGCGCCGGTTATGAGGACGTCTTCGCCGACCATGTTGAAGCTGAGCGCCGTGTGCGTCGCGTTGCCGAACGGGTCGAAGATGGAATAAAGTTCATCGTCGATGGACGGGTCGCAGTGCCAGACGTTTGTCTCGGGTATGACGAGGTACTCGGCGAACGCGCCGTCGCGGTTTACGCCCACGCCCTTCGTTTCGCGGCAGAGGTGGCGCTGGCCGGCGCGGCAGTTGCGGCAGTGGCCGCACACGATGTGGCCCTCGCCCGACACGCGCTCGCCCACCTTGACGCTCTTCACGTTCGAACCGACGTCGACGACTTCGCCGACATACTCGTGGCCGATCGTGAGCGGCGGCTTTATCTCCTCCTGCGCCCATGCGTTCCACTCGTATATGTGGACGTCCGTCCCGCAGATGGCCGTCTTCTTGATCTTGATCATGACATCGTTTATGCCCATCTCGGGCATTGGCTTGTCGACCAGCTCCACGCCTTTCTGCGGCGCGACTTTCGCTATGGCTTTCATTTGGTTGTTCCCCCCAATGTGTGTTGTGGTGTAAGTATACTAAACGGCGGCCGCCAAGTCAACCCCCGGCAAAGGCCGGCCGGGGCTCACGCCAGGGCGGCAAGCACCTCGGGGAGAAGCTGCTTCTTGCGCGACAGCACGCCGGGCATGACCAGCACTCCGTCCTCGCCGCGCCGGTACGGCAGCGCCCTGCGCACGCTCTCGAGCCCGCGGAAAAGAAGCTCCGACGAACCGCGCACGGGGTCCGTCACCATCAGCGCCATAAAGTCCAGCCCCTGCGACGCGATCGTCTTGTCCATCGCCTCCGCCAGCCCTTCCAGCCGCCCGTGAAAGAGCGCGAGGTTCGTCTCCTCTATCTGCGCCAGCACGAACTTGCGCCCGCCTTCCCTGTAGAGCTTCGCGTCGCTCGCGACCGCCTGCTCGGGCGTCATCGACTGCAGCGGCGACGCCACCCCGGCCATGCCCTCCATTATCGACTCGGCCGACTCGCCGCAGAGCTTCTCAAGCCACGCGCACATCGACCTGTCGACATCGGTGGTCGTGGGCGACTGGAAAAGCAGCGTGTCGGCGACGATGCCGGCGATGAGCACGCCCGCGATCTCGCGCGTCGGCCTCTCCCCCGCCGCGCGGTACATGCGCGCGACGAGCGTACATGTCGACCCGACAACGTCAGCCGTGTACCTGATTGGCTCCTTCGTCGCCGCGAACGCTATGCGGTGATGGTCGACAACCTCGATTACCGGCACCTCGTCCAGCCCGGGTATGCCCTGGCCGGTCTCGTTGTGGTCCACGAGTATCATCCGAAACGGCGGTTCCTCGGCGAACGCCCTTTTAAGCACAGTGCCTATCAGCTGGCCGTCCTCGTCGACGACCGGAAAGTGGTTGTGAGAGTTTCTGACTGCGGCGCTTCGTATATCGTGCACCGGGTCGGACTCCACCAGCACCTGCGCGCAGTGGTGCAGAGGCACGCGCGAGACCGGTATCGTCAGATCGCCCTTCGACAGAAAGAAGTTCAGCAGCTTCGCCGGCGAGAGCATCCCGAGAAACCTGCCGTCGCGTCCGCGCACGGGCAGGCTCGACTCTCCACTCGCCTCGAGGCGCCTGAGCGCGTCCACAAGCGGCATATCGTGTTCGATGAGCGGCACGGACCTGTCCATTAGATGCCTGACGCGAACATACACGTCGCGCTTGGCCCGCGCCGGCGCGAGGCCGAAATGGTCGAACACCCACTTGGCCTTGTCGGGCATGCGCCCGGCGCATATCGGCTCGACGTCGGCCATGCCGGTGCGGCGGCGCAAATCCGCGAGAGCATAGGCGCTCATAACGGAATCGGTGTCGGGGTTTCTGTGTCCGCAAATATAAGTCTTCATGTAGGTTTGCCTAGTTGTCTTTGCCGATAGTGACAGAGCCCTGGCGAAGGACGGTCACCGAGCCGTCCGCAGCGACGCGCGCCACGGTAGAAGGTATGCCGCCGACGGCCGGGCCCCCGTCGGCGACGATATCCGCCGAAAGCCCGACATCCGACAGGGCGCCGGCCGCGTCTGTCGCGTCGCGCCGCCCCGAGAGATTGGCGCTCGTCACCCTCAGCACGCCCCCGCATTCAGCGAGAAGGCGCCGCGTCCATTCATGGTCGGGCACGCGAAAGCCCTCCGCCCGTGAGCCGTCGGGCCGCTCCACAACGAGCGTCAGCGCGCCGGGCCAGTATCTGGCGAGCCGCGCCGCCGCCCCTACGAGAGGATAGCCGAAGCGCGCCACCGCGCCCGCATCCGCCGCGAGAAGCGCTATCGGTTTCGCCGCCGAGCGCCCCTTGATGCCGTAAAGCCTCTCGACCGCCTGAGGAAAAGCCGGATGCGCCGCGAGTCCATAGACCGTGTCGGTAGGTATGACCGCCACCCCGCCGTTGTTGAGCACCGCCGCGACTTCGGCGAGCGTGCTGTCGTCGCATTGTACGACTTTCATCTCACTTCGCGGGGAACGTCTTCTGCAGGATGTCCATCATTACGCCGGGATCGACCTGCGTATGGGTCTTGCCGTCCACGATCACAACCGGGCTGTTCGCACAGTTGCCGGTGCAAAGACTGGCGCCGAGCTCTACATCCACCTCGTCTTTGAGCCCTCGGGACTCCAGAAACTTCTCGCACGCCTCCAGATTGCGCTCGTTGCCGCGGGCGAAGCAGCTCGAGCCCATGCATATCGTTATCGACGGTTTCGCAGCGTTCTCCATTTTCAAGACCTGCCTTTCTGTTCTTCCCGCCGCACCATCGCGATTTCAGGGCACGTGAACGGATCGGCGTGTTTTGTGCAGTTTATGCAGCCCGTGTAAAGCTTGTGCAGTATATTCGCCTTGGGTATCTCGACGAAGCCCAGCGAGCCGAAGAACTCCGGCGCGAATGTGAGCACTATGACCTCCTGGGCGTATATCGGGCGCACGCTCTCGACCACGGCCTCCACGAGCGCGCGCCCTATCCCGTTTCGCCTGTATGGCGAGCGGACGGCGACGGACTGTATCTCCACCGTCGCCGCCTCTGGCTTGCCTATCTCGGGATGGACCTGGTACGTGGCGCAACCGACGACATCGGCCCCACTCGTCGCGACGGTGAAACGGTCGATGTTCTCGACTATATTGCCCATCGAACGCGGCACGAGCTGGTCGCGGTTAAGGTGAATCAGCGCGAAGATTTTCTCCGCATCGTTCAATCTCGCCCGGCGTATCTTGAATTCGCTCTTCATTCGCTTGTTGTACTGAATGGCGGTCCTGGCGGGACTCGAACCCACTACCCGCTGCTTAGAAGGCAGCTGCTCTGTCCAGATGAGCTACAGGACCGTACATTTGCTGGTGTTTATTTGGGTTGCGGTGTAATCAAGCGGCGTTTATTGCATATTTCAAGCCGCTTTCAACTACCCCAATTGCCAAAAACGCGCGGTATTATACACCATTTTGCGCCTCTGTGTCAATAGAGAAAGATATTTGACACAGGGTTTAAGCATTTAAACTTAAGTGCGTCATGCGGCACGAGGCAAAAACCAATCGACGGCCAAACAACCGCACGACAAAAGCAGATTAGAACTCGACTGCGCGGGACATGTCGCAGACGAGCACCCCGCGCTCGCCGGCACGCCAGCGCGCGAAGCCTTGAACGCGCACAACTGCGCGAAACGCCATCACATCCGTCACGACATGCACCAGCGTCTCGCTGCCGAGCGGCTCGACAAAATCGACGACTGCCGGCAGACCGGCCGGCGAGGCCTCCGCCACGGGGCGAAGCGAAAGATGCTCGGGTCTGAGACCGATTGTGCGGTGGGGCGAGAGCGTCCCCGGCGGAAAGAGGTTCATGGGCGGCGTGCCTATGAACCCGGCGACGAATTTGTTCGCCGGCCGGTCGTAAAGTTCCATTGGAGGCGCGACCTGCTGGATGCGTCCGTCGGCCATTACGACAATACGCTCCCCCATTGTCATCGCCTCGGTCTGGTCGTGGGTCACGTAAATCATCGTCGCGCCGAGGCGGTTGTGCAGGCGTATTATTTCGGCGCGCATCTCCACGCGCATTTTCGCGTCAAGGTTCGAAAGCGGCTCGTCGAAGAGAAAGACCGAAGGTTCGCGCACGATGGCCCGGCCGAGGGCGACGCGCTGGCGCTGTCCGCCCGAAAGCGCCTTCGGCAGGCGCGAGAGATACGGCGCGAGCCCCAGGGCCGAGGCGGCGGCCTCGACGCGGCGGTCGATAGCGGCGGCGTCCATGCGCCTGAGCCTCAGAGCGAACGAGAGATTTTCGCGCACGGTCATGTGGGGGTAGAGCGCGTAGTTCTGAAAGACCATCGCTATGTCGCGGTCCTTCGGGGGCAGCGCTGTGACGTCGCGTCCGCCAATCTCTATCCTGCCGCCGGTCGGAACCTCGAGCCCGGCGACCATGCGAAGTGTCGTAGACTTGCCGCAGCCCGACGGCCCCACGAGGACGAGAAACTCGCCGTCGCGCACCGACAGATTGAAATCGTCCACAGCCGGGCGATCGCCCTTGGTATAGACCTTTCGTACAGCGACAAAGCGGACTTCTGACATAAGTCTATTGAGGTATCCTGTTGCAGATGGCGCGGCGAAGGGTAAGCGGGTCGGAGTATCCCACACCCGAGTCGGCAGGCAGCCCGAAAGCGAGACGCGTGACCTTCGCCCCGGTGCCCTTCACAAGCTCGGCGACATAGCCGGCCGTGGCGTCGCCTTCCATATCGGTCGACAGCGCGAGCACCACCTCCGTAAAACCCTCGACTACGATACGATCGACGAGTTCGGCGAGCCGCAGCCGTTCGGGGCCCATGCGGCGCGACGGCGAAAGCTTGCCGCCCAGAGCGTGGTAGCGGCCTCGAAACGCGCCCGAAGCCTCTATCGAAACAATATCGGCAGGCTCCTCGACGACGCACACGGCCGAGCGCTCGCGCGTCTCGTCGGTGCACATGTCGCAAGGATCGCGGTCGACGGTCGTAAACGCACCGCATCGCGAGCAGCAACGCACGCCTTCCATCGCCGTCCGAAGAGCGGCGAGAAGCGGTTCCGCAAGCCGCACAGGCTCTCTCACGAGGGCCAGCGCGGCCCGCGAGGCCGAACGGCGGCCGAAGCCGGGCAACTTTGAAAGCGCCGCCTCAAGCTCGGCTATGGGCCTTATCATTTACCGAACAGTCCGCCAAGGCCGCCTTCTTCCTGCAGCATCTTGGTCATCTCCTGCTGGGTCGTCTCGCGCACCTTTTTGAGCGCGGCGTTCACGACATTCAGGAGCATGGTTTCGAAGCGCGCCGGACGGCCGGCCTTGACCTCGTCGTACGCCGACGGCTCGAACGATATCGACGATATGGTCATGTCACCCTTGGCGACCACCGTAATGCCCCCGTTCGTGTGGGAGACCGATATCTTCTGTATCTCGTTCTGGATGCGCTTGGTTTCGGAGCGCATCTTCATCGCTTCCTTTATCTGATCGAACATGCCCATGGCTGTATTCCTTTTTGTGTGTTGCTGTCGTCTCAGGCGAGCTTCCTGCCGCTGAGTTCCTCGTACGCCTTGACATAGATGTCGCGCGTGCGCATGATGACGTCGTCGGGCAGAACCGGCCCCGGCGGCTGGTGGTTGAAATTCACGGAGTCCAGCCAGTCGCGGACGTACTGCTTGTCGAGCGACGGCGGATTGCTGCCAACAGCGTAGCTGGCGCTGGGCCAAAAGCGCGAACTGTCGGGCGTAAGAACCTCGTCGGCAAGAATCAGCGAGCCGTCGGCGTCGAGGCCGAACTCGAACTTCGTGTCGGCGATGATAATACCGTGGCCTGCGGCGTAATCGGCCGCCCGGCGATACAGCGAAACGGTGGCGTCGCGCAGCAGCGCGGCGGTCTTCTCGCCGACGAGCTTCACGGTCTCGGCGTAGCTGATCGCTTCGTCGTGGTCGCCGATGGCGGCCTTGGTTGTGGGCGTGAAGAGCACTTCATCGAGCTTGGAAGCGTTCCGGTAGCCCTCGCGCAGCTTCTCGCCGTTGACGGTGCCCTTCGCCTGGTACTCCTTCCATCCCGAGCCAGTGAGATAGCCGCGCGCGATGCACTCGACCTCGACCATCTTCACCTTCTTGACGAGCATCGACCTGCCGCGCAGATCTTCCTTGTAGGGCTGCAGCGAGGCCGGGTACTCGTCGACATCCGCCGTCACAAGATGATTCTTCATGCCGAAAAATTCCATCCAGAACAGCGAAAGCTGGTTGAGCACCTTCCCCTTGCCGGGCACGCCGCAGGGGAGTATCACGTCAAAGGCACTGATGCGGTCTGTAACAACCATCAGCAGCCTGTCGCCGAGGTCGAAGACATCCCTCACCTTGCCGCTCTTGCACGGCAGACCCGGTATCGAGCACTCGAGGAGGGCGTGGTTCTTGTCGTATTTCATGTGTATCCTTTCATTGTCAAATACTGCCGGTTCATTCGGTGACGAGCGGGGCGGTGAGCCGCCGCACCGTCTCGTCGGAGAGCACGAATACGGCGTCGAAAGCGCCAAGGGCCGCGAAGCAGCCGCCCTGAGACTTCTCGCCTATGAGTATGTTGCGCCTGAGCGCGCCGTCCTTCGACGAGTCGACGGCTATTGTGAAATTCGGCGTTTCGAGCCCGTAACGGCGCAGGTCGACCGGCGAGACCTTGAGCTTGACAACCTTCTCGGCCTGAAGCGGACAGATGGCGGCGACGAGTCCGTCGATGGAGCTCTGGACGATTGTGGCCGGGCGCTCTGAAGACTCGACAATCCAGGAGCGGCGATCTTTGTCGAACACCACGGTTGCAGGCCTGGAAGCGCCGCGCGGCGTGACGGCGATGCGATGGATGTCGGCCGGGTCGAAGCGCAGCATCTCGCGGCTGCGAAGGTCGGCGAGCTGCAACCCGGCCAGCGCGGCGACGCGCGACACCGTCTCAGGCGGGGTATTGGTCGCGAGCGAAACCACGAGGCCCTCGGGGTCGCGATCGGCGTAGGTGAGCGAGACGAGCCGCGAGACGAAAGCGGCGACACTGGTCTCGTCGGCGTCTACGGCGACAGGCGCGTCCATGTGCCAGCGGCCGTCGACCCCGCGCGCGAGAAGATAGTTGACGCCATTGTCGGTGACCGACAATCTCGACACGGCGGACTGCTCGTACGGGAAAAGCCGCATATCCGAGAAGTCGGCCGCGCCTGCGATATCGCGAAGAGAACCTGCGACCGTGGCGACGGCGCCGGCGTTCTGGACGAGCGCGTAGACGCGCCCGTCGCCGGCGGCCTTGCCGAAAGAAACCTGCTGGTCCGGGCGGCCGTGGGAGTGAAGCGTTACAGTCACGGCGGTGTCGGCGTCGAGTCCGTAGCCGGCGAGCAGGGTCGCCGTGGGCGTGGCGGGTTCGTCGGGGGAGCCGACAGGCCAGGCGAAGTCGAAGGCCTTGGCCGCCGAAAGGGCCGCGAGAAGTTCCTTCACCTTGACTGCCGAGGCTGGCGCTTCGACCGAACCGTCCCGCGACGACACGCGGCTCCATATAGCGTCGCGGCGCACGAAGCGCAGCAGCACGCCCTTGCCGCGCTTGATGTCAAACGCGTCCACAAGCTCCACGCCCGCCGGGCAGAGAGAACGCTCGCGGAATCCCTCGGCCGGCATTGTCGCGGCGGCGAGAAGATTCGTCTCGACGATATATACCGAAGGGTCGCCATCGACCTGGGCGAAGACGCCGTCGCGCGTCGGGGTGACATCGCCGATCGAAACGGCGACAGCGCCGCCGCCGGCGGCGACAACGACTCTGGCGGATGGCTCGGCGAGACCGTAATCGGCGGGTGTGCGGCCGAACTGCTCCAAGTCCTGTCTGGTGAACGAATGGCTTATGCGCCCAAAAGAAAGCGCGTCGAGAAGCTCGAGAACGCCGCTCTCGTCGGCCCTCGCGCGAAACGGCGCCTTGATTGACCACCCATCCTCCTTGACGAGAACGAGGTCGGGTGCTCCCGGGCGGGCTATGGTCACGCTGTCAGCGGCGGCACCGACATCGCCCGCGAGCGTCGCCCGCTGCACAAGCGCGCCGCCTACACCGTGGTACGACATGAACATGTGGGCCGCCGCGAGAAGAAGACAGCCGAAAAGAAGAAGCAGTATGGACCTGCGGTTGCTCATTGACGACGCCTCCTTCTGGCAATCGCGGCGGCGACAAGAACGAAGAAGGCAACCGGGAACATTACCGATGAAGCGACGATAAAACGCGAACGGTCGCGCCTGTCCATGCCGGACGCAAGCCTTTCGGCGTCCATGCCGGGCTCGGTCATCGTTTCGCGCCCCGAGAGGTACTGAACGGCATTAAGGAAGAAGTCCATGTTCGCGTTGCCGTAAGTGCGCAGCTTGCCGTTCAGCACAAAGCCGAGATCGCCCACCGCCACGATGCGCGTCGGCCTGACGGCGAGGTCGACATTGGCGTCGCCCCTCTCTGACGCCGCCGCAACACACGTGTCGCCTACACGCACGAGCTCGACAAAGCGCTTGCGGTCGGCGCCTGCGCCCGGGTCGGCGGCTGCGGCCGAAGCCACGAAGGAAACCGGCTTTTCAAGCACTATTTGCTGGCGGCCGGCGAAAGGACGCGAAACCAGGTGGTCCGGCGAAAAGTCGCTCGCTATGATGTCAGTGCCGGTAAGGGTGCGCGCGCCGGCGAACGACGCCGCCGCAGGGCGTATGCCCCACTCGGCCAAGAGCGAAGGCACGCTGCCCGAGTCTGCCGAGTCTACGAGCGCCAGCAGCCGGCCGCCCTCGCCCTTGCCGCCCTTGCCGTCAAGATAGGCGTGCAGGCGGTCCAGCTCGATTGCCGAGAAGTCGGTGCGCGCGCCGGCTATGATTATGAGCGCGCAGTCGTCGTCCACAGCCGTGCCGGAAGCGAGATCGACGGTCTTGTTTGTGAAGCCGTTTCGCGCGATGTGGCGGGCGATGTCGCTGGCGCCGTCGACACCATACTCCTCGAAAGAAGCCTCGCCGTGGCCGGTCGTCCAGCAGACGCTGCGGCGGGCGAACGGCACCGCTATGCTCTCAATCAGCGAGGCGCAGGCGCGTTCGCTGCAGCCGCCGGCTATGGAGAGCCGGCCGACTATGCGCCCGCTCTGCTCGAAAACGAGACTGTCGCGCTCGACATCGGCGCGCACGAGCCGCTGCGCCTCGCCCACGTCCAGATTGGGGTCGACGAAACGCACGTCTATCTTCATGCCGCCGACTTCGTCCGCCTCGCGTCTGAGCGCCCGCAGAAAATGCCCAAGCTGGCGAAAGCGCGCGCCGCCCCTCTCGACAAAGGCCGTTATCGTGACCGAACCCGAAGAGGCGGCAAGAATGGCGCGCGTCTTCGGGGAGAAGCGCGTCGCGCCCGTGCCGCCGACAGGCAGGTCGAGCGTCGCGTCCAGACGGTACGCGAGAGTCGAGGCGAGAGAGGCGAATACGACCGCGAGCAAGACGGCGAAGCGCGTCGACTGCCTGAGAGTGAAGGCGCCGCGGCTGCCCAGACGGTACGAGGCGACGATCTTCGAGGCTACGAAAAGCGCGGTGCAAGTGAATATCACGTAAAACAGAATCGTGCCGGTGGAAATCAGCCCCGAAGCAAAGTCGAAGGCGTGCTCGTCTGTCGGCAGTTCCCCCATGGTGGCGCGTGCGCCGGGCGCCCAGGAAAAGAGCGCGAACCAAACCCCGCGCGGTATGGCCACAAGAATCGCAACCGTCGCCGTCGCGGCGGCGGCGGCGTTATGGAACATGGCGCTGCACGCGACCGAAACAGCGCTCCACAAGGCCGCCTGCATGGCCAGCGCGAAAACACCCGGCAGAAAACCGCCGAGACAGGCCTTGTCGACGGCCAGTTGCGGGGCGAAGACGCGCAGAAACACGAAAGACGAAACAAGAAACAGCAAAACGCTGAAAACTGCAAGAAACCATACACCGAAAAACTTTCCCAGAACTATATCTCGCTCGCGCACGGGCGACGAGAGCAGCATGTCTATACGCCCCGTCTTGCGCTCGTCACTCCAGGTCTCCATGCCCAGAAGCGCCGCGAGAACAGGCAGCACGGGCGATACGGAGGCCGCCCACACGGAAGACAACTTCGCGACGGATCCCTCGGCCGCGTCAAGGTTGAAGGCGAAAAGCGCGCCCGCCCCGGCCAGAAAGCCGCCTATCGCGAAGGCCGAAGTGAAAAAGCTGCGCGCCATCCCGATCGTGCGGCGCATCGTGACTTTCATCGGACTCATCAAACAGTCCTCCCTTTGAGCGCGGCGTCCACACGCCCCATGACAAGATCGGGGTCGAGACCGGCCGAAGGTATCGCCTGGGCTATCGTGCCGGAGTCCAGCACCAGAAAACGCGTCGACCACTTCGCGAGATCGGCTATCTCGTGGCCCGTGACTATCACGCTCGAAAAAGCCGCGACGGACGATATTATCTCGCCGACAGCTTCGCGCATGGCGCGGTCGAGCCCCGCGAGCAAGTCATCGAGCAGCATCACTCTGGGCCGCAGAAGCATTGCGTCGGCGAGGGCGACGCGCTTCTTGAGGCCGAACGAAAGCTTGCCGATGCGGGTTGTCATCAAATCGGCTATACGGCAAATCGCGCCCGCCTCGCCTATGCGCCGGCGTATACGTTTCTCGGGCTCGCCCTTGAGCCGCGCGCGGTAGCCAAGATAAGCCTTTACGGTCATATCCTCGTAGAGGGCAGGCGTCTCCTGCATATAGCCAAGCTCGCGGCGATAGCGTATAGGGCTTCGAAAAGCATCCTGACCGTTTATGCGTATGCTGCCCGCGTCGGGAACCATGAGGGTGGCGAGAATTCTCAGAAGCGTGGTCTTGCCGGCACCATTATCGCCCACGACGCTCACCGTCTCGCCAGGCGAAACGACAAACGACACGTCACGAAGCACCTTGTGGTCGCGATAAGCAAAGGCTATGTTACGTACTTCCAGCATTTCACATATTATACCAAAAATTCGTCAGCGACGCCATGTCGTGCGGGTGACGGCCGGCTTCTGCCTGCCGCCGCCGCCATAGCCGCTACCGCCGCGATAGCCGCCGCTACCGTAGCCGCCGTGCCCGTAGCCGCCGCCGTAACCGCGCCCGTAGCCGCCGCCTTCGCCGTAGTCGGGCAGACACGACACCCGCCTGAAGTTCACGAGCTCCTGAGGCAGTTCTTTCACGAATACAGACGGCTGAACGGGGAATATACCGCCATCGGGCATCTTGCGCAGTTCGGGCGAAAAGAGATACAACTCGTCCTTCGCTCTTGTGACCACGACGTAGAAAAGCCGCCGCTCCTCCTCCGCGCGCGCGCCGCCCTCGTCCATCGCCTTAGCCGAAGGGAACATACCCTCGCTGCACCAGGGCACAAGGACAACCGGCCACTCCATGCCCTTGGCCTGATGTATGGTCGAGAGCGTGACACGATCGAGGCCCGGGTCGTTTCGCCTGACGTCGAGATTGGTCATCAGGGCTACATCTGCAAGAAAGCCCTCGAGCCCGCCCGGAGCGCCGGCGATCTGCACCGCCAGCTCCTTTATGTCGTCGAGTCTGTCGTTAGCCTCGTCGTCCTCCCATGCGGCGCGCAGGCGGTCCTCGTAGAAAAGGTCGCAGAAATCCTCGAGAAGCTCGCCGGTCTCGCCGGCGGCGAGATGGTCCGGCGCGCACTCCAGGCACTTCGCGAGCGTCGGCCAGAGAGGCTTGGCCCTGGCGGCGAGCAGCCCGCCGAGCGCGTCGCGGTCTTCGCGGCGGCCGGGGTCGAAGCGGTTGCCGAGCTTCTGCCAGTACTTGCGGGCCCCCGCCTCGCCGACACCGGGCAGAAGAGTCACGAAGCGCAGAAACGAAAGCTCGTCCATCGGGTTCAGCAGCAGACGCAGGTAGGCGAGAACGTCTTTCACATGAACCTGCTCGAAAACGCCGACGCCCGATGTTATGCGATATGGTATTTTCATGCGCGCGAGCGTCATCTGCACGTCTATGGACTGAAAGTGGCTGCGGTACAAGACGGCAATATCCGAATAGCGATAGCCGTTGTCGCGCGCCTCGCGCACAAGGCGCACGATCTCCTGCGCCTGCGACTTGCCGTCGCCGCCCCGGTAAAGCCAGGGCTTGGCCGAAGAGCCGCCGCGAACCGGCCTCAAGGTCTTGTCGAACTGCCGCGGCGCGTCGCGCATCACCACATTCGCGACGTCGAGTATGCCCGGCAGCGACCGGTAGTTGCGCTCAAGCTTGACAACGCGGCACCCCCGCCAGCGCTTCGGGAACTCCATTATATTCTCAATCTTCGCGCCGCGCCACGTGTAGATGCACTGGAAGTCGTCGCCAACCGCCAGAATGTTGCGGTGCTTCGCGGCCAGAATGTCGGTGAACTCCACCTGGAGCACGTTCGTGTCTTGATACTCGTCGACTAGAACATAGAGAAAATGCTCCTGCAAAGCCGTCCGCACGCCGTCCTGCGTCTTGAGAAGCTCCAGAGCCTTTACGAGAAGATCGTCGAAGTCCATGGCGTTCAGTTCGCGCTTGCGCGCCTCGTACTTCGCGGCGATGGCGGCTATGGCCTCGGGCTCTACGCCTGCGACGGCGGTCTGCCAGCGCGCGGCTATCGCCTCCACCGGGCGCTGCTCGTTCACTGCCTCGGATATCATCTTCGCGACGAACTCCTTTTTCGGGAAGTCGCGCGGGTCTTTGACCGAAGCCTTTATTATGTCGCCGACGAGCTTCTTCTGATCGTCGTCGTCGATTATCTGAAAACCGGGCCGGTAGCCGAGGAAAGAGCCGTAGCGCCTTAGAAGACGCGCACATATTGAATGGAATGTTCCGCTCCAAATCGACGAGACCGCGGGGCCTATGACTTTTTCGGCGCGCTCCAGCATCTCCCGCGCCGCACGGTTGGTGAATGTCAGCAGCAGAATACGCTCCGGCGGCACGCCGCGCTCGACCAGATACGCGACCCTGTGAACGAGCGTGCGCGTCTTGCCGGTGCCGGCGGCGGCCAGCACGAGGAGCGGACCGTCGCCGGCAGTCGCCGCCTCGCACTGCTCGGGATTCAGAAGCTTTGAAAAGTCAGTCATCTGCGCGCCGCAACCCCTTGCCGAATCAGTAGAAATTGCCGTAGGCGCGAATCTTGGCGTAGCGTCTGTCGACAAGTTCGTCGACGGGCAGCTTGACGAGGTCCCTCAAAGCCGCAGCGACCGCCTGCTTGACGGCGGCGCACGCCGCCTTCGGGTTCTTCTGGGCCCCGCCGGCCGGCTCCTTGACAATCCCGTCGATTGCGCCGAGGCGCTTCAGGTCGTCCGCCGTGACCTTCAGGGCCTCGGCCGCCTCGGGCGCCTTGGTGCCGTCGCGCCAGAGAATCCCGGCGCAACCCTCGGGCGAAATCACCGAATAGACGGCGTTCTCCATCATCAAAACCCTGTCGCCAACGGCTATCGCGAGCGCCCCGCCGGACCCGCCTTCGCCGGTCACCACCACCACGACCGGCGTCTTCAGCCCAGCGAAAAACCCGAGCGACTTTGCTATCGCCTCGGCCTGGCCGCGCTCCTCCGCCTCACGCCCGGGATACGCGCCGGGTGTATCGACGAATGTGACGATCGGGTTGTGGAATTTCTCCGCCAGCTTCGCCAGACGCATAGCCTTGCGGTAGCCGTCGGGGTTGACCATGCCGAAGTTCGAGGCCATATTCTCCTCGACTGTCGCACCCTTGTTGTGGCCCAGCACAAGCACCTTGAAGACGTCACTCCCGTCGCTGAGAGTGCCGAAGCCGGCGACCATGGCGCGATCGTCGTTCACAAGCCTGTCGCCATGCAGCTCCTCGAAGTCGTCCAAAAGATTCGCTATGAATTCGCGCACATGGGGCCTGCCGGCGTCTCTCGCGAGTTTTACACGGTCCCAGGCGGTGTTCGCGCGCGCCGCAGCCTTCTTTGCAGTTTTCTTCTCCGCCATTGTCAGAACCCCCAGTAGTTGAGCATCTTCGCTATAAACGCCTTCATATCGGCACGCTGCACGATTTTGTCGATAAACCCGTGTCTTTCCAGATACTCGGCCGACTGGAAGTCGTCGGGCAGCTTCTGGTGGATCGTATTCTCTATGACGCGCCGGCCGGCGAAACCTATGAGCGCTCTGGGCTCGGTTATGTTTATATCGCCCAGCATCGCGTAGGAGGCGCTCACACCGCCTGTCGTCGGGTCGGTCAGAACCGAGATGTACGGCAGGCCAGCCGCCTTCAACCGACCAATCGCCGCCGAAGTCTTGGCCATCTGCATGAGCGAGAGAATACCCTCGTGCATGCGCGCACCGCCTGACGCGGAGAATATGACAAGCGGGCGCCTCTCGGCCGCCGCCTCTTCGCAGGCGCGGGCGATGCGCTCGCCGGTGCCGGTGCCGAGGCTGCCGCCCATGAACGCGAAATCCATCACGCCCAGCATCGCCTTGTGGCCGCCAATGTCGCAGCGTCCCATCACGACCGACTCGGTTTCGCCAAGCTTCGCGATGGTCGCTTCGACCTTGTCCTTGTATGCGCCGGTCGCGTCATGGAACTTGAGATGGTCTGAATAACCGACCTCGCGAAACGCCTCCTCGAACGTCCCCTCGTCGGCAATCGCGGCGATACGCTCGCGCGCCGAGAGTCTGCCGTGGTAGTTGCACTTGGGGCATATGCCGCACGCGGCGCGCCACTCCTCTTTGGCAAAGTGGCTTTTGCACTTCGGGCACACGGCCCAGAGCGCTTTCGCCGGCGGTATCTTGGCCTTCTCGGCCTTTTTCTCGAACCAACCCATCTCTTCTCCTTGCAACGTGCCTTAGAACGGCATGAATACAATACCGTATATCGACGCGGGCTTGCCGCCTACGGCCCTGAGCGAATGCTTCACGACGCTGTTGTAGTAGGCAGTGTCGCCGGGCTTGAGTATATTCGTCTCGGTCCCGTAAGAGAGCTCGACCTCGCCCGCGAGGCAGATGATCAGCTCTTCGCCCTCGTGCGACGACGCCTCGTTGACGCCGTCTGCCGCGAACTCGATGCGAAACGGGTCCATGTGCCGGTCGGGCTTGCCGAGCGCGAGAGAGTGCGAGGCGTAGCCGTGATCGTTCATGCCTTCGCCCGCGACCTTCGCGGCCTCGAGATCCTCTGCGCGGGTTATTATGGGGTCGGGCTTGAACTGGTCGTCCATGAACGTACCAAGCCGCTGGCCCAGAGCGCGCGATATCTTCGTGAGCACGCCGAGCGCCGGCATGACCGCGCCCGCCTCTATCGATTCGACCACCGCGGCATCAACGCCGCATTTCGCCGACAGATCGGCCACGCTCATGTCTAGCCTCTCGCGGTAAGTGCGTATGCGCTCGCCAACCTTTGATTCCTTGATCATATGAGTCCTTTCTGGAATTGAAGTGGATATTATACCAAAATTCGGCGCGTACTGCGCGGGTAAATTTCAGTTTTCCGGCCCGTGCGCCCCGGCACCGGGCCCGTACAGGACGCGCCCGGTACGCATGTCGATTATGCGCTGGTTGGAGCTGCCCCTGAATTTCAGCGATATATCCTTGAGCGGTTCGACGAACGGCCCGTCGACAAGAACGTCGGTCATCATAAGCAGCTCGTCGGTCGCCTCGGTGCGCCAGCGCTTGTGCGGCGAGTTGACTTCGACGCCAAGCGCGTCGCCCGAGGTGGGCTTGAGGTCGAGCTCCAGAACGCAACCGGTATACACCCAGAGCGTCTTCGAGCGGCCGTAGCGCTCTCGAAACCGTCTCAGAAACCCGACGAGCGCGCGCTGGTTGTCGGGCTCCATCGGCTCGCCGCCGAGAA
Organism: Kiritimatiellia bacterium; assembly: GCA_045545855.1. Classification (GTDB taxonomy): domain Bacteria; phylum Verrucomicrobiota; class Kiritimatiellia; order RFP12; family UBA1067; genus UBA1067. Next base: position 962 of record JAZQBR010000113.1, on the reverse strand, counting down.
GCGTCAGACCCGAGATGTAATCAGGCGCGAGGGCGTCGAGAATCTTGTCCTCTACTTCGCGCGTGAACGGCCGGCCGTAAGCAAAGTTCTGGGCGTCCTCGTTGAAGCAGCCCCGGCAATGGTGTGTACAGCCCGAAACGAAGAGGGAGACTCTGACTCCCTCTCCATTCGCGATGTCGCACGTTCTTACGGAAGCGTAGTTCACCGGCTTACGAAACGTGCAGTACGCGCTCCTTTATCTCCTGGGTGCGGCCCTGGTTCCAGAACTGCGAGCCTATGTAGCCGCAGGTGCGGCGCGCAACATTGAGCTTCGACTCGTCGGTGTTGCCGCACTTGGGGCACTTCCAGATGAGCTTGCCGCTCTCATCCTTGACAATCTGGATCTCGCCGTCATACCCGCACACCTGGCAGTAGTCGCTCTTCGTGTTGAGCTCGGCGTACATGATGTTGTCGTAGATGTAGCGCATGATCGCGAGCACCGCCGGGATGTTGTCCTGCATATTCGGCACCTCGACGTAGCTTATAGCCCCGCCGGGCGAGAGCTTCTGGAACTTCGCCTCGATCTCGAGCTTCTTGAACGCGTCGATCGGCTCGGTGACGTGGATATGGTAGGAGTTTGTGATGTAGTTCCTGTCAGTCACGCCCTTGATCACGCCAAAGCGCTTCTGCAGGCACTTCGCGAACTTGTACGTCGTAGACTCGAGCGGCGTGCCGTAGAGCGAATAGTCGATATCCTCGGCGGCCTTCCACTTGGCGGTGTACTCGTTGAGCTTTCTCATCACCTCGAGACCGAACTCCTCGCCCTCGGGCTCGGTGAGCTTCTTGCCGGTCATGGCGTAGACACACTCCCAGAGCCCCGCGTAGCCAAGCGAAATCGTGGAATATCCGCCGACGAGCAGCTTGTCGATCTTTTCGCCCTTCTTGAGACGCGCGAGCGCGCCGTACTGCCAGAGAATAGGCGC
>JAZQBR010000112.1:0-1528 GCA_045545855.1 Kiritimatiellia bacterium | reverse complement strand
GACGCACGGGCGGCGGCGCAGGGCTGGGCGGCGCTGCGCGAGGCTCTGACGGGCAAGGACAGGTTCCAAGGCGCGGAGATCGCGGACGTCAAGGCATACGAGGGCAAGGACGGGCGCGGCGCGTTCTACGTGGTCTCTTTCGCAGGCGGCGGCTTCGCCGTCACGTCCGGCGACACGGAGATTGCGCCGATTCTCGCCTATTCGGAAGACGGAGAGTTCGTCGCATCCGGCGAGAATCCGCTGTGGGTCATGCTCACGACCGATGTCGCCGGGCGCACGAAGAGATTGGGGGAGAATTCTTTAGCCACAAAGAACACAAAGAGCACAAAGGCGGGAGGGTCGTCGTCCTCGACGACCGATGACGAGGATGATTTGGAATATGGTGCGGGGGAGGTTGATGCCGCGTCCCTGTCGTCCCAAACGTCTCAGTCGTCGCAGTCATCCGCCAATGCCTCGGCGTGGGCGAGACTGAAAACGGCGGCGGGAGAATCGCCGTCCCAGGCAGCCGGGCCGAAACTTCTCAAGGCGGCGTTGCCGCGCACGGGTTCGATTGCAACGCCGCTCTACGGGCCGTTGTGCGAGACGAAGTGGAACCAGTATTTCATAAGCGGCACAGCCTGCTACAACTACTATACGCCGTCGAACTACCTTTCCGGATGCGTCGCGACGGCGATGGGGCAGATGATGCGTTCGTTCGAGTGGCCGAAGGAGAAGGTGACGCTTCTGCGCGAGCACTCTTCGCGCTTCCTTGACGACGTGAAGACGCCCGGCGTCGTTTACACTAACAAGTGGCACGTTGGCGGAAGCTACGGCCAGTCGTGGGAGTATCCGGGGCCGGAGTTCGGCGGGCCGTACGACTGGGAGAACATGATTGCAAATCCCCCCGCCGCAAAAAGCGCCGGAACGCTCACGGAAGACCACTGCAAGGCGATAGGCCGGCTTCTGCGCGACTGCGGAATTACAGTCAACATGGACTACCATCTCGGCGGCAGCGGAGCGGATACCTGCGCGATCGCCGCGGCGCTGGTGCAGGATTTCGGCTACAAGAACGCCGAGTACCGCTCCGACGGGACGGATATTTCGCTTGAAGAGCAGCTTGCGGCATATCTGCCGTCGTTCGCGATGGGCTCGCCCTGCGCGGTGGGCATACCCGGCCACGCCATAGTCGCCGACGGCTACGGACTCGACTCGGATTCGCGGCAGTACGTCCACTACAACTACGGCGGCGGCGGCTCGTACTGGTACACGCCGCCGGACGACAAGGAGACCGACGTCGAATACCCGACCGTGAAGAAAATCGTCTATAACATCATGACGCCGGAGGAGCGATACGCCGGCTTCGTCGCGGGCGGGTGCTTCGTCGGCGGAACTGTTCTCGAAGACGACGGCGCGACGCCGGTTGCGGGAGCGACGGTGACGGCGCTCGATGCCTTCAACGGCTCGAAAGTCTCCGGCGCGACAGATGAAAACGGCCAAGTCGGAGGCCAAGCGGTCTTAGGAAGACAAAGGGCTATGACAACTCCTTGGC
>JAZQBR010000111.1:0-10446 GCA_045545855.1 Kiritimatiellia bacterium | reverse complement strand
AGACGTGAAGCGAGCGGCCTACGCGCCGTCAGGCGCGTACTGTGGCGATTGCTGGCTATTACCCTTGCTCTCATGCACTCCCAATGCTGGCTGTCGGGGACACTCCCTACCCCTGGCCAGCGGTTGTATTATAGCATTTCACCCAAAGCCGCACAATACCCAGTTGGGTAGGGGGTACGGCCAACGCATTAAACCTAATTTCCTCAGTTCAATTTCTCGGTAAATGGTTATATCTCTGCGTGAGACATTCAACTGACGAAATTAGGATTACAGGTGGCGGTGGCAGTAGCGCTTGCCGTCCATCGGCTTTTCGGCGCATTGGGCGCCATCCTCAGTAATTGACATGCACCGCTCCGGCGCGCGTTTGGGCGCGACGGACGACGAATGCTGCTTGCAGTATCTTTCGCCCGGACGCGCCCTGCGCTTGCAGCGGGTGCCAGACTGCGTCGCCGCCCAGCACTGGCACTGCGTCTTCGGCGCTGGCGCGGGCACAGGGTTGGGCGCTGGCGCGTCCCCGGTTTCGCCGGCCGAGAGCGCCAGCGAGACTGCCATGACTGCGGCTAATGCAATTCGTTTCATTTGACCTCCTTGCGGAACGAGAAATTGGCTATGGCGACGCCTGCGACAATCACCACGCCTCCTGCGGCGCTCATAATCGTGGGCCTCTCGCCCAGGAAAACGCCGGCAAAGATTACGCCCACTATTGGCGTGAGATAGAGCCCGATCGTGGTGCGCACAACGCCAAGCGCCTTGCAAGCCACGTTCCACAAAACGAAACATGCGGCAGAAGCCATTATGCCTAGAAAGCCGAGGTTCAGCCAGTTGAGCGCGCGCGAAAAGCGCTCCGCGTTGATGTCCGCGTCCAGCGTGATGCTGAACGAGCCGTCCATCGCGTAGTAGCCTTGGTCCGACGCGCCCCAAAGAGCGAGCGGCGCGAGGAACACGAGCGACCAGAAGAAGGACTTGCGAATCACCGTCATCTGCGGATATCCGCGCGCGTTGGCTTTACCTACAAGAACAGAGTAGAAGCCCCAGCCGACCATCGCCGATAGCGCCATCACGTCCCCGAGCGGACGCAGCCGCAGACCGAGCGCGCCGTTGAGGCTGACAAGCGCGACGCCCAAAACCGCGACGAGCGAGCCGCAGACGAGGCGCGGAGAAAGCGACTTGTCGCTGGACAGCGCCCTCGCGAGAAGCGCGGTCACGATCGGTCCGAAAGAGACGAGTATGGCCACGTTGCTGGCGCTGGTATAGTAGATGGCGCAGTTTTCCATCAACTGGTAGAACGCTACGCCCGAAAGGCCCATAGCGGCGAACAGCGCCTCGTCGCGCCAGGTGTATCCGGGCCGGGGCTTCTCGCGCCGCGCCATTTCACAAGCCGTCAGCACCAGCCACGCGAGAGAGAAGCGCGCGAGCTGTATCTCGATCGGCGAGAAGTCCAGCAACAGCGCGCGTGTGCTGGCGAATGTCATCCCCCAGACAAGAATGACGAATACGGCGGAAAGCAACGCGACGGGATTCATAGCTTTTTAGCAGGAGCAATGTCAGACAAGATTTTTATGCCAGGAACAGAGCATGGGTAGAATACCAAATTTACTGCTGGTAGTCAATGGCGCGGCGGAATTTAGGGGGAACGCTTTCTACCCAGCCCCCGCCACCTGGTTTCCAACTCCGTCGAAATATGCTATAATATGCGTCATGGAGAAGGTAGCGACAGACATATATTCGTTTGATAGGTTGCGAACGAACGGCTTTACATACGTCGACAAGACGCGTGAACTCTATGCTATGGCGTCGGGCGATGTGGGTGTGCAGTTCTTCATCGCGCGTCCGCGCCGCTTCGGCAAGTCGCTCGCCGTCACGACTCTGAAGGAGCTTTTCCGGGGGAACCGCGACCTTTTCAAGGGCCTTGCCATCGAGCCGCTTTGGGACTGGTCGAAGTCGTGGCCCGTCCTGCACCTCGATATGGGGACGATGCAGTATGATACAATTGAGGATCTTGACAGGTCGCTGAGAGACTACTTCTGCGTGCAGGCGTCTGAGCTCGGTATTGAAGTCGATCGCTCAAAGCTCATGCCGGACATTTTCCGTGACATAATACGGGCTTTGGCGGCCAAGTCATTCGACGGCAGATGCGTCGTGCTTATCGACGAATACGACAAGCCTCTTCTCAAGGCGCTCAACACTAAAGATGTCATCAAATTCAGGGACTATCTGAAGCCGTTTTATGGGGTTGTGAAGTATGAGGAGTCGAAACAGCGCTTCACATTCATTACAGGCGTCAGCAAGTTCTCGAAGGTGTCGATATTTTCAGACCTCAACAACTTGAACGATTGGACGATGGACGCGACAGTCGCGACGCTTTTCGGCTACACCCACGAGGAGGTTTTGAAGTACTTCCCCGGGCGCATACACGCGCTCGCCGAAGCGAACGGCCTCACCGACGAGCAAGCCTTCGCGAAGATCGTAGAGTGGTACGACGGCTACAAGTTCCATCCGGCAGCGAAGCCTGTCATAAACCCCGTTTCGCTCGGCCTTTGCTTTCAGAAGAAAGACTTTGCCAACTACTGGTCGCAGACGGCGATGCCTACATTTCTGGTCGACATCCTAAAGAAGCGTCCGCTGGATTTCTCGTCCATAGATATCGACGAGTCCGACCTGGGCAACTACGAGCCTGACCGACCGAAGGGCGTGACGCTTCTCTACCAGACGGGATATCTCACCATCAAGAGCTTTCGCCAGCTGGGAGCGATGCGCCGCTATGGCTTGAGATTCCCGAATATTGAGGTCGAGAATTCGTTTCTCAAGGATATAGTCGGTACTTATGTCGGACAGGATGACGGCAATTCGTCGTCTTTCGCAGCCGCCGCTGCCGAGGCGCTTTATGCGCATGACGTGCCGAAGTTTGTCAAGGCGTTGAAATCGTTCTTTTCGGACATTCCCTACGACCTCACCAATCGGCAGAACGAGCAGATGTGGCAGGCGATAGTGTATGTCGTTCTTCGCTCGATCGGCGTCAACGTGAAAGGCGAGGTGCAGACGAACGACGGGCGCATAGACATGGTTGTGGATCTGCCAAGCGACATATATATTGTCGAGTTCAAGCTCGACCGCCCGGCGTTGGAGGCGATGGAGCAGATCAGGGGCAAGGACTACGCCGGCAAGTACGCGCTTTCGGGCAAGCGCATCACGCTCGTAGGCGTCTCGTTTTCGTCCGAAAAGCGCACGATTGTCGACATAATCACCGAAGAAATCTGACGCGCCGGCCGGAATCCGCCAGAGGGGACCGGATTGTCCGGGCAACCCGGATAAACCGGTCGCGCGGGCCGCCCGGCGCCAACGGATGGAACGGTGGTGGGGGCGTGCGGGGCGCTCGGTGATCGCCCCCTACCATGCCGCGTTGGCAACGGTTCCCCCGAACATGCCCCTACCGTGCTGTGTTGGTAACGGTTCCCGCGAACATATCCACCCCCGCCGGTAGGGGCGGGATGCCTCAGAGCGGGACGGCGTGGCACCAGCCGTGGGTGTCGGGGAGCGTGCCGTACTGGATGCCCTGAACCGTGTCGTAAAGCTTCTGGAGGTGTGGGCCGACCGTGTTCTCGTCGGAGATCTTGATCACCTCGTCGCCGCGCGTTATCTCCCAGACGGGAGTGACGACAACAGCCGTGCCGCAGGCGGCGACTTCCGCAAAGGTTTTGATCTCGGTGTAGGGTATCGGACGCGTCTCGACCTGCCAGCCAAGGTCCGCGGCGCACTGGCGCAGCGACATGTTGGTGACGGAAGGCAGAACCGAATGGCTGTCGGGGGTTACATAAGTGCCGTCGGGCTTGATCGCGAGGAAGTTGGAGGTCGAAAACTCCTCGACGAAAGTGTGGGTCTTCGCGTCCAGGTAAAGCTCGACCGGCCAGCCGTCATGCTTCGCCTTTTCATGGGCGAAGAGCGAAGCGGCATAGTTGCCGCCAACCTTGACATCGCCCATGCCGTGAGGCGCGGCGCGGTCCCAATTATCGAGAATCACCGCGCGCACAGGCTTGAGCCCGCCCTTGTAGTAGGCCCCGACCGGCATGACCATAATCATGAACGTGTATTCCTTGGCAGGGGCGACACCAATCTGCGGACCCGTACCAATCAGAAGCGGGCGCAGGTAGAGCGAGCCGCCCGTGCCGTAAGGCGGCACGAACTCTTCGTTAGCGGCGACCACCTTCTCGCACGCTTCGACAAACATTTCGACCGGAACCGGCGGCATTACGCAGCGCTCGGCAGTGCGGTACATGCGCTTGGCGTTCTCGTCCGGACGAAAGATGACGATCCGGCCGTCCTTCTGGCGAAAAGCCTTCATGCCTTCGAAGCACTCCTGCCCGTAGTGCAGGCAGCTCGCGCCGATATGCATTGTTATGTAGGGCTCCTTGATGAACTCGGCGGGACCCCAGGCGCCATCCTTCCACGTGTAGCGAACGTGGCAGTTTACGTCCGAAAAGCCGAAACCGAGTGTTGACCAGTTGATGTCTGTTCTAGGCATTGTTTTCTCCTTTTGTTTAAGTCAGCGGTTCTCTCTCTCCTTTAGCGCTTTTCTGTAGCGCTTCTGCTCCTCGTAAACGAGGCCGTAGAGGGTGTAGAGCTCGCGATCGCGACGGCTCTCGACAGAGACTAGCTCGGGATTGAGATTGAAGGCGCGGACGAAACTGTCGAGCGCGTCGCCCTGCTGCCTGACGCGATACTGCAACTTCGCCAGGCGCAGCCAGAGGGTCGGGTCCTGACTGGCGGGGTCTACCGTCGAAAGGTAGGCAGCGATATGCGCGGCAGCAGTGGCGGCGCTCAGCTTCGCGGCCTTGTCGAAGGTCTGATAGGCTGCGGCGCGGCGACCGGCTGCATGCTGGGCAACGGCGAAGCACGCGAGGATGTCGGGGTCTGCAGCACCCTTCTTGTCGACGGCCATGTACTTCTGATAAGCTTCGGCGGCCTCGGGATATCGGCGCGCGGCATAAAGCACGTCCGCCGCGCCCCGCAGCATATCGGGCTTTTGCAGCGCCGGCAACAGAAAGCGCATCATGCGCCCCGCCTCGGTGGTGTGGCCGAGCTGGTTGTAGCTCTCGGCCAGAGTGTACTGCTCTTCGAGGGTGATGGTGCGGTCGCGAATCTTGTCCTCCAGCTCCTCCACTTTGCGGGTGAGTCTCGTGTAGTCTAGAATGCGCTTGGTGCGTCCGCCAAACGGATCAAGCTCGTCAGTGCGGTGCATGAGGTCGTTTACGACCGAGAGACGTCCGGCGGGTATAAGTATTTCGCTGACGTAGCGGAACGTCGCCTCGGGCGAAGCCGGGTACAGCAGGTGAGCCTCGCGAAAGGCCTGGGCGGCCTCGGCGCGGCGACCCTGGGTGCGGTACAGCCCGGCAATCGCCGAACGCAGCTTGCAGAAACTCTTCTGTGCGGCGAAGTCGCGTTTGTACATCGGGTCGGTGAGAAGCCGCTTCACGTACCAGTCCCAGAAGTCGCGGTCTTTGACGGCGGTCGCCTTGTCGTAAGGCGTCTCGTCGGCGTTAAGGCGCATGATTAGGCCGTGCGGCGAAAGGTAGGGGTACATCCACGGTATGGCGTAGCTCTCTTCGACGTAGAAGGCGTGGCGCGCCTTGTCGTGCTCGTGCATCTTCTGAGTGAGTATCGCGTTGATTTCCATTACGCCCAGAGCGCCGGTCACCTGGACCTTGCCATTCTCTATTTTGAGATCGCCGTTCGCCTGGCGCTTGCCGCTCTTCACCTCTTCGACATACTGGTTGAACGCCGCGCCGGAGTCCTCCGAAGCGGGTATCCAGATTTCGTCGCCGTACAAGTCGCGCTCGACAGCCATATAGGTTTCGTCGGCGAGAGCGTTCTGTGTTATTAGATATATGTCAGGGCGGTAGTTCGCCGAGTAGATCATGTATGTTGGCACGAAACGGCCCGGGTCGGTGCCGCCGAAGAAAATGGAATAAGGTTCCATTGGCGGCGGCCAGTCAGGGTCGGGGAGCGGCTCTTCGTCAGCGACGATCTGCTGGCGGATGGCCTTCGCGCCGTCGAGCTGGTAAGCACCGAACTGCCAGCCGAATGTATGGCCGTTCTGCTCAGAGCCGCCGTGCTTGTGGACAAGTTCCGAAACGCCATAGCGCACGGTGTCTGCATCGTCGGCATAATTCTGGACGACCGGCACGACACCGGCACCGACAATGGCGGCAGCAGCCAGCGCGGCAACCAAGAGCGAACGGCGGCGGCGCAAGGCAGGGCAGCGCTCGGACAGCTTCAGGACGAGGTACCCGACAAGCACGAGACCGTAACCTATCCAGAGCGCGATCATCGCGTGGGACATGATGAACTTGACCTTCTGGATAAAACCGTCCTGCAAGTCGCCCTTCGTCTTCGCCAGAATGATGAGAGGCACCGACATCACGAAGAAGCACGCGCCCGAAGCCAGAAGCCACTGCTGCGTCACGTCACGAGCCGCAAAGGCCGCTCCCGCGACGCGCGTCGCGGACGCGTGAAAGAAGCGCGCTATATTTCGGGCCGAAGCGACGAGCGGCACGAACACCGCGATGACGGCGAGGCAGAGGGCGAACGCGCCAGGCTTGCCACCCGGCTTAAGCCAGAGATAGAGGGCGACGATAATGATGTCGAGCACGAGCGCCACGAAAGCGGCGAACTTCACCCTGTCGCCGCCGGGCCGCAGCGAGACTTCGAGAAAGCGGCGCAGCGAAACCGCAAAGCGCAGGAAGACCTGCTTGAAAACGATAAGCGCGGCGCCCAGAAGCGAAACTACGGCGAGAAGCGCGAGAAGCACGCGGTCGAAGAAGAGCCAGAAGCGTCCGTCCAGCCCGACAGCGGACATTGCGGCGCGCAGGATGAGAAGCGCGAGGCCGCCACCAACGAACCAAAGCGCGAAGTACGAGCGGCGACGCCCCTTCATATTGCCGAAGAAGCGCCAGAAAGCGAAAGGCGCGAGCGCGAAGAAGACAAGGAAGTCGGAGAACTGCATCTTCACATCCACGAAGTAGTGGCCCATCTGCTCCTTCAAGAAGCGCCAGAACATGTCAAAGCCGGTAAAGGCGGGAACCTCGATGGCTTCGTACTGTCCGCGCGTCAGCGCGTGCTTGAAACCATCCCATGTGCGCGGGAAGCCCCAGTTCATCGGGGGGTTGCGCAGGTCGGATACGATTGGCATGTATACGTAAAAGCTGACGCCGAGCTGCGCGCAGAGCGCGGCGCCTGCAACGGAGCGTCCGTTCGGCAGAACTAGCCACGCGAGGGCGAGCACGATAAAATTCCAGGCGACCGGCCACCAGAACCACCAGCTCGCGGGGTGGACGAGGCCGTTCATCGCGCCGCGTTCGAGCAGGACGAAGAGCACCAGGTGAAAGCCCGCGACCGGTATCGAGTAGCAGAGGCCGCGGCGGACGAACAGCGACGTCGCGACCAGAGCGACAAGGAGCGCGAAGCATGTCACCTCTGATGTCACCCACGGGTAGGGCTCGCCGAGATAGCCGTCGATATCAGGCGCCGGGACGGCGGCAAGAACGACCAGAACGGCGGCGAGTGCGAAGGCGCCCGAGGCGACGAGCGAGTACACATAGCGCGACTTGGCGGCGGCGGTCACGTCATCAGCCTCGCGCACGAGCGCGGCATACACGGCGGCGGCGACAGAGGCGAGAGCGAAAAAGGCGGTGAAGAGATACACACGCGGGTCGACGAGCGGGGCCGTTATGTCGGCGCGCCAAACGCGAGCGCCGGACTCGGCGGCAACGGCCTCGCGCGCCCAGTCCATGGGGCCGGCGAAGAATCCGGCGCCGGCAAGCAGCAGTATGGCGGCCGCGACGGCGCAGCCGCCGAAGAGGACGCGGAACGCGAAGCGCGAGCCGAAGCGCGAGCGCAGGCAGGCGACCGCCACAAGCGTCGCGACGAAAACGGCAAGAGCAACGGCGACGGCGAAAGACGACGGGCAGGCGGCGTGCTCGATCAGGGCGACGTGCTTTGCGATCACGTCCGAAGACATCTGCCACGAGGCGCGCGGCATGTCGCCGATTTTGAGCACCTGGTATGTGAGGGCGACCGGCATCAGATAGAGCGCGAAGTCGCGGAACATCCTGAAGTTTTTCAGGCAGATGATAATCGCGAGCGGGACGATCGCGAAAAGAAGCACCTGGTAGTTCGTAAGGCCCAGGCCGAAGACGAACGCGGTGAACCAGAGAAGCTTGTCGGTCGGGCGGCGCATCCAATTGTACGACAGAAGAAACATCCACATCAAGAACAATGTGTTCAGCGAGTAAATCTCGACGATGGTCGACTGAGACCACTCGACAGGCGAGAAGGCGAAGGCGAGCGCGCCGCCTACACCGCCTGCAAACGATAGCCAGGCGTCAGCGCCGGAGCCCCCGGCGGCGAGATCCGAAGGCTGCGACGAGCGGGCGCCGCCGAGAAAATCGCGCGATGAGCGGCATATCAGCATCGCGGTGCAGCCTGCGGCGAGCGCACCAAAGAGCGAGCTGCAGCAGCTTATCGCCCAGGCCGGGGTCGGGTGGCCCATGTATGTAACCCAGGAGAACGCCTTGCAGAAGAGCCAGCTGCAGAGAGTCCAGAAAGGATAGCCCGGCGGATGCGGCACGCCCAGGTGCGCGCCGGCGGTCGCCAGCTCGCCCGAGTCTTCAAGCCCGACCGAAGGCCCGAGCGTATAAAAGTAGACGGCGAAAACGGCGAGTGTGGCGGCCCAGAAGGCCGCCCAGTCCATCTTTGAGAAAAAACTCTTTTTCATACGTCGATCTTAGTTATCTTTCTTATGAGCAGCCAGCCCATCGCTATCAAAACGAGCATTACGACGACCGACACGACGCCGGCGAAGCTGCAGAAAAAGGGAATCATCATTTCGGGTTTCAAGATGGTCATCGCGACACCGAGAAGAAACGGCATCGCCGAGACGAGAATGCCCTGCATGCGGCCCTGGGCGGTGAGAGTGCGAACCTTGCGCTCGATCTTCATGCGGCCGCGGATGGTCTCGGATATCTTGTCGAAAATCTCGGTGACATTGCCCCCTGTCTTTCGGCTGATGAGAATCGCCGTCGTGACGAGCGTGAGATCGTCAGAGCCGACACGGCTCGACATCGACTCGAGGGCGTCCTCGAAACTCATGCCTATTCTGAGCTGCTGCTGAAGAATGGCGAACTCTTCGCACATCGGGGCGTCGCCATGGGAGACTACCGAGTCGAAAGCCTGCGAGAGCGAGAAGCCGGCGCGCAGCGCGTTCGACATGGTGGCGAGCGCCTCGGGGAGCTGGTCGTTGAACTTGCGGCGGCGTCGCTCGTCGAGCCAGCGCGCGAGGGGGCTCTCGCCGTTCTGCCAGCCGGACTTGATCTTCACACCCGCGAGAAAGTACCACGCCACACCCGCGAACGAGAGGGCGAAAAGAACCGGTATTGTCCAGCCTGGCACATTCATCGCGGCGTCACCTCCTGTAGCGGACGGACACGTCGCCGCCGAAGCCCGGGTCGAACATCTTCGGGTCGACGCTGACACCGCGTCCGGCGAGCTGGTCGTACCAGGTGGGCATCGCGCCGGTCGGGCCGAACGAGCCCAGCACGCGCCCATTATCGCCCACCCCGGTCTGACGGAACTCGAAAAGGTCCTGCATGACAATCTGATTGCCTTCAAGGCCGGTCACCTCGGTTATGGCGACAACCTTGCGCGAGCCGTCCGAGAGGCGCGACTCGTGTATGACTATATCGACGGCGCTCGCAATCTGCTCGCGAATCGCGCGCGAGGGCAGCTCCATGCCGCTCATCATAACCATCGTTTCGAGACGCGAGATTACATCGCGCGGCGAGTTGGCGTGCACGGTCGTGAGCGAGCCGTCATGGCCCGTGTTCATCGCCTGGAGCATGTCCAGCGCCTCGCCGCCGCGGCATTCGCCGACAATGATGCGGTCGGGGCGCATGCGCAGGCAGTTGCGCACGAGGTCGCGAATCGTTACGGCGCCCTTGCCTTCGATGTTCGCCGGGCGAGCTTCGAGACGCACCACGTGCGGCTGCTGGAGCCGCAGTTCGGCCGCGTCCTCGACGGTGATTATGCGCTCGTTGTGGGGTATGTAGCCCGAAAGCAGATTGAGAAGCGTCGTCTTGCCCGAGCCAGTGCCGCCTGCAACGATGATATTCTTTCTCAGCATCACGCAGAGCTTCATGAACTCTGCTGCGTTGTGCGTCCATGTGCCGAAACGTATGAAGTCCTCGGGCGTGAGCGCGTTCTTGGCGAACTTTCTGATCGTGATTGTCGGCCCCGAAAGCGCGAGCGGCGCGATGATCGCGTTGACGCGGCTTCCGTCTGCAAGACGCGCGTCGACATAGGGCTGCGACTCGTCGCAGCGGCGACCGAGCGGCGCGATGATGCGCTCGATCACCGAGAGGACGCTCGCGTCGTCGGTGAACTGGCAGTCGGAGA
>JAZQBR010000110.1:0-3807 GCA_045545855.1 Kiritimatiellia bacterium | reverse complement strand
ATGGCTACGATCCGACTTCGACGTCCTCCGGCGATATGCTGACCTCGACGGCGGCCCCGAGTATCGTGATGTTGAGCACGATACTCGTCTTGGTGCCGTCGTATTTCACATAGCCCTCGGTATTCATGAGCGGACCGGTCTTCACGCGCACCAGATCGCCCGCGCGATACAGATGGGCGAGGCGCTTCATCTCTACCGCATTGACATTTCTGGAAGCGCGCGATATCTGCCTCAGCTGGTGAATCGTTTCGCGCGGACGCTCTATCAATATCGTGCGCACGATGAGATTGGTCTGGAGCATCTTCAGCCGCTCTTCGGGCAGAAGGCGCGAGAATACGTAGCCCGGAAAGAGCGGCATCTCGCGCCTGACCTTGCGCCGCTGCACTTTCGTGACCTTGATATACACCGGCAGGTGGCTGAAGAAGCCGTACTTCTTCATGTACGCGACCGTTTTTTTCTCGGTTCGCGGCTTTACGTGAAGTACATACCAGTCTCGCTTCATCTTCTAAAACGACATGCGTGCGGGCACGCCGGCTCCGGCCATGACGCGCTTTATGTCAGCTATGGTGTATTCGCCGGAGTGTATCATGCCGGCGACGATTGCCGCGTCGGCGCGCGCTTCGATAAACGCCTCGACCAGGTGCTCCGGGCGGCCCGCCCCGCCGGAGGCTACGACCGGCACGCCGACCGCGTCTGCAATCATGCGCGTCAGCTTCGTCTCGAACCCGGCGCGCGTACCGTCTGCGTCGACCGAATTTACGACAATCTCGCCGGCCCCGAGAGCCGCCGCGCGCTTCGCCCACTCTACGGCGTCCATACCCGTGAACTCGCGAAAGCCGCGCGTTGTAATCTCGTACCCGCTGGGGCAGCGCCCGCTCTTCACGGGATCCATTCCTAAAACAATGCACTGCGCCCCGAACGCGCGCGAACCTTCGGCTATTATCTGCGGGTTTCTGACAGCGAGCGAGTTGACCGAGACCTTCTCGGCCCCGGCGAGTATGACACGCTCCATGTCGGCGAAGGTGGCTATGCCGCCGCCCACCGCGAATGGTATCCTTATAGCCCTCGCGACAGACCGTACCATTCCAATGTCAATCGGCCGGCGTTCGGCCGATGCTGTTATGTCATAGAAGACAAGCTCGTCAGCACCGCCCTCGGAATAACCGACAGCCATCTCGACCGGATCGCCCAGATCGATATTGTTCTTGAACTTGACTCCCTTCGTCACGCGGCCGTTCCTCACGTCCAGGCACGGTATGACGCGCCTTGTGAGCGACGTGCGGGCACGGGAGCCGCCCGTCGCGACGCCCCCGCCGCCGTAGGACCTGCCCTCAAGCCAGTCTCTCAGCAGCGCGAGCCCTGCTTTGCCGGACTTTTCGGGGTGGAATTGGCACGCGAGAAGGCCGCCCTTCGCCACGACGCTCGTGAACTCGACGCCGGCGTAATCTGTCGTCGCCGCCGTGTACTCGCCCTTCTCCGCATAATAGCTGTGTACGAAATAATAGTCGACCCCGCCCGCCTGGTTCCAGCCGATCTCCGGCACCTTGCAGCCGGGCGCGTCGGGAAACCGGCGCACCCTGCCGGGCACGACACCCAGGAGCTCCACCCCGCCATCTTCCTCGCTATGCTCGAAAAGTATCTGCATGCCGAGGCATATACCGAGAAACGGCTTCGTCGCGGCCGCCTCGCGCACGACCTGCTCGAGGCCCAGTCGCCGCAGATTCTCCATCGCGCTTTTCGCCGCCCCCACACCGGGGAACACCACCCTGTCCGCGCGTCTTATGACATCAGAGTCAGACGTCACTGCCGCGTCTTCTCCAATCGCCGCGAACGCGAGCTTCACGCTCGTGAGATTGCCTGCCTTGTAGTCAACAATTGCCGTCATGTTCAAATAGTGTGGGATGGTCGGAGCGGAGGGATTTGAACCCTCGGCCTTTTGGTCCCGAACCAAACGCGCTACCAGACTGCGCTACGCTCCGAAAAACCGCTTAGCGGAAAAACGGCGCATATTATACGCTTTTATTTCTCCACTGTCAACGGGGGTTCTTGAAATTTTCAATCAGCCCGTCGACGATCGTCTTGTCGACGGCAAACGCCGTACCGTGGCGAATGCCATCGGGAAAGCTCACCTCTCCGCTCGCATCGCGCCAGGTTTTGCCCATGTCGTCGCTTCTGACGGCCCCGAAGCGGTGCCTCGTGTAGCAGTCGAAGTAGACGTATATCGACGAGCCCACCATGAGAGGCGTCGGGCCTTCTACCCAATTGCCGGTTATCGGTCCCTCGGTCTTGGACGGGAGCTCGTCTGAAAGACGGTCGATCCAAAGAGTGCGGATGTTTTTCTGGGCCGGTGAATGATTCTCGTTCTTGACGACAAAGAGCCATTTGCCCGGCCCGCCCTCGACCCTCAGAAGCGCGGCATCGATGGCGCTGAAATCAGGATTGAACCAAATACGCGTCGGCGAGAACGTTTTCCAATCGCGGGTGGTCGTGAGGTAGATGCGGTGGTTGAGGCCGTCTTCCTTTTTGTCCATGCCCGGTATCGGCGAGTGGCGGCCGGGTATTGTTGTCGCCCAGTAGATGTAGAACAGGCCGTCATCAGGGTTGTATGTAACCTCTGGCGCCCACGTGTTGCGGGCCGCGGGCTCGTGGGCCATTACAGGTATGGCGCGCTGCTCGCTCCAGTGCACCAGGTCTTTGGACGAAGCATAGCCTATTATGCGGTCGTGCCAGCTCGAGGTCCACACCAAATGAAACGTCCCGTCGGGGCCACGCGTTATCGAAGGGTCGCGCATGAGTTTGTCTTTGCCGACCTGAGGCACGAGAACGGGCCTGTCGCCGTTCAGGGCGGTCCACTTCCTGCCGTCCGCGGAGTAGGCGAGATGCAAACCGGCGGCCTCGCCTTTTCGCCCGCCGTGGCCTTTGTTGCTGAAATAGGAGAAGAGGTACGCCGTCTCGCCCGCGCTGGCGGCGAGAAAGGCGAACACTGCCGACAAGGTTGCTAAGGCCAGTCTCATGGCGCAAGTTCCTTCGACCGGCTTCACTTGACGGCAATCACAGTGAGGCTGAGCGGCGGCACGACGATAGTGCCGTCAAACTTGCACCTGCTGGTGATCGGTCGTATCTTCTCGTCGCCATGGCGGTTCATCGCGTTCTTCTCGGCCGAGAGCATCGTAACGGTCGCGAGGCCGGTCTTGTTGACTGCGACTTCGCGAGGCGTATCGGCCGCATTGACGAGCTTGACGATCGTCTCATCGCCGCGCGTGCCGGCGCAGGCGTAGAAGAGGTCGCCGCCGGTGACCTCGACAGGCAGCTCGAAGTCGGGGCGGTTCAACGAAAACAGCTGCTGCACGTAGTAGTTGGGCGTCACCCAGCTTTCCGTACCGTTGAACCAGATGAGGTCTGGCGACCACTGGTGATGCCCCTCGCGGGCGAAGAGCGGCGCGTAACTCGCCATCTCGACTACGTCTGAGTTGCGCTCGAAGCCGGTCATTGCCGCCGCCTCGCAGATCGCGCTCCAGTGGGTATTCTCCTTTTTGCCGCCGACATCGTGGTGGCAGGCGTACTATCACGCTCCAGCCCCGGATGCAAATCTCTCCGATCTGACCCTGGGGCAGGCTCTGCCCGCTGCGGATGTCCCGGATCTGCCCTTCGATGGAATCCAGAAAGCGGCCCACGGAGGGGGCCCGCAGCTCCACCGGCTCCTCCGGGGAGATGAAGGCCAGCCCCGCGGTGGCCTCGGTCTGCCCCAGGGAGGGAGCCAGGCGGAAGCCCATGGCCGCCTCCACCCGCCGGAAAAATTCCGGGGTG
>JAZQBR010000109.1:0-7786 GCA_045545855.1 Kiritimatiellia bacterium | reverse complement strand
ATGGCTACGATCCGACTTAGATGGTGGTCGCCGATTTGAGGCGGCGCGGCTTTGAGTTTGTGGAGCGCGTAGAAGACGTCCCGCCGGGCGCGACCGTTCTTTTTTCGGCGCACGGCGTGAGCCCTGCCGTGAGGGAGCGCGCGGCCGCGCGCGGTCTCGTCGCGGTCGACGCGACATGTCCGTTCGTGGCGAGAGTGCACAACGCGGCGAGATCGTTCCACGAACGCGGGCTGAAAGTCGTCATAATAGGCAAGTCGTCCCATGCCGAGGTGCGCGGCATACTCGGCGAGGCGCCGGGGGCCGCCGTCGTCGAGAGCGTCGCCGGCGCGCGGGCGCTGGAAATGCCGCGCGGCGCCAGGCTTGGCGTCGTGAGCCAGACGACAATGCACGCCGATGACGTCAAGCTCGTTGTCGCGGCCCTGCGCGAGCGTTTTGACGTCGAGACGACGGCCGAAGTATGCGGAGCCACGAAGGAGCGCCAGGACGCCGTCAAGGCTTTTGACGGCGACGCTCTGCTCGTGCTGGGCAGCGCCAGCTCGTCCAATACGACACGGCTGTGCGAAGTCGCCCGGGTGCGCACCATGCGGGCCGGCGCCATGGACGAGGTGCGCGCGCTGGATTTCACCGGCGTCACGCGTCTCGGCGTCACGAGCGGCGCGTCCACGCCCGAGGCCTTTCTTGAAGAAGCCGTCGGCTATCTTCGCGAAACACAGTGTTGCAATTGAGGAGTACTACTATGAAGCGAATGTTTCTTGCAGTGTCGGTTCTGGCCGCTGTCGCGTCCGCGCGCGCGGAAATCCAGATAATCAACGGACAGAAGTGGGAGTGTCGCGACGGGATGTGTTTTCCCGTAGAAGACGACGCGTCGCCGGCTGTCGAGGCTTTGCCCGCGAGAGAGACGCCGCCTGTGGAGACGCCGCCTGTGGAGAGCGTCGCGTCCGGGACTGTGGCCGCCGGTGCGCCCCGTCTCGCCCAAGGGTACATGGGCGTTGAAGATTTTCTGTCGTTTCTGGAGAACCGCGAGATTGACGAGACGGACGGCCTCGCCGGCAAGGCGTGGTGGCTTATCCTTCTGGCCGTGCTCTTCGGCGGGCTCTGCATGAACCTCACGCCGTGCGTTCTGCCTATGGTGCCCGTCAACTTGATGATAATCGGGCGTTCGGCGACGCGCGGAGCGCTTTACGGGGCCGGCATCGCCGTAGCCTACGGCGCCATGGGGCTTTTGGCGGCTCTCGGCGGGACGGCGTTCGGCGAAATTCAGGGCAGCCCCTGGTTCAACGCCGCAGTGGCGGTCCTTTTCGTCGTGCTCGCTCTCGCGCTCTCGGACGTGTTTTTCATTGATTTCTCCAAAAAACGCAACGCTCTCGCGGCAAAGCGCGGGAGCATGTGGCCGGGCCTTTTCGCCTTTTTCATGGGCGCTGTAAGCGCGGTACTCGCAGGCGCGTGCGTCGCGCCGGTGCTGATATCGGTGCTGCTGTTGACTGCGAGCCTCTTCGCAAAGGGTGTTTACATGGCTCTCGCGCTGCCGTTCGTGCTGGGCCTGGGCATGGCGCTGCCATGGCCTTTTGCAGGCGCCGGGCTGCAGGCGCTGCCGAAGCCCGGCGCGTGGATGGCCAAGGTGAACAAAGCCTTCAGCGTCGTCGTTTTGTGCTTCGCCGCCTGGTACGGCTATCTCGCCTATACCGGTTTCACGGGCGCGGCACGAGACGTCCGCGAGGCCGGCGACGGCGCGTCGGCAGGCGTGGTCGCCTTCGCCTCGCCTGCAGAGTTCAGCCTTGACGGGCTCACCCGCCCCGTGCTTGTCGACTGCTGGGCGACGTGGTGCAAGAACTGCACGGCGATGGAACATGAGACATTCGCCGATGAACGTGTCAAGAAGGCGCTCTCGCGCTTCACCGTCGTCAAACTCCAGGCCGAGGACATAAAAGCCCTGAAGGCTCTGCCCGGCTTCGGCGGGGTGATGGGCCTGCCGGCGTTTCTGGTCTTCGAGTGACAATCATATTGTATGAGGGCGCGGGTATTTGGTATAATTTAAGGCTGATGGACGCGAACAAGGAGAAGATTTGGTATGTGAGGAGTCCGGACGGCAACGTCTACGGGCCGGCCGACCGCGACACTCTGGTCGTGTGGGCGGGCGAAGGGCGCGTGGACCCGGCCGGCTTCGTTTCGCACGACCGCAAGTCGTGGCTGCCGGCGCAGCTTATGCCGGAGCTTGAGATGAAGTGGGTGGTCGAGGCCGAACCCGGCAAGTTTTACGGTCCGTTCAACCGCCGCATGATAATTCGCCTCGCCGAAGCGGGCTCGATACCGCAGGGCGCGAACATATACAGAAAGCACGAGCTCGCCGTCGACAAAGACCCGGAGCCGGTGCGCGTCGAGGTGCCCGTCGAGAAAATCGTCGAGAAGGTCGTCGTCAAAGAAGTGCCGGTCGAGAAGATTGTCGAGCGCGTCATAGAAGTAGAGCCGCCGGCGCGCATGGCTATAGCAGGCGGCGAGATCGCGCCGGCGGCGGCCGCCCAGCCTCCGCCGGCGGCAATAGGGGGTATATTCAAGAACGTCGACCCGGCGCGGCTCGCCGCGCTAGAGATGGCGGCACGCCGCGAGCTCGCCGCCGCGAAAGGGTCCGGCGCGGGTGCCCTCGCAGGGTTGTTTTCGAGGAGGAAGTCATGAACGAGGCAAGGTGGTATCTTAGGACTCAAGACGAGACGTTCGGTCCGGAGACCCAGGAGCGTCTGGTGGAGTGGGCCAAGGTCGGCCGCATCCAGCCGGGCCAGGAAATTTCTGAAGACAATATCACATGGCACCGCGTAGAGGATGTGCCGTTTCTCGACATGCGCTTTTCGATAGACATAGGCGACGGCAATCCCCGCGGACCATTCAACAAAGCCGCAGTCGACGCGCTTTTGGCCTCGGGGCGGCTGCCGTCGACTGCGACCGTCGTCGAGTCCCGTGCGCCGTTCGGGACGGCTCCCGCCGAGCAGGAGGCCGAAAACCGGGGAGAGCCGGCAGAGCCCGCCGCCGCGCAGGAGCAAGCCGCGCAGGATCAGGCCGAGCAGGATCAGGCCGCGCCGCAGGTCGTCGAGAAGATTGTAGAGAAAGTGATAGAGGTGCCTGTCGAGAAGATTGTCGTCAAAGAGGTGCCTGTCGAGAAGATAATCGAGAAGGTCGTCGAGAAGGAGGTCCCGGTCGAGGTCGAGAAGATTATCGAGAAGCGCGTCGAAGTGCCGGTGCCGGTCGAGAAAGTTGTTGAGAAGGTTGTCGAGAAGGTAATCGTCGACGAGGCCCGCGTCAAGGAGCTGGAGGCGCTTCTGGAAGAGGAGCGCCGGCACACGGCCGATCTGCAGGCGAAGATCGACGCGGCCGCGAAGGCGGCCGCCGAGCGCGACGCCGCCAAGGAGACGCGCATCGCCGAAGCCGCGAAGGAGGCTTCTCTCAGAGAGGCGAAGCTGCGCGAGCAGATAACCGCCCTGGAGGACGAGCTGAGGCGCCTGCCGGAGTCGGCGAGCGAAATCGCCGACATTCAAGCCGCGGTCTATTCGTTGATGACCAAAGAGGTCGACGAGCTTACGAACGTGATGGAGCGCGAGAAAGCCGAGGCGGACGATTTTCGCAGGCGCCACGAGGCGCGCATGGACAACATGCTGCAGCGCCGCCGCGAGCTGATAAAGAGATCAGGCGCGAATATAGAAGAGATGACCCGCCGGGCGCTGGTGAACCGGCCCGAAGACCCCCGCACGACCCAGCTTCGCAAGGAGCTCGACGAGCTCAAGCGAGCCGGACAGCTGAAGGCGCGCGAGGCGGCCGAGAAAATCGCAGGCCTGACCGAGAAGCTGCGTCTCAAGGAGGCCGAGGGCCTTCGCCAGAACGAGCGCCAGAAGGATATCGTCCAGCTTCAGGCCGAGATGCAGGAACTTCGCGAACGTCTGGCCGCGCGCGAGAAGGAGCTCGTAGTCGAGCGTCAGCGCGCAGAGGCTTTGCGCCAGCAGCAGGCCATGAGCCAGCAGACGCTCATGAACCGTTTGGCTTCGCTGGAGTCGCCTTCGATCGGCACCAGCCAGTCGCTTTCGACCAACCAGAGCCGCGAGGCGAAGCTCGTCAAGCTCCCAAAGTGGATGAAATTCGGTTCATGAACGCAACTATATGCGCGGTGCTCGCCGCCCTCTCTGTTTTCGAATATCCGGCGCGCCAGCAGCAGCACGAGGCGCTCAAGGCCCAGTTTGTCGCCGCCTCGCGCGCGCACGACACGGCCAAGATGGTCGACGTCACAAGACAGGGCGCCGGGCTTCTGCCCGAAGATCCCGTATGGGCGTACAATCTCGCTTGTTCGCTCTCTCGCGCCGGCAAGGCGTCCGAAGCCCTCGACGCTCTAGAGCGTTCGGTCAGACTCGGTTTTCGCGATACTGAAACGATTTCGCAGGACGCGGACCTCAAGCCTATTATGAACGAACCGCGTTTCGAGGAGGTGCTGGCGCTCTCAGACAGATTGCGAGGCCAGCCCGTCCTCTTCGGGCCGCTCTCGGCTGTGCCTGCGAACGGAATGGTCGGCCTGCCGGTCGTGCTGGGCGAGCACAACCTCTCGTGGAATCTCGAGACGGGCTGCTTCGACGCGCTTTTGGATCTTGACGAAGAGGGTGCCGAGGGGGGCAACACCGGCGACCTGTACTTCAATCGCGACAAGGGCCATTCCGTGCTGAAGACGGCCGAATTCCCGGGGCTCACCCAGGTCATGCTCGACTCTGAAGGACGCTCGCGCGGCATCGATCTCGACTTTCCGAACATGTACTTTCGCCAGCCGGTTTTCGGCAACTGCAGCCGCGCGATGGTGAAAGGTCCGCTCTGGCGCTCGCTGCCGCGCGCGCTGATGACGACCGAAGCCGCGCGATTGAGGCAGATGCAGCGCTTCTATCTGTCGAACCAGGTGTGGGTTTTCCCGGCAGTGTACGATTGTCCGCCGGCGGGCACCAACAACGACGTCTTCGCCTCGGTGACGCCTTACTGGATAGCGACCCAGGGCAAGAGCTGGTCCGATCTCTACTACCTCAGGGCCGCGCTCGAGGTGAGCCGTTCGCTCAAGCCCGAGACGAAGATCGCGGCGGTTTCGCGCGGGCTTCTCGCCCCGACAGTGCAGATGCTTGTGAGAAAGTCGCTTGCAGGCGTAGAGGGCGAAGACGACTATCTGACGGCCAAGGCCCACCCGACGGCTTTTCCGGCGGACGGGCTCGACCTCGGACGTCTGAAGAGCGCGGCCGCCGCGCTGGAGCCTTCGACGCTGCCGCCCGTGGCGATTTTAAGCGGCGTCGCGTCGGCCAAGACCGCGGGCGAGATGCCGGCGGTGCCCGAGCTTACATACGCCGGCCCTTGCGCCTGCGCGCTCGTTCTGCGAGCCCCCGACAAGGAGCGCTCGTTCGCGATTGCCGCAGGCGGCGGCGACGAAATCGCATTTGCGGTCGTCCACGACGATCTGGGCGCGGCGAAGGTGGAGAAGACCTCGCCCTCCACCGCGCGCCTCACGCTCGACAAGACGAAGATGTCGCCCACGAACCGCGTCGACCTCGCCGTGTTCGCGCGCAACAAGGGCACGGCCTGGGGCGCGCCGAGCTTCGCCTCGTTCGCGGTCGTCGACCCTGAAGCGGAGTATAGCGACCCGGTTCTTTCGCCGGCTCTCGCGCCGCGCCGGGACGAGCCGCCGGAGACAGCTGAATGAAGCTTTATCTCGCCCCGCTCGCCGAAATAACAGACGCCCCGTTCAGACGCATGTGCTACGAGGGCGGTGCGGACCTCTGTTATACCGAGATGGTCTCTGCGGCGGCGCTTTTGCACGGCAGTTCGCCCACGCGCCACTTGATGGAGACGATGCCCGGCGAAGGGCCGGTCGCCTGCCAGTTCTTCGGTTCGACCGAAGAGGAGCTCGCCAATGCCGCGCGCGAGGCCGAGAAAGTGCGCGAAAGGTTTGTCGAAGTGAACCTGAATGCAGGCTGCCCGATGCCTCGCATTGTGAAGTCCGGCGCGGGCGCCGCGCTTGTGAAAGACCCCAATCGCGTCTACAGGCTCTTGAAGGCCATGCGCGAGAACACGTCTCTGCCCGTGACCCTCAAGACGCGCCTCGGGCCGGAACCGCAGACTACGACCGTTTTCGAGCTTCTCGACGCCGCACGCGACGCCGGCGCCTCGGCGTTTATCGTCCACGCCCGCTACACGTCGCAGATGCACGGCGGCAATGTGCATCTTGACACTTTGTCCGAGGTTGCGGCCCGCTCGACCATGCCTGTCGTGGGCAACGGGGGAGTGCGCAGCCTGAACGACCTGAAAAGCATGGCGAAGACGGGGGTCCAGGCCGTCATGATCGGCCGCGGGGCGCTGTTCGACCCTGCCATATTCGCCCGGTTCAAAGGCGAGCCGGCGCGCATCCCGGACGACGGTCTGTCGCCTATCATGCGGCACATCGGCTATCTTTTGGCTTTTCGGGAGCAGCTCGCGAGAAACTATCCCGGCGATCACATACCGAGCGAGGACGGCCTCGTGTCGGTCAAGATGCACCGTCACCTGTTTCGCTATTTCACAGGGCGCAAGGGCGCGCCGCGGCTCAGGCGGCGTCTCACTTGCGTGCGTACGCTCGCTGAAGTGCTTGAGGCGGTGGACGAGTTCAACATGGAGAATGCCGCAGAACAGGTGAAGCAGCCATGAGAATGAACAAATCTACGGGGCCGATAGGCGCTTTTTGGCTCGGTGTCTCGCTCGCGAGCCTCTGCTGGTGGTGGTCCGGCCGCCCTGCGCCGCATGAGGATGCCCCGGTCCAGAGGCCAGCGCATGCCGCCGAGCGTCCGGTCCGCCGCGCACCCGACCGCTCTGAAGCGCGCCTTGGCGAGCTGGTCAGGAAGGTCGCCGAGCTTGAGAGACTTCTTGCCGAAGACGAACGCCGGGAGTCGTCCGCCCATGTCGCGGCGCCGGCAGGGGGCGAGCGCGCCGCACCGGGCGATGATGCGCCGGACGGCGGGCGAGCGGCGACGGACGCCGCCACGCCGAACCATGTGGCGGCGGTTGCGGCGCAGTTGGATTTTCTCTCGGCCATTGACGTGAACGGCATGGGCCGCCAGGAGCGCCGCTCGCACGAAAGACTCATAAAACGCATGCGGCGGCGAGAGGAGATTCGCGAGGCTCTTTTGTCGCAAGACATCGAGCCGGAGGCTGAAGAGCGGCTCGCGGCCGAGGCGGCGGAAGTAGAGCGCTCCATAACGGAGCTTCGCGGCAAGGTGCGCAAGAACCTGTTTTCGATACTCGCCGGCGAGCTGGGCGTGCCGAAAGAAGACATGAAGCTTGTCGTGGGCACCATAAACGAGATTGTCGACGCGACAACGGCGGTGGCGGACTGACCGCCTGCCCTGACCGTCCGGCGCAAAGTCGCAATCGGCCGCCGTCTCTGTCGCAATTTTGGTCTTTCGCGCCAGCGGTGGATTGTAGTATAATACAAGCCTAATGCCAAAACGGCATTTCAATACGAAAGGATCAAAATGAAGAAATTTCTCGACAAGGACTTCCTGCTGGAGACGCCGGCCGCCAAAAAGCTGTACCACGAGCATGCTGAGAAGATGCCTATAATCGACTACCACTGTCACATCAACCCCCGGGATATCGCGGAGGACAAGCGCTACAAGACCGTTACCGAGGTGTGGCTCGGCGGCGATCACTATAAATGGCGTATAATGCGTGGCTTTGGAATAGATGAAAAATACATAACGGGAGATGCAGACCCGAAAGAGAAGTTTATGAAGTGGGCAGAGGTTATGCC
>JAZQBR010000108.1:0-22762 GCA_045545855.1 Kiritimatiellia bacterium | reverse complement strand
TTGCCGAGCTTGCAGACAGCGCGGTCGCGATCAACGTCAGACCGTGGGCCAAGAATGCCGACTACTGGAGCGTCTACTCCGCCACGCTTGCCGCCGTGAAGGCGGCGCTCGGCCGCGCCGGTATCGAGATACCGTTCCCGCAGCTCACAGTCAGCCAGGCGAAGAATGTCAGCGCCTGACATCATATTCGAAGATGCCGAGATTGTCGTCGTCGACAAGCCGCCGGGGCAGATAGTGCACCCGGCCCCGGGTCACGAAGAAGGGTCTCTTTCTGCGGCTCTGGCCAGCACCCGCCCCGCCATGGCGCTCGTCGGCAGCCGCGAACGTCCAGGGGTCGTACACAGGCTCGATATCGATACGAGCGGGGTTGTGGTGTTCGCCAAGACCAGACGCGCCTACAAGGCTCTTCGCGAGGCGTTCGAGTCGCATGAGCGCGTGAAGAAGACGTATCTCGCGATGGTGCACGGCGCGCCGCGCCAGAAGTCGGGTGTCCTTGAGACCGTCATCGGCCGCAAGCCATGGGACGCGAAGCGCATGGCCGTGGACGCGCCGGGCGGCAAACCCGCCACGACCCGTTGGCAGGTTCTGGCTCGTCGACGCGGCGTGTCGCTTGTCGAGTTTTCAATCGCTACTGGCCGCACCCACCAGATTCGCGTGCACGCCGCCTACCTTGGCTGTCCCATTGTCGGCGACCCGCTCTACGGCGACGCTGAGCGCGACGCGCGCCTCAGGTCGCGCCCGCCGCGTCTCATGCTCCATGCCGCGCAGCTCGCATTCCCCCATCCTTCACACGGTCGCGAAGTCTGCTTCTCGGCCCCGCCGCCGGACGACATGATGTCGTTCGTGCCGTAGCGCCGGCACACACGCTCGTTCGCTTACAGATAAATATTCAAAGGTTCCCAAAAATGCATTGCTGTCTTACAATAGCCGGCTCCGATTCGGGGGGCAACGCCGGCGTCCAGGCCGACCTTCGGGCCTTTCACGCCTACTCTCTGCACGGTTGCACGGTCTTTGCCGCGCTCACCGCCCAGAATCCGTTCGGCGTTTCGGCCATCCATGTTGTGCCCGCCGATTTTATCGCCGCCCAGCTCGACGCCGTTCTTGGAGTATACGACATACGAGCCCTCAAAACCGGCATGCTCGCGGACCCGGCGGCGATAGCGGCGATCGCCGAAAGGCTCGCCGCCCATCCCGAAATCCACAAAGTCGTCGACCCCGTGATGGTGGCCACCAGTGGCGCGCGGCTCGTTTCGCCGGAGGCTGTCGAGGCTATCACGGCGAAGCTGTTGCCGCTGGCGACCTTGATAACGCCCAATCTGCCCGAGGCGGAGATGCTCGCAGGGGGCGGGTTTGCGTCCGACCCTAACGCGCGGCGCGCAGGCGACACCGCTCACGCTGGCGAGCTAGCGACAAGGCTTTATGAAAAATACGGTTGCGCGGTGCTGGTGAAAGGTGGCCATGGCGCCGGGCGCACCGCCGTAGACGTGCTGTTCGACGGACGCGAAACGACGGAGTTTTCACTGCCGTGGGTTGAAAAGCCCGTCTCCACCCACGGTACCGGCTGTTCGCTTGCTGCGGCGCTCGCGGCGGAACTCGCCCTTGGTCGCGGCATTATTGAGGCCGTGCGCGGGGCCAAGGCGTACGTCCATGACGCCATCGCCGGCTCTTATATGGTAGGCGACAACTGCGGTGTCTTGGACTTCGCTCCCCGATCCGGGCTTTCGCATTGGCAAAAAGCGCATACAAGGCACTGAACAATCATGGAATCGTTTATCACGACCACCGCGCAGCTTGAAGACGCGTGCGCTGCAGCATGCGCCGACGGAGTGTTGGCGCTCGATACGGAATTCGTATGGAACAGAACCTATCGCCCGCGGCTGGGGCTTGTGCAGATGGGGCGCCGCGGCGCATGCTGGGCGCTCGACTGCATGACGCGACTGAGCCCAGCGCCGCTGGCCGGGGCTGTCGCGTCGCCCGATGTTGTGAAAATCCTGCATGACGCGCGCCAGGACCTCGCGCTTGTCCGGGAGTACGCCGGGGCCAAACCATGCAATGTCTTTGACACCCAGCTCGCCGCCGCGTTCGTCGGCTACCCGCGGGGCATCGGTCTTCAGAAGCTTCTTTCAGAGGTCGTTGGCGTCGATTTGCCAAAGACCGAAACCCTTACCAACTGGCTTCGCCGTCCGCTCACAGCCGCTCAGATCGAGTATGCTCTTGATGACGTCAGGTATCTGCCGGATCTGATGGACGCCCTTGTCGCCAAGGCCCGCAAGTTCGGTACCGGCGCCTGGATGGCCGAGGAGATGAAGCGCGTTGAAGAGGCGATGGATTTCGCCGACCGTCCGCCGGACGAGGCCTGGACGCGCGTGAAGCTCGGGCGCGCCAGGCTTGGCGGCCCCGCCTTCGCTATTCTGCGGGCAGTCGCGGCGGTGCGCGAAGAGTCCGCCCGAAAGTGGAATCTCCCGCGCGGCTGGCTCGGCGACGACATGTCGCTCGTCGAAATCGCCTCGACCGGCAGCGTCAGACGGCTCAAGCTCAGACTGCCCGGCAGCCAGGGCGACACAATCTGCCGGTTGTACGCGAAGGCTGTCGACTCGGCCAAGGCTCTCCCGGAGAGCGAGTGGCCCCGCGACCCCCGGAAACGCCGCTATTACATCGACGAGGTCAAGGCGGCCGCCGACGCCGCACACGACTGGTTGGCCGCCCGCGCGCTGGAACTTCATGTAGACGCTTCTGTGATAGCCACGAGGGCGAATGTCGAAGCTTATGTCGACGATGTCGCCGATGAGACCAATCCGCTGGCCTCGGGTTGGCGTTACGAGGTCGCAGGGCGCGAAATCGCCGCCCGGTTCGCCGTAGACTAGACACAAAAAGTTATCGCATTTCTGATATAAACTCTGCGTAAAAAAATGAGATTTTAGCGCGCGTGGAATGGTAAAATATTCGCCAATCCAGGAAAGTGTCTTGGATTAGGATGAGTAGGAAAAAGTAAAGCAGAGAAATCAGAAAGTGAATATGTCTAAGAGGGGGCAAAAGCGCATGATCACTCTTGGTGTGGTGGTCAATGTTGCGGATAAGCCAAGCCGGGACTTGCTTGGCGGTGTGGAGCAGTGTGCCTGGTCGCGCCTGGGGATAAGGCCGAAGTTCTTTCTTGGCAGCCCCGGCACAAAGCCGGAGCACGTAGAGGAGTTTGTCGCGACAGGTATGGACGCTATCATATTCAGCGGCCTTCGCCAGTCAACTGTGTTCGACTTCGTGAAAACGCACAAAGACGAGCCCCCGGTCGTGATGTTTTCAAATTCGCCGCTTGATGAAAAGGCCCGCCAAAAGCTTGGCAAGGGCGGTGCGGTGATACTCGACAATAAGCAGATTGGCGAGCGTGCGGCCGGTTTCTTCGTTTCGCGAGGGCTGAAGAACTTCGCCTTTCTCGGCAGAAGCTGCATCGCAGACGATATTTCCGGCAAGATTCGCGGCAAAGCGTTCGAGGCCAGGCTAAGGGCCGATCTTGGCGCGCAGATGACCTTTGACAAGTTTACAATAGGCAAATGCTGCTCGAACGGCGATTACTGGGAGGCCGACGATATAGATCATGTGACGCGCTGGCTCAAGCGCCTGAACAAGCCGTGCGGTGTGTTCGTGAATGGCGACCATCTCGCGTTCAAGCTGGCCGAGATATGCCGGCGACAGAAGGTGTCGGTGCCCGAGTCTATCGAGATTCTTGGTCTCAACAACAATGACGGCTTTTGCGAAAGGGCCATGCCATCGGTGTCTTTTATCTATCCGGACATCGAGGCCTGCGCGAAGGAGGCCGTCAATATGGCTGTCGCGATCGCGAAGAGCGAATACGATCTGCCGGAGGTCGCGCGGTTTGTGCAGGTGCCATCTAATATGATTAGCGAGCGTGGCACGACCGCTCTGGGCCGCGGCTACGGGCGAATCGCCGTCAGAGCCTGCGAGTTCATTCGCCAGAACGCCTGCAAGGGGATAATGGTTGCTGATGTGGCGAAGCATGTCGGCGTTTCGCGGCGCACCCTCGAGGTCCGTCTCAGGGAGGCTACCGGCGCGAGTGTGCTGTCGCTCATTCGCGATGTCAGGATGGAGGAGGTTTGCCGGCTTCTTACGACAACCGACATGTCGATATCAGAGGTTACTCTCCGTTCGGGCTACCAACTCACGACCAATTTGGGCGTGATCTTCAAGAAGCGCTTCGGCATGACCATGCGCGCGTTTCGCTTGGCACACAAGTTAAGGCAGAATGAACTGACGGCGGCCGCCGAAGCCGCCGGTAACAGGGCTGAATAGCCTGTCTGCCTGACCGGGCCCGGCGGTTATTTTGCCCCGGGCCTGTAGAACATCAGCATCGCGTCGGTGGTTCTGTCCAGCAAGTCGCCGAGTTTCATGTAGCCGCTGGGGCGCGACTTGCGCCCGCGGTCGCACCCTCCCGGGAATACGACATGAAACGTATCCCCGTCGCTGCCCAGACCGTCGATTATGGCTATGTCGAGCGGCCAGCGCTGCGACTCTTCGTCAGTGAGCGGCTTATTCTGGCGCACGAGCAGGACGGGCTGCGAGAGGAGCATCCACTCCTTTATCATGTCCTTGTGAGAGACGAGTTCGGCCTCGGTCTTTGCTGAGAAGAATACCTTTTCGGGGTTCTTGACTTTGAGCGCGGCCGCGCACTTCGCGACCCACGCCGCATTGTCGCCGTATGACGGGCCCTTCTTGCCGCGGGCCGACGGGCGCGCCGGCCTGGCAGCCGGCTTCTTCTTGCCCTTGCCGCCGTCATCCTCCCCGGTCAGAAAGTCCGGCTGCGAGAGGCCCGCCGCCTTGAGCGTGGCCTCTATCGCCGTCCTCAGCTTGTCGACCTCGGCCAGGCGAAACCTGGGGCGGGAGTCCGACGGGTTCATGTGCACCCGCGTCATGTCGAAGGGGCCGGCCGCCCCCTTCGCCCCGCCTGTAGCAGCGCCGGGCAGCGCGCGATAGTAGCTCGCCAGCGACATGAACGCGAAAAGCGGATTCGCCGAGTTAACTATGTCGTTCGACAACCCGAAGTACCACTGCTGGAAGTACCAGTTCGACACCAGCCCGTCAGAAGGGGAGAAGAGCGTCGGCTCGCCCTTGCCGGGCCCGTCCTTCGGCAGAGTCACTCCCTTCTGGTTGCGGCTGTAGCGTATGCCGTTCGCGTTTCTCGCATACGCTCTGACATAGTACATCGTCCCCGGCTTCAGGTCGATTATGCGTGCGTCGTAGCGGTCGCGGTGGTAGAGCGGGTAGAGTTTGCCGGTCTTTTCTGTCGGGTCTTTCTTCAGGCCGTAGCAGAACCCGTATTCCGTCAACAGAGGCTCGCCTCTGTACTTGACATTCATCGACGCGTGAAACGAAGTCGGCATAAGCCCGTCGATTGCCGTCATTTCGGTCTGCGGCAGAAGCGACGCGTCAAGCTCCTGTTTGGTGAGCTTTGTTTCGGGCAGCTCCAGGGTGAAAGTGCACGAACCCGCGTCGCGGTCGGTTTTTATGTCCCTTATGGCTATGCCGGCCGGCAGCAGATTCGGCAGTATCGCCGCCGGGTCGCTCTTTTCGTCGAAGGAGTCGCCGTCGCCAAGATACGCCCCGCCGTCGCCCAGCCCCTTGTGATCCGGGTCGCCGGCGCGGTACGTGTAGCAGAGGTCCGGCGGGCCCATCATTGGCGAAGTCATCGTAACATTGATGACATGCACAAGAAGGCCTTCTGCCGAAGGATTGCCAACAGGCGGTTTCTCGCCGTGGCAGTACTCCAGATAGAAAAGGTAGTTCGGGTGCGACGACGGCACGAACATGCCGAGCGGCAAAAGTCCTTCGCCGCCTGCCATCGGGTATTTCGCCGAGCGCGGCCCGAGCGTGTATTCGCCCGCTTTCGTGACTTTCGGGTATGCTCCCGCCGGCACGAATGCGTGGTGGATGTATCTGCAGTATGCAAGCCCCGTCGGGCCGTAGTCCCATGGCAGACATGGCGCGCCTTCGACTCCATCGTGCTCTTCGCTCGCGTGGTAGAAGTCGGGTGCGCCCAGGTCGTGCCCAAGTTCGTGGACGAGCGTGCGCCCGTTCGCCGGGTATTCCACTTGCGGTATGGAATTCGGCCAGAGCGGATCGGCCCAGTTCACCCGCGGCGCGTACATCGCCAGCCTGTCGACTGCGCCGCGCGCGAGCGCTTCAGGCGACGGCTTGGGCGGATACGACGGCCTGAGCAGCTTTTCGCGCAGGTCGGGGTCGTCCTTGAGCGTGTGGCAGTATACGTAGCATGTGTACGCGCCTTTCTTCGGCACCTTGCTCTTCGATTGCACGAATTTGAGCGCGTCCTCGCGAAGTTTGCGTGCGCGTTCCGGGCCGTCGCCATGGTAGCCGATCATGTTTTTCATCAAGTCGTAGCGGCAGTAGTAGCCGAACGGCTGCGGGGCCGTGTATATGACAGGATATGCCGCCAACACGGGCCACGTGATGCCCTGGGAGTAGTCTTTGTAGTAGTCGGCGATTGTGAACGAGCCGTCGAGCGAGTTGAGCGCCGAGCGCACCGCTTCGGCGGACTCCGGCGGCACGCAGTCTGGAAAGGTTATTATCACGAGGTCGACTTGGAACTCGCCTTTCTGCACAGGCGTTGTTCGCGCAGGGCCGAATGTCGCGGCCGTCGCTTTGGTCGTCGCGCCGCTCTGGAACTCGGCAGAAAGCCCCGCGCCGCCTTTGGCTTTCTGCGTGCCGCCCTTGGCCTTCGCCCCGCCTTTGGGCGCGGCCGCCGCCGTCGCCGCCAGCACCGCCACCGCTATTGTCGCGATTGTTCTCGCCGTCCGATTCATTGTGCTTCCCGGTCCTTTCTTCTTTGTCGAGGCAATTGCAAAAGCCCCGAATATATCTCACGCCAAGTTCGCAAAGTACGCGAAGTTTCGTTTTTAGGGTTGCGTTGCGAACTTAGCGTACTTTGCGTGAAACAAGTAAGTAGGTTTTGCAACTGGCTCTCTCGTTTATTCCAGTGGAATTGCCCAGCTGCCGGTGTCGCCCACGCTGATTTTTGTCGCGGTGGCGTCCGGACGCTCCGTGACGGACGAAGGACGCGCGGCGGCAGGCTTTATGGCAGGCTCCCGGGCGGGCTTCGCTTTGGCCGGCGCGAGCGGCGCATCGCTGTCTATGGCGGACAGGATGTCGTCGAGGTCGCTCATGTCATCCGCCTTGGCCGGGGCGTCGAGATTCTCCAGATCTTTGAGGTCGTCAAAATCGTCGAGTCCGTCTGGCCGGTGAGGCGCGACCGGCTTGACGACAGGCGCGACAGGCGTCACGACAGGCGCGACAGGCTTGGCGCGAGGCGTCGCGTAGATTGGTGGCGTCACCGGCGGTGTCGTGGGTTTCACCGGCGCCGAAAGCTCGTTGCCGTTCGCGTCGAAGTATTCCGGATACATCCTCATGCGGTGCATTTTGACTTCAAGATCGTGAAGGCGCTTCTCTTCGGCGGCGAGCTTTGCGGCGCGCTCCTTCAACTGTGCCTCGCGCGAGCGCTGTGCAGCTTCGGCCTTCTGGAGGTCGGCCGAAGCGCCGGCGGCATGCGGCGGCTCCGCCACTGCCGGCGCGCGCTTCGCCTCCGCCGCCGCCTGCTCCGCGCGCAGGCGCTTCTCTATTTCAATTGCAGCCAGCTTCGTCTGAAGCTCCATGTTCTGCTTCGCCAGCTCCATGTCCGCCGCCGGACGCGCCTCGCGCGCCGCCAATTGCTGCATCAGCTGTTCATTCATCTTGCGGGCCTGCTCCAGCACCTGGCTTTGCAGAGCCGTGTTGCTGTCTGAAAGCGCCCGTATCGCCGCGTCTGCCGACTGGCCCTTGAACCCGTCGCCCGATCTCAGGTTCGCTATTATAAACATGAATACGCCTATCACGGCGAGTATCAGTATTGTGAAGAACACGCACACGCTCATCAGCCGCTTGTGGGCCTTGGCCTGTTCAGTGTCTATGTACTGCTGAAAAGCCTTCAATACGGGAAAATCTTCAAGCGCGTCCGTCCTCTGGCCGTATACGCTGATCGCATGCGGTGGTATCGTCTGGTCGCCGCCGGGTATGTTCGTGTCGTCGTTCATTTGGCATACTCCTTGTATTGTTTGCCGTATTATACCACACTTGCCGCGTCTGCGGCAAGTGCCACTTGCCGGATTGCGAGCGTTTTTGGTATAATGTCAATCAAGCACCCAATGAAAGGATGAAGAGAATGAAACATGCTACCATTGCGCTAGCGCTTTTCACGGCAGCTGTGCAGCCTGTCGCGTCCGCCGGTGACGAGAACAAGATATGGCTTGACGACACCGGGGTGTCGCGCATGCGTTCCGGCTGGGGGCGCGCCAGTGCGAAGAAGTCCGTAGGCGGGGGGCCGCTCACAATAGGCGGCGTAAAGTACGGGCGGGGCGTAGGCACCCACGCAGAGAGTTCGTACAAGGTCGCGCTTGGTGGCAACGCTCTGGAGTTTTCGGCTATGGTCGGTGTCGACGACGACGTTCGCGACGCGTCTGGAGAATGGCGCGGCAGCGTCGTTTTCAAGGTGTTCGCCGACGACAGGCTTGTCGCTTCGGTCGCGAGCGAGAAGGGGCGCGCGGTGCCGCTTCGCGCCAATCTCGCAGGCGCCAAGACCGCCCGGTTTGTCGTGACAGACGGGGGCGACGGCATTCATTACGACCATGCCGACTGGGCAGACGCCTATTTCACTTTCAAACCTGGCGCCAAGCCGCTGCCGGCGTCGGTCCTCACGCGCCAGTTGGGCGTTTTGACGCCGAAAGCCGCCGCAGCGCCGCGCATCAACGCGCCGGCGCGTTATGGCGCGCGGCCCGGGCGACCGGTCCTCTTCAAGCTGCCCGTCACCGGCGAGAAGCCTATGAAGCTGACGGCGGCCGGTCTCGAAGGCGAAGGTGTTTCGTTCGACCCCGAGACGCGCGTCCTCTCCGGCGTGTTCGCTACGCGCGGCGAGCGCAAGATACGCTTCACCGCCGAGAACGGCAGCGGCCGCGCCGAGAAAACGGTCGTGTTTGTCGTTGGCGACAAGATCGCGCTCACCCCGCCCATGGGCTGGAACAGCTGGAACGCTTTCGCCAGCCGGGTGACGCCCGAGAAGATGAAGATCGCGACCGACAAGCTCGTGGAGCTCGGTCTCGACGAGCACGGCTACAGCTATGTGAATATCGACGACTTCTGGCAGCGCAGCCCCGAAGGCGCCAAGTGGGACGCGCGGCTCGGCGGCCCCGAGCGCAACCCTGACGGCTCGATATCGCCCAACGACCGCTTCACCGATATGAAGGGCCTTGCGGACTACATACATTCGCGCGGCTTCAAGGCGGGGCTCTACTCTTCGCCCGGCCCCTACACCTGCGGCGGCTGCACCGGCAGCTGGCTGCACGAGCTCCAGGACGCCAAGAGCTACGCCGAGTGGGGCTACGACTATCTCAAGTACGACTGGTGCAGTTACGGCGGCGTCGCGACCGGCGAGGGGCGCGACAGGGCTATGCGCCCGTATCTATTGATGGGGCGCTTTCTCGCCATGCAGCCGCGCGACATCGTCTTTTCGCTCTGCCAGTACGGCATGGAAGACGTCTCGACATGGGGCGAACTCGCCGGCGGGCACTGCTGGCGCACGACGGGCGACATCTTCGACACGTGGGACAGCGTCTACGGCGGTATACGCGCGCAGGCCAAGAATTGGATGTACTCGAAGCCGGGCGCGTGGAACGACGCAGACATGCTCGTGCTCGGGCGCAACGTCTGGGCCGGCAAGGGCGACGATCAGGGCGAATCGCGCCTCACGCCCAACGAGCAGTATACCCACATGTCGATGTGGTGCCTTTTCGCCTCGCCTCTCATGATAGGCTGCGACTTGCAGAACATCGACGAATTCACGCTCTCGCTTCTCGCCAACGACGAGGTGCTGGCTGTCGACCAGGACGAGCTGGGCGCGGCGGCCGCGCTTGTCGTCGACGACAGGGCCGCGCAGGTCGAGGTGTGGGCGCGTCCGCTCGCCGACGGCTCTATGGCTTTCGGCCTCTTGAACGCCGACGACGAGGAGAAAACGGTGCGCGTAGACTTCGCCGAACTCGGCATGAAGGGCGCTTGGGCCGTGCGCGACCTGTGGCGTCAGGCTGACGAGGGGGTGTTCTCGGGTTCGTACGCCGTGTCGGTGCCGGGCCACGCCACACACCTCGTGCGCCTCGCGCCGCGCTCGCCCGACGCCGGCCTCAAGCCGTGTCTAAAGGATATCCGCGACAACGCCTGGCGCCTCATGTTCGACGGCGACAGGCGCGCCGCCATGGGGACCGGACGGTCCGCGCCGTGCGGGGACTGTCCGTAAAGAATTCAATTCAATGCAACTTCCCACTGGATTTTCGCGCCGATATTCGGTATAATATCAACTCAAACCATCTAACTGGATTTCAACAACAAAGGAGCAAACAAAAAATGAAGTTCTCTACATGCATGTCGGCAATAGCCGTCGGTCTCGTTTTCGCCACCTGCGGGTGCCGCTACGACAAGTCAGCCGAAGAAGAAGCGGCCGACATCACCCCTACCGACCTCCCGGCCGGCGCCAACGGCGTCGATATAGCCGCCGATGTCGACGAGACCGAGGCTCAGGACGCCGTTCAGGGCGGCAGCCTTGCAGACCTCGCCAACGCCGGCAAGAGCTTCAAAGACCGCGGCTATGCGCTCTGCACCGACGTCAGCTTCGCGCCTGTCTACTTCGGCTTCGACGCGACGTCTATCAGGCCTGACGAGCTCGGCAAGGTCGAGGCTGTCGCGCGCCATCTCGCCGACAACGCCGATCGCGTCGTGACGATCGAGGGCAACTGCGACGAGCGCGGCTCCAACGAGTACAATATGTCTCTCGGCGAAGACCGTGCCATCATCATCAGCAACTTCCTTCTCCAGAACGGCATCGCCCGCGACCGCATCGAGACGGTCAGCCGCGGCGAGACCAACCCCGCGGCCGAGGGTAGCGGCGAGCCGGTCTGGTCGCAGAACCGCCGCGGCGAGTTCATTATCTGGAAGAAGTAAAGGGTGCTGGCGTTAATCTTCGACAGTGTCGGCTTCGGCGAGTGGTTTGTGCTGCTCGCCGTTGTGCTTGTTTTTGTGGGGCCCGACAGGCTGCCTGCCGCCGCGCGCACTATTGGCAGCTGTTACGCGAAGGTGCGCAGGGCCGCAGAAGGCTTCAGACGCCAGCTTGTCGAAATGGAGTCTGAGATGAACCGTGCCGCCGCGTCCGCCGAAAAAGGCGCCGAGGAGGCTTTTAAAATCGACGGCGACGAATCGCAGGCGATTCCGTCCGCAGACAGAGGAGACATGGTCTAGCGATGGCCGCTGCGTTTTTGAAAGACCCCGGGCGCCGCAACGACCCGCAGCGTCCCCTCATCGAGCATCTCATGGCGCTTAGGGATATGCTCATATTCATGGGCGTGTCCTGGTTTGTCTGCGCCATTGTCTGCGGCGTCTTCGCGCGCGATATCTTCGCCTGGCTGCAGAGCCCGATGAACGCGCTCGCGACTGAAGAGACGGGCAGCGCCCTCGCGGCGCGCGGGCCCGTAGACGGTGTCGCCGTCGGTCTTCAGGTTGCGTTCTGGGGCGGCTCGGCGCTCAGTTTCCCGTTTCTCGCTTTTGCGCTCATGAGGTTTGTCTTCCCGGCGCTGACGAGGCGGGAGAAGGCGGTTATCATGACGATTCTTCTTGTCGGGACGGGCTTCTTTGTCGCGGGCGTCTCGCTCGCCTACAAAGAGACGCTGCCTATGATGCTCAAGGTCTTTCGCCAGATAAACGAGTGGCTGGGCATGTCCAGCGAGGTGTATTTCGCCGCCGACTATATGCCGGTCATACTCAAGACTCTTTTCGCGTTCGGGCTCGTCTTCCAGCTGCCGCTGGCGATATTCGTTCTTGGCTGGTTCGGGATGATCTCCAGCGAATGGCTGCGCGCGAAGCGCCGCGTCGCGATAGTTGTCGCGTTCGTTATCGCCATGGTTCTCACCCCGCCGGACCCGATGAGCCAAATCGTCATGGCGGTGCCGCTCTGCCTTCTTTACGAGCTTGCCGCCTGGGCGGTCTGGCTCAAGGAGAAGGCCTCGCCAGGGAGAGCGGCGCGGTGAGCCGCCACTGGTCGATAGCCTTC
The DNA here is from genome assembly GCA_045545855.1 of Kiritimatiellia bacterium. Taxonomy (GTDB): domain Bacteria; phylum Verrucomicrobiota; class Kiritimatiellia; order RFP12; family UBA1067; genus UBA1067. The sequence goes on along the minus strand of JAZQBR010000108.1, from coordinate 10,620 downwards.
GGCTTTCTCGCAATCATCGCTATTGGCGCGGTGCTTCTCGCCTGCCCCTGGTCGCGCGCAGACTGCGGCGGCGGCTGGGGCGACCTCGAGACTTCGCTCTTCACGGCGTTTTCGGCCGTATGCGTGACCGGGCTCTCGGTCGTCGACATTGGCGCCTCCTACACGACTTTCGGCCAGATCGTCCTTCTTGTGCTCGTCGAAATCGGCTGCCTCGGCCTGATGACGTGCGGCACGTTTCTCTTGATAGCGATCGGCCGGCGCCTCTCCCTCAGTCGCGAGTTCACGCTGATGAATGCATACGGCGTCGCCCAGGTCAAGGGACTGAAGGGGCTGATCTGCTGGGTTGTAGGCTCCATGCTGGTCATAGAGACACTTGGCGCGATAGCCCTCTACTTCTATTTCGACGACGCCTACGCGAGCGTCTTCTACGCCATAATGGGCTTCTGCAACGCCGGCTTCGGCCTCGAGCCAGACTCCCTCAAGTCGTTCGCCGGCAGCCCGTTCTTCATCTTTACGATGGCGGCCATGACGATTCTCGGCAGCATCGGGTTCATGGCCATCTACAATCTCTGCACATACCAGTTTCTGCGCCGCACGTCCGGCGGCAAAGGACGGCTGACGCTGCATACGAAGGTCGTGCTGCGTCTGACGCTTTGGCTTATCATCATAGGATATGCCGCGTTTCTGCTGCTGGAGTGGGATGGCGTGCTGGCCGGCCAGCCGCTCTCGCGCAAGCTGGTCGTCGGCTTTTACCAGGCGGTTACGCCGCGCACATGCGGTTTTTCCATCACCCCGACCGAGGATCTCGGCCCTCTTACGCGGCTCGTCTACGTCTTTCTGATGTTCATAGGCGGAGCTCCGGGCTCCGCCGCGGCCGGCATAAAGGTGACGACATTCGCAGTTCTCATATACACCTGGGTCGCCATGTGCCGCGGCGAGACCGAGACCGTCATATACAAGCGCGTGATACCTACGGATATCGTGCGCGAGTCGATTGTGATTCTCATGGCGCTGATAGCTTTTCTTTCGCTCGTAGTCGGCGCGCTGCTGGTCACCGAGGCCGAGGCTGTCAAGGCGGGCGCAGTCGCCGTCGACACGCTTTTCTTCGAGGCGGTGTCGGCCATAACGACGACCGGGCTTTCGGTGGGCACCACCACCCGCGACCTCTCCGGCGCCGGCAAGTGCGTCATAATGGCCGCGATGTTCGCCGGCCGGCTCGGCGCGCTGACGGTTGTCATGATGATAGGCGAGCGCGAGTCGACGCGCCATGTGAGATATCCGTCAGAAGAGCTCGTCGTGGGCTGAGCACAGCAATATGCAATGCAACGAAACTAAAGTGAAAGGCACAACAGTCATGAAGAGAACATCGATGCTGCTTGTCGTCGCCGCGTCGCTCGCCGCCGCGCCGTCCCCGGCTTTCGCGGCGGAGCGCGAGCGCTCGTGCGCCGTAGGCACATGGTGGCACTGGATGAACGGCCACATAACGCGCGAGGGTATCGCCAAAGACCTCGCCGCGATGAAGCGCGCCGGCATAAACAACGCCACGATCTTCAATGCGTACCGTCCGTTTGGCAGCCAGTTCACCGCCTTCGCCCAGGTCGCAAAGGAGAACGTGCGCGACATAGACGAGAGCGTGATGCCGTCCGTAAAGTTCGCGTCCAAGGAATGGATGGACCTTTTTCGCTTCGCGCTCGACGAGGCCGACAGGCTCGGCATAACGATAGGCGCGGCCAACTGCGACGGTTGGAGCGAGTCCGGCGGGCCGTGGATAACGACGGAACTCGCAATGAAAGAGCTTGTCTGGCAGCGTCTCGACGTCGAGAGCCCGGAGCCGGCGATACGCGACGGCTTCTACCGTGAAATCGCCGTTGTCGAAGCGAACGGCCGCAAGTACCGTTTTGGCTACACGACGAACGGCAACCGCAACCACCCCGCTTCGCCTGAAGGCATCGGCCTCGAGTGCGACAAGATGGACGCCGCCGCGCTCGAATGGCACTTCAAACACTATCCCTCGTGGCTCATGGACGCGGCAGGCGAACACACCGGCAAGACCTTTCGGTACTTCCTCGTCGATTCATGGGAGTGCGGCTTTCAGACATGGACGGCGAAATTCCCCGAAGAATTCAAGAAGCGCCGCGGCTACGACATTGTGCCCTGGCTGCCCGTGCTGGCCGGCGAGACGATTGGCTCTCGCGAAGACAGCGAGGCGTTCTTGCACGACTACCGCCTGACGTGTTCAGATCTGATAATCGACAACTATTTCAAGCGCCTCGCCGAGCTGTGCCACGAGCGAAAGATGCAGCTTTACAGCGAGGGTATTTACGGCTGGGACAATCTGCCGGCAGTGGACGTCTTGAAGACCTACAAGTACTGCGACGTGCCAATGACCGAGTTTTGGGCCAAAATCGCCGCGAGAAAATATCCGTTCAAGATGAGCTACGCCGAGCCGATAAAGCACTTTTCGCCTCAGCACGCGGCCGTGCTCTACGGCAAGCCCTATGTCGCGGGCGAGGCGTACACGGGCTACGGGCTCTACAGCGATTCGCCGTTCGACCTGAAGCCATACGGCGATCGCGCCTTCGCGCACGGGCTCACCCGCATGATACTCCACTCTTATGTCCACCAGCCGACCGAAGCCGCTCCGGGCCTCACGCTCGGCATCTACGGCCAGGCGTTCAACCGCCTCAACCCGTGGTACAACTTCTCGGCGTCGTTCTGGGCGTATCACGAGCGCATACAAGACGCCATGCAGGGCGGTGTCAAGGTCGCGGACGCGCTCGTATACATCGGCGACATTCTGCCCGCGTTCGAGATGCCCGACGACGAGATCGCGAGGCTCCTCCCCCACGGCGCGAGCTTCCAGTACATCAACCAGGACGTGCTTCTCTCGGGTCGCGTGAGCGTCGACCCTGCGAGCCGCCGCATCATGCTCGACGGCGACAAGTCGTACAAATCGCTTGTAGTGCGCCACGACGCGCTCGATCTCGCCACCATGCAGAAGCTCGGCGAACTCGCGAAGGCCGGGGCCGAAGTGTGCGGTGTAAAGCCCGTGCGAACGCTGCGCCTCAAAGACCGCGAAGCCGAGACTGCGCGTCTCGCCGAGATAGCCGATTCAATCTGGGGCGCCGAGGCGTTCCTGCCCGCGAACAGTATCGCGTTCTTAAAAGATATCGAGTTCGGCTCCGACGGCGATATCGAGACCGTGTTCGCCCGCCATGTCATGAAGGGCGGGCGTCACATCTATTTCATCGCGAGCGCCTTCGATTTCGCCGAGCGCTTGCTGCGGGTGAGATTTTCGGGCCATCTCAACGGGCCTTTCACGACAACCAAGGCAGTCGTTCTCGACCCGGTGGACGGCAGGCGCTATGCGCTCGACGTGCCGGTGGCGAGCAATCCCGCGGTCGACGGCTGGTGCACGCTGCGCCTCCGTCCGAGGCAGTCCGTAATCGTGACACTTGGCGAGGACGCGACGGGGCTGCCGTCGTACAAGGACGAAGTGCTTGCCCCGCATATCCTCTCGAAGCGCGTCTATGACGGCGCTGAAGGAACGATCACCTTCGAGAGCGAGCCCGAGATCGCGCCCATGCCCATTGGTGCGTTCCGTTCGCTCACGGGAGAGACCGACCCGAATGTAAAGTACTACTGCGGGGTCTTGCGGTACGACTTCTCGCTCGAGCTGCCTGTCGTGGACGCGGCGAAAGAGAGAGTTCTTCTGACGATTCCGCAATTCGGCTCGACGGCCGAGGTGACGGTGAACGGGCGCCTCGCCGGGACGGTGTGGGAGCCGTACGCGCCGCTCGACATTACCGAGGCCGTGCGCGCCGGCGGCGGCTCGGCGAAGGCGGCGTTCACGGTGCGCGTCACGAACCCGTGGCGCAACCGCCTCGTAGGCGACTTCTACCAGAACCGCGGGGCGAAGGCGGCGTTTACAACCTCGCCGGGCATCGACAAGTACGATATGAAGCCGCACGTCTCGAAGAACGCCGAGCTTCTGCCGACGGGTATCTCGAAGCCGATCGCGATTGCGACAGCCCCCGACAACAGCCTGCAGGCGAAGATATGGGCGGCCAAGCCCGGCGATACAATCAATCTGCCCCAGGGCGTCTACCGCGAAAAGATCGTCATACCGGCCGGCAAGAAGGGGCTCAGGCTTGTCCATGAAGGCGAAGGCGAGGCTGTAATAGTCTGGGACGACTACTCCGCCAGAAAGTCGTACGATGGCTCTGAACTCGGCACATTCAGGACATATACGCTGAAGGTCGAGGCCGACGATGTCGAGCTCTCGGGGCTTTCGATTGTCAACAACGCCTCGGACGAGAACGTGGCGGCCGGCGGGCGTGGCGTCGGCCAGGCCGTCGCGCTGCATCTCGAGGGCGACAGAATCGCGGTGAGGCGCTGCCTTTTAAGGAGCTATCAGGACACTCTCTATACGACGCAGAACGGGCGGCAGTGCCGCCAGTATTTCGAAGACTGCCGAATCGAAGGCAGTGTCGATTTCATTTTCGGACATTCCACCGTCCTGTTCAGAAATTGCGATCTCGTGCATAGAATCGCCGGCATGACCACGGCGGCCGCGACGCCCGAAGGCGAGAAATTCGGCTATGTGTTTCACAAATGCCGCGTCTTCGCGGAGAACGGACAGAAGAGCATACTCGGGCGCCCGTGGCGCGAGTACGCGCAGACGGTGTTCCTGGAGTGTGAGATAGACGACTGCATCAAGCCGGTCGGCTGGACGACATGGCGCCCCGGTGACGGGCGCGACAGGACGATCTATTACGCGGAGTTTGACTGCACGGGCCCGGGGGCGGACGTCGCGAAGCGCCCGGCCTGGGCGCACAACACCCCGGCGGATCGCGATCGCTACTTTGCGGAGCGCGGCGCGAAGGACATACCGGCCGATGTCATAAAGGGCGACGACGGCTGGCGCCCGTTCTGAGGGCCATTCAAGGCGGTGGTTGCGCGGCCGGGGCTCTACGCCTCGGCCGCGGTCATTTTTCGTATGGCCGAGGCGAGGCGCGAGACGAGACGGCTTTTGATTTTGTCGACATTCTGCCGCGAGATGCCGAAGTGGGCGGCGACGCTCCCGGGGTCTTCGTGATTTAGCGCCACATGGCGAAAGACTGTCCTGTGCAGCGGGTTGATGGTGTCGTCGGCCATCAGCTGGGCTATGGCCACTTCGACAGCGGCGGCCTTCCATCTCTCCGGGGCTGCGCTGCGGCGCGCCGTGGGGTCGGCGTGCAGCTTTTTGAGTGCGTTCGCCTCTTTCGCGCGCGCCGCCGCCATGTCGGCGGCCTTGTGGCCGAGTATGCCAAGAAGATAGCTGCTGAAGTGGCCTTTCTCGTCAGGCAGATACCGGTAGCCGGGCATGCGTCTGGCGAGAGCCGCCATGGTCTCCTGTATGGCGTCGTCGGCCTCCAGAGTCGGGTACCTCGCCTGCATGAATTCGCGCATAGTCCGTTCGTAGCGGCGGTACATTTCGGCCCACCTGCTGCTGCGCGGGTCGTCCTGGAGCGCGACTATGAGCGATACCGAGGTTTTTGGTATCGCCATTACCTGGCCCTGACTCTGAATACCGTAAGAGAGCGCGGCTCCAGCGTGGCTGTCAGCACGCGTCCGCCCGCGAAGCTGCGGGTCGACTCTTTCGGCGCGCACCGCTCCGGCGCGTCGAGGGTGTTCTCGACGTTCGCGTCGCCGCTGAGCGTCGCTGTCTTTACGGCCGATGCGGGCAGCGCGCGGCCGAAGTCGATGTCGAGGCGGCGCTTCTCGCCGGCGAGGCTGACACACTTGACTATGAATTCGCCTTTCGCCTTGGAGTAGCCGCACACGTGAAAGAAGTCCTCTCCGCCGGGCGTTATCGCGACATCTTTGTAGAGCGTGGTGCCGTCGAGAGACACGCTCGCGGTCTCGCCGCGCAGCGTGATCTTAACCTTGTACCATCTGCCGTTCGAGATGCTGCCGTCGATGCGCGCCGGGAGCGCCGCCGTGAAGCCCTTGGTTTCGAGCGCGTGCTGCCGGTTCTCCCAGCCGCCGAAGTTCATGTGGGCATAGGCGCCGTTTTTCGCTCTGAAGCGAAAGATGAAGCCTTCGTGCCCGGCCGTGCGGCGCGCGCGGAATGTTATCACTGCGTCGCTGACTTCGCCGCAGGGGAGTATGAGCGCGGTGTCGGTCGTGTCTGTCGCCGTCTGGCCGAGGACCCCGCCCGATAGCCTCCAGCGCCCGCCGGCGTCCTTGCGGCAGCGTGCGGGGTCGGGCGTCGCGTCAAGAAGCCGCCGTCCGTCGAGGGTCGTCACCTTTATGTCGGCGAATTCGCAGGCGGTGTTCCAGGTCTGAAAGCCTATCTCGCCGGAGCAGTCCGCCCGCCTGCCGTTCGCGGCCGCCGATGCGCGCGAGGGTACGAACACATCGGGGCGGTTCACGCTGAACAGCCGCTGGACATGGTAGTTGGGCGTCGCGAAGCTTCTGGCGTTGTCAAACCAGATGAGGTCGGGCTTCCACTGCGTGCCGCCGACCTTCGAGAATAGCGGCGCGTAGCTCGTCATCTCCACTACATCGGAGTTTCTCTCGAAGCCCGTCATCGCAGCCGCCTCGCAGAGCGCCGACCAGAGGTTGTTCTCGCGCCCCGGCAGATGGCACGCGTACTCGCCGGCGTACACATTGGGCTTCGCGCCGCTGCGGTCGTAGCCGTCGTAGCGCCTGGTCTGCGCGAGAAACCACTCCGCCGGGCGGTAGTAGTGCTCGTCGACAACGTCCGCCGTGCGCGTCGTGAGCCGCCGCCAGGCGAGGTCGAAGTCGCGCCCGTCGGGTCCGGGGCCCGACGACGAGACGATGCGAATCTCCGGGTGGCGCTCCCGCACCGCCTTCGCGAGCGTTTCGAAGCGTTCCAGAAATACGTCGCCCCAGTTCTCGTTGCCTATGCCTAGATACTTCATGTTGAACGGCGCCGGGTGGCCCATCTTCGCGCGAAGAGCGCCCCATTTTGTCGACGTGTCGCCGTTCGCGAACTCGATAAGATCAAGGTAGTTCTGCACAAAATAGTCCATAGAGTCCATTGGCGCGGCGTCGACGGGCGCGGCGAACTGGCACGTAAGACCGGCGTTCATGACAGGCAGAGGCTCGGCGCCAATGTCTTCGCAGAGGCAGAAGTACTCGTAGTACCCTAGCCCCATCGTCTGCCAGTAGCCCCAGGTGTTCCAGAGGCAGGTGCGCGACTCCAGAGTGCCGTCGCCTACGGAGAGCTTCCAGTCGTACCAGCCCGTCCAGTCGCGCCCCTCGGTGAGGCACCCGCCCGGAAAGCGCACTATACCCGGCTGCAGGTCGCGAAGCTTTTCGGCGAGGTCGCGTCTAAGCCCGTTTTTGCGTCCCTTGAACGTGTCTTGCGGATAGAGCGACACCTGCTCCAGCTCGACGATGCCTGGCGAGTCCAGCAGAATCGAGAATGTGGCGTGGGAGTGTGTCTCGCCCGGAGTGAAGACGGCCGAGTGGCGCTTCCACTTCGGCAGCTCTGGGAAGAACGCCGCGCCTCGCGGCGAGCCGATCGACATCTCGCCGTTCGGGACCCTGTACTCGCACAGCACCTTGTCGCCCGACTCCAGAACGGCTCTCAGCCCGCCCTTGTAGCCGTCGAGCCCGCGCGCATAGAACGAGAGGTCGTACGACTTGCCGGCCTCGACATGCAGGCCGTGGTAGCCGCGGTTGCGCAGCCCGGCGCCGCGCCCTTGGCCGGTCCCGAAAGCTTCGATGCGCGCGTGCTTCGCCGTAGCCTGATGCACCGGTCGCCCGCTCTCCAGCGTGACGCGCGCCTGGGCGTCGCCGCGAAAGTCGTTCTCCCAGCCATGCAGACCCTGGGTGCCCCAGTCGAAGCCGCGGTTCTGCAGCAGCTCGGGATACAACCCGCCGTCCGCCGCGTAGTTGATATCCTCGAAGAATATGCCCCATAGCGTCTTCGGCACTTCATGGGTCTTGCCGGACTTGTCGATGGTTATGCGTACATCCGTGCCGGCGTACGCCTCTGGATGAAACATCGTGGCGGCGGCCAGTGCGGCCGCCATTGCTGATTTGAGTGGCTTCATGGCACCATTATACCATAAACTCCCCGTGCCGTGCCACTACCCATTCAGGGGAGTTGCGCCATAGACGGCTCATGTGGTATAATTGCGCCATGAAAACAACCTTGCTTCTGTCGATGATTGCCGCCGCAGCCGCGGCGGCGTGCCCTGGCCGTGTCAATGCCCAATCTGCCGCTCCCGCCGGCGCGGCGCTTGAGCCTATAGCCGTACAGGGCGCGACGCTGCACGGCTTCTGGCACGAGCAGACCAAACGCCTCGTCTCAAGATGGCTGCCGCACTGCTTTCGCCAGATGGAGGCCGGCGGCGTCGGCGAGGAACTGCTGAATCTCGTTGCGACGGGCGAGGTGTTGCGGGGAGAAGAGCCTTCCGTAAAATTCAAGGGCTGCCCGTGGAGCGACGCTTATGTCTACAATGCCATGGAGGCCGCCGCACTCGCGCTCGAGATCGACCCCGGCGACGACTTTGAGCTGCGTCTCGCTCAGCGTACGCTAGCCGCGAAGGTGGCCGAGTGGACGCCTCTCATACTCGCCGCTCAAGAGCCGTCTGGCTACATACACTCCTATCACGACCTTCGAGGGGCGCCGCACTTCTCGAACGCCGGCGACCATGAGTTTTATGTGATGGGCTACTTCATAGAAATGGGCGTCGCCATGAAGAATCTGGACCGCCGTCTCTACGACGCGGCGATACGTTGCGCCAATCATCTCGACTCGGTGTTCGGGCCGCCGCCCAAGCGCACATGGCTCAACGGACACCCCGGGCTCGAATACGCGCTCTGCCGCCTGGCCGACTCGGTGAACTCGACCGAAGGTGCCGGCAAGGGCGACAAGTACGCGAGACTGGCCGCCCATTTCATCCGCAACCAGCACCGCGCTGCGGGCGAAAGGCCCGGCTGGCGTATCGCGTACCACCAGGCGGACATGCCGGCGGTCGACATGAAAGACGCTCGCGGACACGCCGTCAGGGCGACGTACTTCTATTCGGCGATGTCGGCGATCGCCTCGCGCCTCGGCGATACGGAGCTCGGTCTGGCGGCAGACCGCCTTTTCGACAGCGCGGTAAACCGCAAGGAGTATCTGACCGGCGGCGTCGGGGCCGCCTGGGACGGCGAGGCTTTCGCCGGCGACTACGAACTGCCCAATAACGCCTATTGCGAGTCGTGCGCCTCGTGCGGGATGAGCTTCTGGACCGTCGAGCAGCACAGGCGGCATGGCGGCACATGGCCGGTGGACGTGCAGGAGCGGCTGATCTACAACAACCTTCTCGGCTCCATATCGGAGGATGGCCGCAGCTTCTATTACCAGAACCCGCTGGACGGCGATGGCGTGCGCTACCCGTGGCACTCCTGTCCGTGCTGCATCGGCAACATTCCCCGCACGCTTCTGGCGCTTAAGAATCTCGCGTTTTCGCGCAGCGCTGACGGCCGGACGCTATATGTCGATCATTACGTTTCATTGACGGCTTCGCTCGGCAGCGTTGCGGGCGCGGCCGTGAGTGTTCGCGAGACCACCGACTATCCGTGGACGGGGCGGGCGGAGTTTGTCATAAACCCGTCGCCGGCGGCGGCTTTTACGCTCGCGCTGCGCGTCCCCGGGCGCACTGACAGCGCTCTGTACCGGGCGAAGCCGGCGGTTGACGGCGAATTCTCGCTCGCCGTGAACGGCGAGGCTGTCGCGGCAGAGGTCAAGAACGGCTACGCCTGCGTCACGCGTGAATGGCGCGAGGGCGACAAGGTGGCGTTTTCATTCCCCATGCCGGTGCAGAGGGTGCGCTGCGACGGGCGTGTCGCCGCCAACCGCGGGCGCGTGGCGTTTCAGCGCGGACCAATCGTCTACAGCTTTGAGCAGATCGACCAGAAGAAGCCTTTGCACCAGATCGTAATCGCGCCCGATGTCTCGTTCAAGCCTGTCTGGAAGAGCGACCTTATCGGCGGGGTGTACACGATAGCCGGCGATGACGGGTCGGTGGGGGTGCCAAACTTCGCGCGGTTGAACCGCGGCCCCGGCAGGGCGGTGGTGTGGATGGTGGAGGATGCGGCAAAAGCCGGCCTGCACAAGGGTCAGGCGGCCCGGACGAGAGCGTCTTTTCGCCGACCCGAGATGTCCGTCGCCGCGGTGAACGATTGCGAGGTAAAATCGGGCAACTTCGACTTTTGGCCGCACTTGGGCACAGAGGAGTGGATAAGGTATGATTTCGACGGCGAAGCCGAGGTTTCAAAGAGCTCGGTTGTCTGGTTTGATGACACGGGTGTTGGCGCCTGTCGCTACCCGGCGAGCTGGTCGCTCAGCGCGCTTCTGGGCGATGGAACGTGGCAAGCGCTCGCCGGACCTCGCCAAGCTTCGCAAGGCGGCGTTGACGAAGTCGCGTTCGCCCCGGTCAAGGTCAAGGCGCTGCGTCTGGATATGCGTCTGCCGGACGGCTTCTCCTCGGGCGTGAGGGAGTGGAAGGTCGACTAGAGTTTGGCATGCATGGAGTTTATTGGTAGAGTCCCTGCGAGGCGAGAAGGGGCAGTTAAGGTAGGGGTGTTGTTGTTTTTAACGCAGAGACGCAAAGA
>JAZQBR010000107.1:0-9912 GCA_045545855.1 Kiritimatiellia bacterium | reverse complement strand
GGGATGGTGAAATCTGCGGTTTTGCCGCGCCAGACCTCGTCTCCCGCCTGCCGTCCGTCACGGCTGGCGGGTCGGCGGGCCTTGTTCTCGCACCGTACTTCGCGAAATATGGTCTCAGGCCCGGCATACCGGTCGCGCCGTTCACTGGCGACAACCCCGCTTCGCTCGTCGGTACCGGTGCCGACAAACCGGGCGTCGCTGTCGTTTCTCTCGGCACGAGCGATGTTTTCTTCGCGGCAATGGATCGCTTTCAGACAGATCCGGGCGGGTGCGGGCACGTCTTCGGCAATCCGTCCGGCGGCTTCATGTCGCTCGCATGCTTCAAGAACGGCTCGCTCGCCCGTGAAAAGGTGCGCGCGATGATTGGCTGCGACTATAAGTTCTTCGACGAAACGGCCTTCGAGCTCGCGAAGGGCGCCGGGCGCGCTTTCCCCTATTTCGAGAGCGAGATAACGCCGGTGCATCCCGCGACGGGCATCGAGGCGGACTTCGACTGGCAGGGCGCGAGCGAGGCCGAGAAGGTGGTGTCGGTCATCCGCGGTCAGGTAGTGAACATGTACGAGCGCACGCGCTGGATCGGCAAATTCGACGTGATACGCGTCACAGGCGGCGCGTCGCGTTCGAAGGGCATACGCGAGACGATAGCCTCGACATTCGGCGCGAAGGTCGAGACGCTCGACGTGCCCGATTCAGCCGCTCTCGGCGGCGCGCTGCTCGCCGCGCGCCTCGTTTGAAGTTTGAAAAAACTTTAAATTGCCCCCTTGACGGCGAGGGGCGGTTTTTGGTATCATATGCACCTGTGCTGGAGAGATGGCAGAGCCTGGTTGAATGCACATGACTCGAAATCATGCATACCCGCAAGGGTATCGGGGGTTCGAATCCCTCTCTCTCCGCCAACATCGTTTCTCAAGCGGGCGTAATTCAATGGCAGAATAGGAGCTTCCCAAGCTTCTTACGTGGGTTCGATTCCCATCGCCCGCTCCATCCGCAAATTATCCGGCTGGCAGAGGCGGTACAGGGGTTTCATTCGCTTTTTGCGATATAATGGCATATGCTATCAAGGCTGACAGTTTCCAATTTGGCGGTGGTCGAGGCGGCCGAGGCCGACTTTACCGCCGGGCTCAATGTATTGACGGGCGAGACAGGCGCGGGCAAGAGCGTTCTAATGGGCGCTTTAGACCTCGTTTTGGGCGCTCGCGCCGACAGTTCGGTTGTGCGCGACGGGGCCAGGGAGGCTCGCGTCGAGGCGGAGTTTTCGCTCGAAGGCGGGCCGCTTCGCGATGTGTGCGCGATTCTCGACGAGGTTGGCATCGAGCATGACGAGACTTCGCCGCTTGTCATAAGGCGGGCAATCGGCTCGAACGGCGCGGGGCGCGTTTGGGTGGATGATGCGCCCTCCACGGTCGCGACTCTGCGCAGGCTCGCCCGCGTGCTGGTAGACATACACGGGCCGCGCGCCAACCAGCGCCTGCTCGAGGAGTCGTTCCAGCGCGACACTCTGGACGCGTGCGGTGCCGTGGATCGTGACGGGTACGCCAAGGCGTGGGCGCGTCTCGCGGCGGTGCGCGCCGAGATTGAGAGGCTTGAGGGCGGTGGCGCGAGTGTCGAGGAGATGGATCTTCTGCGCTACCAGGTTGGCGAGCTGGACGAGGCGCGGCTTTCGGCAGATGACGAAGATCTGGCCGTGCGCCATGCCGCCGCCGCGCACGCCGAGGAGATTGTGGAAGAAGCCAACTCGATAACCGAGGCTCTCGGCGGCGACGAAGGCGCGGCCGAGATTCTCGCCCGGCTCCAGCCGAAGTTCGCGGCTATGGCGCGCCACATGCCCGAGGCCGGGGGATGGGCGGCCGAGGCCGACGAGCTGACACTTCGCGTCCAGGAGCTCTCGCGCAGCATCGCCGACGCGGTCTCGAGGCTGGACGCCGACCCTGAAGCGTTCGCAGAGATGGACGCCAGGCTTGGGGTCGTGAACAGGCTCAAGCGAAAGTATCTGAAGGGGGGCGAGCAGTCCGTCGCCGCGCTGATGGAGGCGGCGGAGGCGAAACGGCGCCGTCTTGCGGAGCTCGAGGGGCGCGAAGGCCGGCTCGACGAGCTGCGCGCGCAGGAGCGCGAATTCGCGGCGGACGTCGCGCGCGAGGGCGCGGGCTTGACGAAGCGCCGCCGCCAGGCTGCGGAGCGTCTCGCCAAAGCAGTGACGGCAGAGTTGAGGGACCTCGGGTTTTTGCAGGCGAAGTTCGCCGTGAGACTCACCCCGGCCGAACCCGACAGCCACGGCTGCGACCGCGTGAGCTACATGTTCGAGCCGAACCCGGGCGAGGCGGCGAGGGAGCTCGCCTCGATCGCGAGCTCTGGCGAAATCGCGCGCGTGATGCTGGCTCTAAAGGGCGTGATGGCGGTGCACGACGGCGCCGATGTGATGGTTTTCGACGAGATTGACGCCAATGTGGGCGGCGAGACCGGGCATATAGTCGGCGAGAAGATGAGGAGTGTGTCGCGCCACCATCAGGTGATAGCGATAACGCACCTGCCGCAGAGCGCGGCGTATGCATCGCGCCATCTGGTCGTTTCGAAGGAGGTCTCCGGCGGGCGCACGCGCACCCGCGTCGAAGAGGCCGCCGGCGAGAAGCGCGTGGACGAACTCGCCAGAATGCTCGGCGGCGGCGGCGCGACCGACATAGTCAGGCGGCATGCGCAGGAACTGCTCGACAAGGCGGCCAAAAGCGATTTTACGGGCAAGCCGGCGCAAGCCCGCCGGCGAGTCAACAAACAGGACAGGAGCTGAAATGGCAAAGATCAAAGATAGCGCGGCGCTGTCGCTCGAGCGCCCGGACGGGGGGCGCACCGGCATCCGGTTCGTCGACGGCATGTTCTCGCCGGAGTCTTCGGCGCTCTACGACATTCTGTCGTCCGTCGCAGGCGTCGAGAACCCGCGGGTCATGCTTGTGGCCGACTCTAATGTCGTCCACAGGCAGGAGGGTTTGGGCATGGCGATCGGCAAGTATGTACAGACATACGGCATAGTACTGGCCGGTAGCCCTGTGGTTGTCGGGGGTGGCGAGAAGGCGAAGTGCGACGAATGGCAGAGCTTGCAGCGCGTAATGACGGCGACGCTCGAGGCGAAAGTCGGCGTCAACGATGTGATGCTGGCCATTGGCGGCGGGGCCGTGCTGGATGTCGCCGGCTATGCTGCCGCCCAGGCCCGTGGCGGCATAAAGCTCGTGAAAGTGCCTACGACCCCGGCGGCTATGGTCGACGCGGCCTACGCGACATCGGCGGCGATGAACATGTGCGGAATCAAAGACGCGCTGAAGGTGCCCAGTCGCCCAGACGCGGTCGTTATCGACGTGACGCTGGCCGGCACCGTGCTGGACGGCGTTTGGCGCGGCGGGTTCGGCGAAATCGTGCGCCAGGCCGCCGTCAGCGACCCGGCTCTGATGAAAAAGATCGCCAAAAATCCGGAAGTGCTCAAGGAGCGCGACCTGGACGTTCTTGGTGCGATGGTGCGCGCGTCCGTCGAGACGCGCGTCAAGAAGGGCGCGACCGACTTCGCCCAGTGGTGCGCTCTCAGGCTCGAGGCCATGAGCGGCTACAAGCTGCCGCATGGCTATGCGGTGCCCATATCGGTCTGCATCGAGTGCGCCTACGCCGTTGAAAGGGGCTTTTTGAAGGCGGCCGACCAGGAGACGATCTGCGGGACGCTCGCGGAATGTGGCGCGCTGGACGGCCTTCACCACAGCTTTCATCTGCTGGCCCAGCCCGAGAGAATACTCTTCGGCCTCGACGCCAAAGAGCTCTCTTCGGGGTCGCCGGCGATAGTCCTGCCGGCCGGTATCGGCAAGCAGATTGTGGATGAAGCGCCCGATCGCGAGCTTTATAAAAAAGTGATAAAAGAGTTTCTTGCTGTTTCCACGGGGCAATAAATTTGGTAAAATATCCCTCACCTATGAATAGAAGCACTCTACTTGCATCGGCGCTTTCGGCCGTTCTGGCGGCCGCGGCGCATGCCGTCGAGGTGGTTGACGTAAAGGTCGACGCCCGCGACGGTTTCGGTGGCGACACAGGGGCCGTGCTGGCGCGCTGCCAGACGAAGCCCGGCACCCAGTTCGACCCTGTCACAGTCTCGCGCGACGTAAAGTCTCTGCAAGACTCCCTGGAATACCAGAGCATAAGCGTCGACGCCGAAGATTTCGAAGGCGGCGTCAGGGTGACCTTTCATGTCGTCAGAAAGATGCGCTACCACGGGCCCGTCGTCGTGAAGGGCAATGATTACTTGAGCGTCTCCAAGATCGCCTCGACGGCCGCGCTCAAGGATGGCGCGCTCTACTCCGAAGGCGACTTCGCGAACGCCGCCGCCAAGGTGCGCGAGCTTTACGCGAAAAAGCACTTCCCCTTGGCGAATGTGACGCCCGTGCCCAAGATGATGCCCGGCAGCAACAACTGCACGCTGACGCTTGAGGTGTACGAAGGCTCGCAGGTCAAGATTTCGGAGTATGTATTCGACGGCGCCGAGAGCGTCGAAGAGGAGGAGCTTAAGGATGCGATTGGCGTATACCCGTGGTGGAATCCGCTCGGGTGGTTCTCTGACGAGCCGGTGACGCCCGGCCAGCGGGCCGGCGCGGTGAACAAGCTGAAGCGCTGCTACCAGGAGCGGGGTTTTCTCGATGTAAAGGTGTCGGAGCCTGAATACTTCTTCGGCGATGACGGCGGTGTATGCGGGCTGCAGTTCAATATCGTCGAAGGCCCCCGCTACACTATAGGCAAGACGGCCATCGCCGGCGTCAAGAGTTATTCTGCCGCCGAGGTTGTCAAGATGAGCGAGCTCCCCGCCGAAGGAGCGGTCGCGGGCATCAAGACGCTCGAGGAAGCCGCCCACCGCGTCACAGTCGCGATGGGGTCCGGCGACATCGGCCTCGCCGACACAGAAGTGAAGATGCAGCTTGTCCCGCGCGAGGACGACCCAGGCGTTCTCGACGTGACATTCAATGTGACTGAAGGCGTGCCCGTCGTAATAAGCCAGGTGCGCATCGAGGGCAACGACTACACCAAAGACAAAGTCATCCGCCGTGAGATTAAGCTCGGCCCCGGCGACAGGATGCTCGCCGATCGCGCCGAGAAGAGCAAGAGGGCTCTCGAGAACCTCGACTACTTCTCGCAGGTCAGATACGAGTTGCGCAATGCCGGGCGCGGCAAGGACGCCGAAGGCCGCGAGTACCGCGACCTCGTCTACACCGTCGAAGAGAAGAACACCGGCAATTTCATGGTCGGTATTGGCGCCAGCTCGGTCGACTCGGTGTACGTCTCGGCTGAAGTGCAGCAGTCAAACTTCGACATTTTCGCGCCCGGCAAGCTCTTTCGCGGCGGCGGACAAAAAGGGCGGCTCTATGTGGCGGCCGGTCCGCGCATACAGACCTACGAGGCCGAAGTCACCGAGCCTTGGTTCTTCGACCGCGAACTGGAGCTGACCGTGCGCGGCTACCGCCGCCAGAGGTGGTACGACGAATATGAGATAATCCGCTCCGGCGGCGCCGTCTCGCTCTCCTACCCGATGAAGGTGTGGAATCCGTTCGCGGACGATCCGTCCCGCAGCTACATGCCTTTCGGCAGCTTCGGCGTGGCGCTCTCCGGCGAGTACATCGAGTTTGACGACCCCGACAGCGGCTACTGGCTGAAGAGCGGCAAGACGGTCTCGCTCGGCGAAAAGGGCGGCGAAGAAGACCGCTACGGCGATGCCGTCGAGGGCGTGGCGAGGATATTCTGGACGCGCGACCTGCGCGACAGGCCGCGCATCCCGACGAGCGGCCACAGGACGAACATCTTCCTGGATCTGGGCGGCGGCGACAATGAGTACTGGCGCCTCGGCTTCAGCTACAGGCACTACTTCACGCCGTGGCGCCGTCTGGTGTCGGCCGACAGCTGGATGAAGGACCATGTCTTCATGCTCGCGCTCAGAGCCGAGACGATTGACGATTTCTCCGGCGGCGTGCCGATCTACAATCGCATGTTCCTCGGCGGCCCGCGCTCGGTGCGCGGCATAGAGTACCGCAACGTCTCGCCTATGGCACGCAAGCTGAGCGGTCGCGACCCTGACGGCGACCCCACCAACACGTACACTCCGTGGGGCGGTCAGACGCTCTTCTGCGCCAACTTCGAGTACACCGTACCGATTGTCAAGATGCTGCGCCTCGCGGCGTTCTCCGACATGGGCGCGGTCGGCGAGGACGAGTTTGATATGGATGTCAGCGACACATTCGCGTGGACCGTAGGCCTCGGTCTGAGGATAGACATCCCGATGTTCCCGATACGCCTCGACCTCGCGACGCCTGTCGAGAAGCCCGATCATGCCGACAAGGAGGCGTTCAGCTTCTCGATCGGCTATGACTTCTAGCGTCCGCCTCGCAGCGGCGCGAAACACCTCAACAGTAAAACAAAAGGAAAAGACAATGAAGAAGACTATGGCAATCGCCGCAGCGCTCGTCGCTTCGGTTACTGCGTTCGGCTCGATGAAGATAGGTACCGTAGACATGCTCCTTTTGGTGCGCAGCCATTCGAGCTACGAGACCAACAAAGAACTCCTCCAGGGCATGGAAAAAGACGCCCGCGCCCAGCTCGACGAGATGAAGAAGGTTCTGGACGACCTCCAGGCCGAGGGCCAGAAGCTGGCCGAGGAGCTGCGCAACCCGATGCTCGCAGCCGGCGCGAAGGAGAAGGCCGAGAAGGACATAACCGAGGTGCAGCGCAAGTTTGTCGCCCAGCAGCAGCGCATGCGCGAGGCGGCGATGCAAAACCAGCAGAAGCTGGCCGACACCGAGTCGACCCTGCTCAAGTCCCAGGCTGGAGACCTGCGCAAGCGCGTAGCCGATTACGCCAAGAAGAACGGCTACGATCTGATTGTCGACGCTTCGGCGGCGATTTTCGCGTCGGACGAACTGGATGTCACCGACGGCGTTCTGAAGGAGATGGGCGTCGACCCGAAGGAAGCACGCTCCAAGGAGAAGGATGAAGGCAAGTGACCTCGCCGCCGCTCTAGGCGGCACTCTCGAGGGCGCAGATGTCGAGCTCGTCGCGTGCGGCGGGCTTGAAGAGGCCCGCACGGGCGACCTGAGCTTCTGCAAAGACCCGAAGCATGTCAAGCTGGTCGAGACGACCAAGGCGTCGGCCGTGTTGCTGCCGCCGGAATGGCAGGGCGGCGCGCCTTGTTCGATAATTCGCGTCGCCGACCCTAATCACGCCTGCATGGCGGCTGCGAAGATGTTCGCGCCGCCCGAGCCGGTGCGCGCGGCGGGCGTGCACCCGACAGCCGTCGTCGACCCGTCGGCGAAGCTCGGCGAGGGTGTGCATGTCGGCGCTTTTACAGTGATTGAGAAGGGTGCCGTCATCGCCGATGGCGCCGTTGTCGAGGCTCAGGTGTTTATAGGCGAGGGGTGCCGCGTCGGCGAGCGCACCCACATCTACCCCCAGGTCACTTTGAGGGAAGGCACTGTCGTCGGGCGCGACTGCATCATACACTGTGGCGTCAGACTCGGCGGCGACGGCTACGGTTTCAACAACGGGCGCCGCGAAGACGGCACCGTGTTTATCGAGAAGATACCGCAGCTTGGCATCGTCGAGATTGGCGACGGCGTGGAAATCGGTTCCAATACGACGATTGACCGCGCGCGCATCGGCCGCACCTACATTGGCCCGATGACGAAGATCGACAACCTCGTCCAGATCGGCCACAATGTCAAGGTCAAGGGCTATTCCGGCCTCATCGCCCAGTCGGGCGTCGCGGGTTCCACCGAGATAGGCTACGGTTGCCTTATATGGGCGCAGGCAGGCATTTCAGGCCATATAAAGATTGCGGACGGCGTCCAGGTCGGTCCGCAGGCAGGCGTACCCCAGACGCTTGACGGCTCGGTCAAGTATGTAATAGGCGCGCCGGCGGAGTCGATGAAGGACTTCGGCGGGCGTGTTCTCCTGCCGAAAATGGTCGCGAAGATAAAGGCGGACATCAAGGAACTCAAGGCGCGCGTCGATGCTGTCGCGCCAGGGGCGTGATGACTTTCGCGGGCGCCAAGTTCGCCGGGCTTCTGCCTGCGGCCACGTTTTCGATGGTCGTGGAGTTTCTGATGGGGCTGTCAGACAGCGTCATAGTCGGCAATATTGTCGGCGAAGACGCTCTTTCGTCCGTCATGCTCATGCAGCCGGCCATGAACATCGTCACGTTTTTCGCCATGCTGGTTGGAGTCGGCACGAGCGTTCTTTACTCTGTCGAAATGGGGCGCTTCGAGCAGAAGCGCGCGAGGGAGCTCTTCACGCAGGGACTGTGGACCGCTCTCGGCTTTGGCGCGCTGATGATAGTTGGCATGTCGGTTCTGCGGCGGCCGGTGCTGTCTGCTTTCGGCGCGTCGCCGGCCGTTTTCGCCGGCGCGTGCGACTATTGGCTTTGGTTCATGCCGTGCGCCGTTCTAGAGCCTGTCGCGATGTTTTTCGTACAGATGTGCTACAACGACGGCGACGGCAGGCTTTGCACCTTTTCGTACGCCGCGCAGCTCGTCGGCAACTGTGCGCTGTCGATACCGCTTACAATCAAATTCGGCCTTGCGGGCTGCGCCGCCGGCACCACGATAGGCAATGCCGCCGCGATAGCCGTGCTTCTCGCGCACTTCAGGCGAAAGGGCAACACGCTCGGGCTCGTGCGCCACTTCTCGCTTGGCGACACGTGGCGCATCTGCCTTTGCTCGGTTGGCGACGCGGCCAACAGACTTTGCAACGCGGCGCTCTTTTTTCTCCTGCCGTACTATGTAATAGCCCATCTAGGCTCCGAAAAGCTGCCGGTTCTCGCGGTCGTGGTTACCGTGCTTGGTCTTGGCGAGGCCTTTGACGGCGTCGCCACCGCCGCGCAGCCTCTGGCGACCGTCTACATAGGAGAGGGCAATCCGCGCTTGACGCGCCGCATAATGGGCCGTGCCACTTACGCCGCTGTCATAGAGGGCGCGGCAATGGCTGTCGTGCTGCTGGCTTTTCCATCGCTCGCCGTGAAGATGGTCGGTGTTACCGACCCTGCTCTCGCCGACGAGGCCGCCACCGCCGTCAGGCTCGTCTCTTTGGGTCTTGTCGGCACATCCGTCACAATGCTTTACAATTCGTACTACATGTTCGTCTCGCGCCGCGCCGTGGCCGTCGTGCTGACGGTCGCCGCCACATTCGCCGCGCCGTTCGCGATGTACATGGCGATGGGCGCTCTTTTGGGCGGCGCCGGCGTATGGCTCGCGCTTGGCCTCGCGCCCTATGTCGCTCTCGGGGCGGTCGCCTTGTGGCTCGCGCGCACGTATGGCTTCGACAAGGTGCCGCTTCTTCTGGATCGCCAGCGCGCCCGCAAGATTCGCGTCTACGATTTGACGCTGGACGAAAGATCGATATGTTCCGTCTCTGAAGCCGTCAACAAGTATTTGGCGGCGCGAAAGGCCGCCGGACCCGCCCTCGCCGCCCGCGCGGCTCTGCTGGTTGAGGAGGCTCTGATGGTCATACGCGACAGAAACGCCGGCCGGCGCACTCTCGCCGAGGTCACCGTCGATGTCGCTGACGGTGTGGATATCGTCATGCGCGACGACGGCGAGATTTTCAACATAACCGACGCCGATCAGCAGATTTCGTCGCTCAGGTCGTATCTTGTCTCGAATCTGATGGTCGAGACGCCGCGCCGCCGCAACATGACGACGACCGGTTTCAACCGCAACCACTTCTCGCTTCGCTGAGAGCGCCGAGCCTGAGACCGAGGCGGCGGAGCGGCGCCATCACAAACGCCCGTTCGTGCGCACGCGGGTGAGGCAGGGTCAGTTCGGGGTCGTCGCTCGTCACACCCTCGTAATCTATCATGTCGATATCGATTGTGCGCGGCAGATTGCGCACACAAGTCGGATCGTAGCCATG
>JAZQBR010000106.1:0-14766 GCA_045545855.1 Kiritimatiellia bacterium | reverse complement strand
AAGCTTCAATCCCGACGGCTCTACAAAAGCCGGTCTGGATATCATGGCCGGGACGTTCGCCGAAGAAGGCGTGGAGACGGAAATCGTCACCGTCGGCGCCAAGCCGATCGCCGATTGCATCGCGTGCGGCAAGTGCGCCGGACTGAAACGATGCGTCTTCGCGAACGACGCGGTGAACGACTTCGCCGAGAAAGCGAAGACGTCCGACGGTTTCGTTTTCGGCTCGCCGGTCTATTACGCGCACCCGTCCGGACGCATCCAGAGCTTCCTCGACCGGCTCTTCTTCTCGACGATGAACGCCGACAGGTACGCATCGCTCCGTCACAAGCCCTGCGCGAGCATCGTCGTCGCGCGGCGTGCTGGCACGAGCGCGAGCTTCGGCGTCCTCAACAAGTACGCGACGATTTCGCAGATGATCGTCGTGGGTAGCACGTACTGGAACGAGTTCCACGCGCTGACGAAGGAAGACGTGCCGGAAGACGAAGAAGGCGTCCAGACGCTTCAGAACCTCGCCCGCAACATGGTGTATGTGATGAAGTGCCAGAAGGCCGGACGCGACGTCGGCATTCTGCCGCCGACCGCAAAAGAAGAGGTGTTCACCAACTTCGTGCGGAGAAGCTGAAGGGAAACTCCGAATAGAACGCCCAAAAGGACGAATAATGAACAAACTCATCACAGGAGCAATCGTCATGACAACTGCAATCGCGGCCAACGCCGTTGAACTCATGCAGGACTGGGACAAAACCTTCCCGAAGTCTGACAAGGTTGAACACGCCAAGGCGACGTTCAAGAACCGTTTCGGCATCACGCTCGCCGCGGACGTGTATAAGCCGAAGGCGGGGAGCGGAAAGTTTGCGGCAATCGCGGTTTCCGGTCCGTTCGGCGCGGTGAAGGAGCAGTCGAGCGGCCTCTACGCGCAGACGCTCGCGGAGCGCGGCTTCCTGACCATAGCGTTCGATCCGTCCTTTACTGGCGAATCTGGCGGAGAGCCGCGCTACGTGGCCTCGCCCGACATCAACACGGAAGACTTCCAGGCGGCGGTGGACTATCTCATCTCGCGCGATGACGTTGACGCCGACAAGATCGGCATCCTCGGCATCTGCGGATGGGGCGGGATCGCCATCAACGCGGCGGCGGTCGATACGCGCGTCAAGGCGACGATCGCCTCGACTATGTACGACATGACGCGCGTGACGGCGAACGGCTACTTCGACAAGGAGGATAGCGCGGCGGCGCGCAAGGCGAAGAAGGAGGCGATGAATGCCCAGCGCATCACGGACTTCAAGTCCGGAACGTATGAGCTTGGAGGCGGCGTTCCTGACAAGCTGCCGGACGACGCTCCGCAGTTCGTCAAGGACTACTACGCCTACTACAAGATGCCGCGCGGCTACCACGCACGCTCGCTCAATTCGAACGGCGGATGGAACAAGACCTCGGCGCTTTCGTTCATCAATGCGAAACTGCTTGCATACGCTGGCGAGATCGAGAGCGCGGTGATGGTGCTGCACGGCGAAAAGGCGCATAGCCGCTATTTCGGCGAGACCGCCTTCAGGATGCTCAAGGGTGAGAACAAGGAACTCGTAATCGTCCCCGGCGCGTCGCACTGCGATCTCTACGACGGCGGTGGAAGGGGGGCAATTCCCTTCGACCGCATCGAGGCGTTCTACAGAAAAAATCTGAAATAGCTTATATCCCATTTGCCTAGATATATCTCACGCCAAGTTCGCGAAGTACGCGAAGTAATAATTTTAGGATGACATTGCGAACTTTGCGGACTTTGCGTGAGACAATAAAGTAAACTTAAATGAAGATTGAAGAGTTTAGACGTGTAATGGCGGAGACGGAGTACATTCCCGCTGGGAGTGCGCTCCATCAGGTGTTTCACGCATTTTCCCAGGAGGCGTTGAAGATCACGGCGGAGCTGAACGGCGTGTACCATACGCCGGAGGAAGTGCGTAAACTCATGTCGGAACTGACGGCGAGCGAGATCGACGAGTCGTTCGCCATGTTCCCGCCGTTCCACACGGACTGCGGCAAGAACACGAAGATCGGCAAGCGCGTGTTCATCAACGCCGGCTGTCAGTTCCAGGATCAAGGCGGCATCACAATTGGAGACGACGTTCTCGTCGGCCCGCAGACCATTATCGCGACACTGAACCACGACCCCGATCCCGAAAAGCGCGGCGGAATGTTCGCGAAGCCCGTTAGAATCGGCGACAAGGTGTGGCTGGGCGCACGCGTGACGATATGTCCGGGCGTGACGATCGGCGAAGGCGCGATTGTCGGCGCAGGCGCGGTCGTCACAAAGGATGTCCCGCCTAAAACAATCGTCGCCGGCGTCCCGGCGAGAGTCGTCAGGAAAATCATTTAGAAACAGGATCATTCAAATGAATAAAATACTCACGGGAGCGATAATCATGACAACATCCATCACAGTCAATGCGGCGGATCTGACCACCAAGGAGACGGCTATCGTCGACATCGGCGCGTGGACGGCGCGGGGCGAGCAGGACAAACTCGGCGCGGCGTTCAAGGCTGGTTTCGATGCGGGACTCACGCTCAACGAGGCGAAGGAACTTGTCGGGCAGCTCTACGCCTACTGCGGCTTTCCGCGCGCGCTCAACGCCGCCGCGACGCTTATGAAGATTGAAGGATATGGTCTCACGCGGAGGCGCCGAGAGGCGGAGAGTGCAGAGAATGAGAATGGTGGGAAGATCCGTAACGGCGGGTCGTTTGTTTTGGGAGACAAGGCGCTGGAAATCGGGACGGCGAACCAGACGAAGCTCTGCGGCGGGCCGGTCAAGGGCGCGCTCTTCGACTTCCATCCGCAGCTGGACGAATATCTGAAGACGCATCTCTTCGGCGACATCTTTGCGCGCGACACCCTCGACTGGCGCACGCGCGAGATCGTGACGATCGCCGCGCTCGCGGCGCGTCCAGAGACGGAGCCGCAGATGAAGGCGCATATCGCCATCGGAAAGGTGAACGGCGTGACGGACGCGCAGGCGGCGGAAATCGTGCGGCGCGTTCAGCTGCCGCGCAATCCCGCCGATCTCCCGCGCGACTGGTCGCCTATCCCGGTAGGCGAGCCGAATACGGCGTATGCAAAATACTTCATCGGCAACAGCTACCTCCACAAGCTGACGCTCGACCAGGTGCCGGCGTTTGGCGTGACGTTCGAGCCAGGCTGCCGCAACAACTGGCACATCCACCATGCGCAGACGGGCGGCGGGCAGATGCTCATCGTGACGGCGGGCGAGGGATTCTACCAGGAATGGGGCAAGCCAGCGCGCCGTCTAAAGAAGGGCGATACGGTGAACATCCCTGCGAATGTCAAGCACTGGCACGGCGCCGCGCCGGATTGCTGGTTCCAGCACATCGCGCTCGAAGTGCCCGGCACGGAACAGTCCAACGAATGGTGCGAACCTGTTGACGACACGGCCTACGCCGATGCGACAACGCGCAATCAACCTTGATGAGCAAGTGAACACCGCGAAAAAAGGAAGGGCAGATTTGAACGATGAATACCAAGTGGGCGATTCTGGGGAAAAAGTTCGCGACGTTGTGCATATTGCCATTGGCGGCGGTGTCGGGGTGCATGTCGTTCAATGCGCCCGATCGGGCGGACAATTCAAATAGCTGTAGCCTTTTGCGATCTTTGCGTTCTTTGCGGCTAAAACAACAATCCTCTGTGTAACACAAGCAGCCATTTAACAGAAAGGAAAACTAAAATGAACGGAAACTTCACATTCCACAACCCGACGCGGCTCCACTTCGGTGAGAACGCGATGGAGTTCCTGAAGGACGAGCTCGCGGCGTTCGGTCCTACAGTCCAGCTGTGCTACGGCGGCGGCTCGATCAAGAAGAACGGAATCTACGACCAGGTCGTCGCCGCGCTAAAGGCGGCGGGCAAGACCATCGTCGAGGATGGCGGCGTGATGCCCAACCCGACGCTCGAGAAACTGCTGGACGGCGCGGCGAAGGCGAAGGTCAACAACGTGGATCTCATCCTCGCCGTAGGCGGCGGCTCCACTATCGACTACGCGAAGGCGGTGAGCGTCTCGGCTTGGTGCGATGAAGATCCCTGGCAGAAGTACTTCACGCGCTTCGAGGAGCCGTCCTGCCGAATCATCCCCGTCGGCAGCGTGCTCACGATGGTCGGCACTGGAAGCGAGATGAACGGCGGAAGCGTCATCACCAACCATGCGGCGAACCTCAAGGTCGGCAAGGTGTTCGGCCCGGCCGTATTCCCTAAGTTCTCGATCCTCAATCCGCGCTTCACGCTTACCGTCCCCCGCCGCCAGATGGTGTCGGGCATCTACGACATCATGAGCCACATCCTGGAGCAGTACTTCAGCGGGACGGACGACAATACGAGCGACTACATCGCCGAAGGACTCATGCGTTCTCTGATCGTCTCCTCGCGTGCGGCGGTGAAGAACCCCGAGGACTACGAGGTCAGGAGCAACATCATGTGGACCGCGACCTGGGCGCTCAACACGCTCATCGCGATGGGCAAGTCCACGGATTGGGAGGTGCACATGCTCGGCCAGGCGGTGAGCGCGCTTACGGACGCCACGCACGGCATGACTCTCGCCGCGGTGTCGCTGCCATACTACCGCCTTATCAAGCCGTACGGACTCAAGAAGTTCGTCCGCTTCGCGACAAACGTCTGGGGCGTACCTGCCAATGGAAAGAGCGACAACCAGACCGCGGACGAGGGGCTCGCCGCGCTCGAGGCGTGGATGCGCGAGATCGGCGTAGCGATGCACATCACGGAGCTCGGCGCGACCGAGGCCATGATCCCCGAACTCGTGAAGGCGACGTTCCGCCTCGATGGCGGCTACAAGCAGCTCACCGAAGAGGAGGTCGCTGAGATATTCCGCCGGAGCCTGTAGGCGGGACTGGTCTACAAAAGGAGCTGATGTGAAGGATCTCCGCGAGACATTCCGCGATATGACGCCTGACGAGATGCGCGAGGCGTCGCGTGAGGCGGAGATCGCCGAGTGGCGCGAGAGCAACCGCTTCTGCGGGCGCTGCGGCGCGGAGATGAAGCCGCACGACAATCCAAACGAACGCGCTCTCGTGTGCGTGAAGTGCGGCTACACGGTCTATCCCAGGATTTCGCCCGCAGTGATAGTACTCGTCACGAAAGGCGACAAGGTGCTCCTGCAGAGGAACACGCACTACCGGGGCGTTGTGTGGTCGCTTGTCGCCGGATTCGTCGATCCGGGCGAGAACCTTGAGGATGCCATTCGCCGCGAAGTCCGCGAAGAGGCATCCATCGAGGTGAAGGACATCCGCTACTTCGGGTCTCAGACGTGGCCGTTTCCGTCCAACATCATGATCGGCTTCAGGGCTGAGTACGCGGGCGGGGAACTCAAGCCCGACGGCGAAGAGGTCGTGGAGTCCGGGTGGTTCGACCGCGAGCACCTGCCGGAGATCCCCCGGCACGGATCTATAGCTCGTAACTTGCTCGACGCATGGATGAAGGGAGAATGCTGACAATGATTGGTTCGGGTTCAATAGTCAACGCCGCCGCCATAGTCGCGGGGGGATGCGTAGGTCTTGTCGCTGGCAAGGCGATTAGCGAGCACGCAAGAGCGACACTCGTTTCCGGAATGGCCGTAGGGACGCTGTTTGTCGGCGCGAGTTCGACATTCTCCAAGATGCTGTCGGTCGGCGCTGACGGCGGGATGGAGTGCCGCGGCGCGCTTATGCTCGTCATATCGCTTGCGGTCGGCGCGGTCGCAGGCGAGCTTGTCGACATCGACGGCAAACTTGAGAGCTTTGGCGTGTGGCTCCGGCGCGTTTCGCACAACGAGAACGACGGTTCGTTTCTCAGTGGTTTTGTCACCGCATCCCTAACGTACTGTATTGGGGCGATGGCGATACTCGGTGCGCTGGAGGACGGACTTAGAGGAGATCCATCGCTACTCTACCTGAAGTCCGCAATGGACGGCATTTTCACCATTGCGCTCACGGCTTCGTTTGGGAAGGGGGCCGTATTCTCGGCTATTCCGATCCTGCTCTATCAAGGAGGTATTACTCTCGCGGCATATCCTCTGCGCCCGGTGATGACGACGGAAGCGCTTGACGCCATTTCCCTAACGGGGGGAGTGCTTATATTCTGCGTTGGGTGGAACATACTATGGCGGGAAAAGAAGATCCGCGTGGCGAACCTGCTGCCGTCGCTGGCCGTCGCCGTGGTCTGGGCGCTCGTCAAAGGCGGGTTGTGAGTCGCTCTTCTACTACGGCGACTGGATCAAGAAGCCCGGCGTCGCCATCGTGAGCTGCAACGACGGCCTTCGCCCCGTCATCATGAAGCTCGAAGCGACCGAGAATGAATCGCAGATCGACGACCATCCGATTGAAAGATGACCAAGCGCAAATGAAAAGACGAGATGAAGGCGAGGAAGTTTCCCGCACGGCGTGATGCGAATGTCTGGCCATGGCGCGGAGATTCATAAATAGGTATATTTGTGAATTGAGGTCTTGGATTGGAAATGGTATACTACGAATGTGACAGCCAGTAAAAGAAGTGTCGTGTCCCTGCCGCCTGAAGGGGACATGCTCAACGCATTCGCCAATGCGTTGCGGCGTGTTGTGCGCACGAAGACCTTTGAGCAGATCACCGTTAGCGAGATCGTACACGAGGCGGGGTATTCATCCCGCACGTTCTACAATCATTTCAGGAGCAAGTACGACCTTGTATTCTGGAGCTATGCGGCGGCGGACTATGCCTACCTTGAGGGGATGAGCGCAGATTTTGCCGGATCGACGTTCCCGGATCGGGTGTTGCGCGGGCTTGAGCGGCTGGAGGCGGACCGTGCGCTTTTCCTGGGGGCGTTCCGTGATAGGATAGGGCCGGAAAGCCTGTGCATGACGCTGGTCCGACACGGAGTCGCCGTGATTCCCGACTACATACGGCGGCGGCATGGTGCGGCAGCGGTCACAGATGGCGTTATGCGGCTTGTGCGCTTCTACGTTGAAGGCGTTGTCTGCGAACTTGAGCTTTGGATCGCGGCGTCGAATCCGATGCCGCCGGAGATGTTCAGAGATTTCCTCATAGAGGCAATCCCCGCGCCGCTTTGCAGTCTGCTTTTGGAAACAAAACCCTGCAGGAGAAAGGAACACAGAAAATGACCATCAAGGCAATCCGCATGTCCGACGGCGGCTTCATCTCCCAGCCCTTCGCCTTTGGCGGGGAGGAGGGCAAGGAGGCGTTCGACGACCAGATGTACTGCCGCAACAGCCTTCAGAACTACGCGATCGACCTGGGCGACGAGGTGATCCTCGCCGACACGGGTATTGACGACGGCTTCAGCCAGCCGCGCACGTTCGGCGCGCCGCTCTACATGGGCGACCGGGTTTCGGGCTACATGGAAGCGCTCAAGGCCGCCGGCATCGACCCGGCCCGCGTCACGAAGATCCTGATCACGCACAAACACGCCGACCACACGGACCACATCAAGAGCTTCCCGAACGCGAAGGTCTATCTCTCGCCCGAGGAGGCGGACGCGATGAAGCTGGAAGGGGAGAACATCGTGCGCTGTCCGTTCTCCGATGGAGCCTACTACGAGTTTGAGCGCTCGCAGATCATCGCGCCGGGCGTCCGCTACGTCTTCGCGCCCGGACATACGAAGGGCAACGCGATCATCATCGCGGAGGACGACGGGCTCTTCTACATGATGCACGGCGACGTCACCTACTGCGACGCCGCGCTCAAGGCGAACAAGCTCAGCATCATCTTCGAGGACAAGGCCGCCGCTCGCGACACGCTCGACCGCGTGCGCGCATTCGTCAAGGCGCGCCCGACCGTCTATCTCTCCACGCACTGCCCGGAAGGCTACGAGAGCCTTGCCCTCAAGCGCGTCATGAAGCTCGCGTGATTGGACGCGTGTGTCCGGGCTTGACGGGTAAATCCCGAAGCGGCAGGCGAGACGGTGGCCTCCCTCACGCGCGATTCGTGGCGTGCGTGCCTTTCAAGGCGCAAAGCGCAGGTATGAAGTAGAGCGAAACGAGCGACGACAGCAGGATGCCGCCGACGGAGCCGATGCCGATCGAGGCGCGGAGTTCGGAGCCGAGCCCCGCCCCGACCGCCATCGGCAGCATCCCGAAAAGCGAGGCCGTGCAGCTCATCAGCACGGGGCGATACTTGGAGACGGCCGCCTTGTACGTCGCCTCGCGCGGATCGAGCCCCTGCCTGATCAGCGCGGTGCGCTCGTCGATGATCAGGATCGCGGCGTTCACCACGACGCCGACGAGCATGATTCCCGCGAGGAGGCCGAACACCGTGAACGTGGTGTGCGTCAGCCACAGGGCGACGAGCATGCCGAGATAGGCGAACGGCACGGTGAAGAGGATCACGAACGGCATGGACCACGATTCCATGATCGCGGCGAGAAGCAGGTAGGTGAGGACGATGGCGATGGACGTGACGAGCGCGAATTCGCCGAACGTCTCGTCCATGTACTCGGCCGTTCCGCCGATTGTCGTGTCGTACCCCTTCGGGAGATGCTTCCCCGCCGCGGCCCTAAGCGCGGCGAGCGTCGTGCCGAGGCCGTAGCCGCGCGCATTGTTCGCGTAGATTGTCACGGCCCTGCGCTTCATCGAACGGACGATCTGCACGGGCTTCATGGTGCGCGTCTCCTTCGCGAGAGCGGGCAGGGCGAACGGCACCCCCTCCGCGCCGGGGAAGTTGAGGGCGTCGATCTGCGCGAAGCCGTCCTTCTGCGCGAGCCGCACGCGGATGTCGTACGAGCGGTCGCCCTTCGTGAAGCGCCCCGCCTTGAGGCCCGCGAACGAGGCGCGCAGCGTCGCGCCGAGCGCGTCGGGGCTTGTCCCGAGGTCGCTCAGGACAGCGCGTCTCGGGACAATGCGCGTCTCGGGGCGCCCGATGCGCACCGAGTGCGCCACGTCGGCGCAGGCGGGGTTCGCGGCGACATCGCGCGCGGTCGCGAGGCCCACGCCGTTCAGCACGTCGAGGTCGTCGCCGAGGATGCGGAACTCGGCGGACTGCGCGCTGCCGCCGATGATGAGCGGGACGAGCGCGGACCAGATGACGTCCGGCTCGTCCGCGCAGACGCCGCGCAGCATCTCCGCCACGTCCTCGATGGATTCGTCGCGTTCGGACATGTCCCTCAGCGTCAGCGAGATCTCGGCGAGATACGCGCCCTGGCTGACCGCGCCGAGGATGCCCTGGGTCTTTCCGACCGTGATCGCGATGTCGCGCGCGAGCGCGTCGCCGTGCGAGTCCTTGAGCGCGCCGATCTTCCGGGCCAGGGCGAGCGTCCGCTCGGCGGTGCGTTCGAGGGCCGTGTCGGCCGGATATTCAAGGCGCACGGTCATCTCGCCCTTGTCCATCGTCGGCACGAAGTCGAGCTGCGTCTGCGGCAGCAGGAGCGCGAACGCCGCCACGGAAAGCGCCGAGACGAGAAGGACCGTCAGCCACGGATGGCGCACGACGCGCTTCAGCGTGGCCGAGTAGAACGCTCGCGTCCCGTCGTATGCTACGTTCCACGGGGCGAGGACGAACGCAAGGGCGCGGTTGACCCGCTTCCCCCTGCCGGCGAGCATCGACGCGAGCATCGGCGTGAGGGTGAACGACACGAAGAGCGAGGCGAACGTCGCCGCCGCGATCACGATGGCGAAGGGGACGAAGAAATGGCCCGGCAGCGTCTTCATCGTCGCGATCGGCAGGAACACGACGATGTTGGTGAGCGCCGAGGCGCAGACTGCGATTGCGACCTGTCCTGCGGCCGAGGCGACGATCTCCTTGGCCGCGCCTCCCTTTCGTTCGGCCATGCGGGCGGCGATGTTCTCCAGCACGACGATCGAGTTCGCGACGAGGATTCCGGACGAAATGCCCACGGCGCTCATCGTGACGAGGTTGAACGAACAGTCGAAGAACGGGAACACGATGAGCGCGATCACCATCGTGACCGGTATCGAGACGAACGCCACGAACGCGCTCGACCATTCGGCGAGGAAGAGAACGAGGATGACGCCCGTCAGCAGGACGCCCTGCCATATCGAGTCGAAGCCCCCGCGCACCGTCGCGTGGACGTACTCGCCGTCGTCGCGCATCCAGTGGAGAGATATGCCCGGCGGAAGCGTCTCGCGCGCCTTCTCCGCCGCCGTGCGCACGAGGCCCACCACGGCCGCGGCGTTCGCCTCGCCTTTCTTCGTGATCTTGATGATCACCGCCGGCTTGCCGTTGAAGAATCCGAGCGACTCGACGCGCTTGCTGCCGAAGCGGAACGTGGCGACGTCGCGGAGGTAGATGCGGCCGCCGCCCGGACGTCCCAGTTCGATTGCGCCGAGCTCGTCCGGCTCCTTCGCCTCGGCGTCGAACGTGACTGACGCGCTCCGTCCGGATTCGTCCACTTCGCCGGACGGGATCTTGACGTTCCCCTTGCCGACCTTGTCCACCACCTCGGCAAGGGTGAGCCCCTTTGCCGCGAGCCGCCGCCTGTCCACCTCGACGACGACCTCGCGTTTCTCGCCGCCGATTAGCTCCACCGACGCGACGCCGGCAAGCGACGAGAACCGGCTCGCGAGCTTGTCGTCGGCGTAGTCATACAGATCGCCGTTCGCGGCGGCGTCGCGCGCGGACGAGGTCAGTGCCATCGTGACGACGGGCGTCGCGTTCACGTCGTACTTCGCGACGTTCGGCTTTTCGGCACCGGCGGGAAGGTCGTTGACGATGAGGTCGATCTTCTCGCGCACGTCGGTCGCCACCACGTCCACGTCGCGGTCGAGGTGGAATTCGAGCATCACCTGGCAGAAGTTGTTGGCGCAGGTGGCAGTCATGTGCTTGAGGCCGTCGACCTGGCTCACCGCGTCCTCGATCTTGCGCGCGATGGCCGTTTCGATCTCCTCCGGCGTTGCGCCCGGATAGACCACCGTGACGGTGACGTACGGGACGTCGACGAGCGGAAGCAGGTCCACGCCGGACGACCGCCAGGCCAGAAAGCCGAAAAGGCCCAGCGCGAGCAGGACGACCGTCATGGCAATCGGCCGCTTGAGGCTTATGTCCGTCAGCACCATGGTCAGTCCTCCACGGCGACGACTTCGTCGCCCTCGTGCAGCAGGAGCATCCCGTCCGCGACCACCTGGGCGTCCTTCGGCAGTTCTTCGGCGCGGATCGCCGTCCAGCCTCTCGACTCCGCCGCGACGGTCACATTGTGCCGCACGACCTTGCCGTCTTCGACCGTGAACACCGCGCGCTTGCCGTCGGGCATCGGATTCACGGCGGAGGAGGGGACTGCGGGCGCGTCGAACGACGCGAACACCGCCTCGGCGTCGACGAGCATCCCGGGTCTCAGGCCCGATGATCGCGGCGCGTGCGTGCGGATCTCAAACGTGCGGGTGGCGGAATCGATCGTCGGCGACTTCCAGAAGACCGTGTCGCCGCCGATTTTCGTCTTGCCAACCTGGACCGCCCCGTACCGCGACGCGTCAAGGGAGAAGCGCACCTCGCAGGGCGCGTCGTCCTCCATCGCGAAGACGGGCGTGCCGGGCGCGACGTAGTCGCCGACGTCCTTCAGTTTCCGCGTGATGGTTCCGTCGAAGGGGGCGAGCGCCTCGGAGTCGGAGAGATTCTTTTTCGCGACGGCAAGGCCCGTCTCCGTCTTGGAGAGAAGCGCCTCGGCCGCCGCAAGCTGCGCCTTTGCCGTCTTTTCCGCGAAAACCGACTGCTCGAAGTCCCGCTGGGAGACGCCGCCCGTGCCGACGACCTTGGACATCCGCGACCGGTCGGCCGCGGCCTTCTCCAGCGATGCCTTCGACTGCGCGACGGCGGCCTTCGCCACCGCGATTTCATTCTCGGCGGACCGGACCGCGTTGATGAGGTTGGAACGGTCGATGCGGAAAAGCGGCGCGCCGGATTTCACGTGCGCGCCTTCCGGCGCGAGCAGCGCGTCGAGCGACCCCGGCACGCGGGCCGAGACGAGGATGGACGTCTTTGCGCGGACGGTGCCCTGGACGGGCATCCTGTCTTCGAACCGGCGCGTCTCCGGCAGGACCACCCGTGTGCGCGGCCGGGCGTCCATCCGCGCCCGTTCCGCATCTTTCTCGCATCCGGCAGCGGAAGCCACCAAGATGATAGCCATAAACAAGTGTTTACAAAAGCGGACGAAAAGCCGCGTCGGGGATTTGTCGTGGTTCATTGTTTCAGTTTCCTTTGAAGTGCAAGGTTGAGAAAAGGTCGTTGCATAGGGCGTCGGCGATTGTTGCGATCCATTCTGGGCGGGGGATTCCGGCGGGGCGGAACGGCTTCTGCCACGTCTCGTCCAGCAAGGCGTAGATGGAGACCTGCGCCCACACAGAGGTCATGTATCGCAGCGTCGTCTTCTCCGTCCGGCTGCCGCCAAGCTCGACGAGATGCCGGAAGCAGTCGAACACGGGCTTCATGAATTCGCGCCTGAGGTAGTCGTGCATGGGGGAGGGGGACGTCATTTCATGCTTGAAGATGCCGGCGATTTCGCGTCCCGGCGATTTCACTGCGGAGGTGATCGACAGCACGCGCTCGATCCATTCGCGCACGGCGCCCTGCCAGCGCCGGGCGCAGTCGACGCCCACGTCGAGTTTCGCGAGAGGCGCCGCGATCCCGTCGAAGAGCGAACGGCACACCTTCGCGTAAAGCTCGGCCTTCGACCCGAAATAGCGGCTGACGAGCGCGATGTTCGCGCCCGCCGCGCCGCAGATCTCGCGCACCGTGGCGGCGCGAAAGCCCTTGGCGGCGAACAGTTTCGACGCCGCCTTCAGTATCGCGCTGTCTGCTTTTTCGTCTTTCCGCGTCTGCATGGATCAAGCCTACTTTCTGTAAACATTTGTTTATATTGTACCACACAACCGCATTCCAGTCAAGAGCCAATTGACCAATTGACGGATTCACACTTTCCCATAACTGTGAATTGTGCGGCGAGGATTTATCTGGTATAATTTCCCCCGTGTCGGTCGAGTTTCAACCGGCATTTAGGAAAGGAAAGCCAGAATGAACATTCTTATACTGCAGGGTTCGCCGAGGGCGAACGGAAACACCGCCTGGATGGCGGAGGAATGCCGCAAGGCCGCCGAGGCGGCCGGGCACACGGTGACGCTCGTCGATGTGGGGCACAAGAAGATCGCGGGCTGCATGGCATGCGAATACTGTCACGGGAAGGGCAACGGCGCGTGCGTCCAGAAGGACGACATGCAGGAAATCTATCCGCTTCTCGCCGAGGCGGAGGCGCTCGTCCTCGCCGCGCCGATCTACTACTTCACGATGTCCGCGCAGATCCAGGCCCCGATCCAGCGCATCTACAACATGCAGAAGCCGGGCAAGCTGAAGAAGATGGCGCTTCTGCTCTCCTCCTATTCTCCCAACGTCTATGACGGCGCGATCGGCGAGTACCAAGGCATCCGTAAATATTGGGGCGTCGAGGACACGGGTGTCGTCACCGCCAAGATCGATGAGCAGAAAACGGAAGAGACGCGCAACCGGATTCTCAATCTCGTCAAGGCCCTTTGAAGCCAGAGAGGAGATTCGGCGATCATGGAAATCAAGGCTATACATCTTTTTGAGAACGGCTTCATATCCCAGCCCTTCGCCTTTGGCGGCGAGGACGGCAAGGAGGCGTTCGACGATCAGATATTCTACCGTTCGAGCCTGCAGAATTTCGCCATCGACCTTGGCGACGAGGTGATCCTCGTCGACACCGGGCTTGACGACGGTTTGCCGCTGCCCCCGAAGGAATACGGCACTCCGCTCTATATGGGCGAGCAGACAGGCACGTATCTCGAAGCGTTGGCGAAGGCCGGCGTCGACAAGGACCGCGTAACGAAAATCCTCGTCACGCACAAGCACGCCGACCACACGGACGAGCTGAAGCGCTTCCCGAACGCCGAAATCTTCATTGCGTCCGAGGATACGCTCACGCTCGCGCCCCGCCTCGTCGGATTCAAGCTGGTCAAGTGCCCGTTCGCGGACGGCCCCTACCACGAGTTCGAGCGGTCGCAGACGATCGCGCCGGGAGTCCACTACATCTTCGCGCCCGGCCACACCAAGGGCAATTCGATTGTCGTCGTCGAGAAGGACGGCCTCTTCTACATGTTGGCCGGCGACGTCACCTACTGCGACGCCGCGCTCAAGGCGAACAAGTTCAGCACGGCGACGGACGACATGGCCGCCGCGCGCGACACGCTTGACCGCGTCCGCGCGTTCATCAAGGCTCGACCGACCGTGTATCTTACCTCGCACTGTCCCGAAGGCTACGAGAGCCTTGCACTCAAGCGCGCCATGAAGCTTGCGTGACGGTTGGCGAAGACCAGAACAGGAGAAAACAAAATGGACATCCACGGAAAGACAAAGGGAACCGCCCTTGAAAAGACGATTGCGCAGCTCGCGTCGGGCGAGGCGATGGGCGGCGGAATGTACTATGCGCTCGCGCGCATCGCCGAACACCACGGCTATGCCGATGTCGCAAAGGAGTTCATCGAACTCGGCAACCAGGAGACGAACCACGCCGGGTTCTACGCGACGCTGAACGGCAAGTACCCCATCGACAAGGATGCGTTCTGGAAGCTCGTCAAAGGGCTCTCCAAGGCGGAGTCCAAGGGCGAGGCGAACCTCGGCAAACTTGCGGAGCAGCTCGAAGGATTGGGCCTGCACGAGGCGGCGGAGCAGGTGAAGGAGTTTGGCGCGCAGGAGACGCACCACGGCGAGGCGACGATGGCGATTCTCAGGAAGTACGCGCCGGAATACGCTTCAGACGCGCCTTC
>JAZQBR010000105.1:0-8012 GCA_045545855.1 Kiritimatiellia bacterium | reverse complement strand
CCGCGCAGGCGTACGCCGTCTTTCTCGTGGAGCTCGCCCGCTGGAAGAAGCCTCGCCCCGAGCTGGAGAAGAAGCTCGAAGACGCCGAACTCAAACTTAATATAGCCATGGAACAGGCTAGACTCGCCGAGAAGGAAGGGAGATGACAATGAGCGCAAACAAGACCAAGAAGACTGTTGGAAAGACGATCAGAAAGACGATAACCGACAACACTGTCGACCAGGACGTGCTGGCCTACACGGTAGGCGACGACCCGGTTCTGGATCTTCAGCTCGCGGTGTGGGATTGCATGGGCACGGCCGCGCATGTCACCATGCTCTCGGAGATGAAGCTCAAGCGCCCTGTCGTGACCCGTGAAGAGGCCGCGGTCGCGAGGCGCGAGCTCGGCAAGATCGCGGCGCTCGCCGAGAAGGGCGAGTTTGAGATACGCGTCGAAGACCAGGATGTGCACATGGCCGTTGAGCGGGTGTTGACCGAAAAGCTGGGCGACCTGGGCAAGAAGATACATACGGGCCGCAGCCGCAACGACCAGGTGGCGGTCGATGTGCGGCTGCACATGAAAGACGGGATACTTCGCGCCGAGTCGGAGCTTGTCGCGCTCGCGTCGACTCTCAGAGAATTCGGTCTGAAGGCGGGCGCCGTCCCGCTCGTCGGGCGCACTCATCTGCAGCCTGCCATGCCATCCACAGTAGAGATGTGGGCGACCGGCCACGCGGAGATGATTCTCGACCAGTTGGAGAATCTTGAGGCGGCGTACCGTCTGGCCGATGCGAACCCGCTCGGGTCGGCGGCTGGTTACGGCGTGCCTTTGCCGCTCGACCGCAAGCGGACGACGGAACTTCTGGCGTTCAGGCGCTCGATACACAATTGCTTCGGGGCGTCAATGGCGCGCGGCGAGTGCGAGGCGGCGCTATTGTCGGCTCTCGCCCAGCTGATGGCCGTTCTCTCGCGGCTTGCCGAGGACGCGATTCTCTTCTCGATGCCCGAGTTCGCCTATTTCAAGCTGCCCCGTGCGTATTGCACCGGCTCGTCGATCATGCCGCAGAAATTCAATCCCGACGTTCTGGAGCTCGTCCGCTCGAAGGCCGCCCAGGTGCTTGGGCTTCAGACGGCGTCGCTTTCGCTCCTGCACGCGATGCCCGGCGGCTACAACCGCGACCTTCAGGACTGCAAGTGGCTCTACATGAAGGGGCTCGACATAGCGCGCACGACCCTTCGCATACTCGCCAAGGTTGTCGCCGGGATGACGGTGGACGAAGCGAAGTGCCGGGCCGCGTTCACGCCCGGCGTCTTCGCCACAGATGTCGCGCTGCGCAAGGTCGCCGGGGGCACGCCCTGGCGCGACGCCTATCACGAGGTGCGCGACCAGTTCGCGGCACTCTACGACGGCCGGCCGGCAGAGGTCGCGTCGATTGATCCTGACGAGGCGGTGGCGGCAAAGCGCCACGAAGGAACGACGGGCGGCATTAATCACAAGGTCTACCGCAGGCGCGAGGAAGCGGCGCTGAAGAGTATTCGCACCCGCCTTGACGCGCTTCAATCGGCCAAGAAGGCGCTTTTCGTGTGACGCAGCTTCTGGAGGTTGACGATCTTCACGTCTGCTACGGCCCGTTCGAGGCCGTGAAGGGCGTGTCGTTTACGCTTGGCGAGAGCGAGATACTAGGCATTGTCGGCGAGTCGGGGAGCGGCAAGTCGACGATCGCAAAGACGCTCATGGGCCTTGAACGCGCGTCATCAGGGCGCGTCGTCTGCCGCGCGAAATCGGTGCAGATGGTGTTTCAGGACGCAGTCGGGTCGTTGAATCCGCGAATGACGGTGCGTCAGACGCTGGAAGAAGTGGTGAAAGTCAGGCGCGCAAGGACGGTCGACATCCCGCGCCTCATGTCGCTCGTCGGCCTGAGCGACGCCGTTCTCGACCAGTATCCGCGCGAGATGTCCGGGGGACAGTGCCAGCGCGTCTCTGTCGCGCGAGCCCTCGCCTGCGAGCCGCAGGTGCTGATAGCCGACGAGCCTGTGTCGGCGCTCGATGTTTCAGTGCAGGCGCGCGTACTGAATCTCCTTCGCGACCTCAGGCGCGAGCTGGGGCTCGCCATACTGCTTATCGCGCACGACCTCGCGGTGGTGCGCAACGTCTGCGACCGGATCTGCGTCATGGAAAAGGGCGTTTTCGTCGACTCCGGCGATGCAGAGGACGTTTTCCGGCGTCCGGCGAGCGACTACACGCGCCATTTGCTGTCTGTCGTGCCCGACGTGGGGCGTTCGCTCGCTCGCCGTCGCTCCAAGGCCGGCTAGCCCAAAAAACGACAATTTCCCCCAATCGGGTAGTTGCGGGGGGTGAAAAAAATGGTACAATATAGCCATGAATGTCAAAGTACTCATGACACTGTGCGCCGTCACGGTTCTCGCGCTCTCATCGGGCGGCGAGGTGGTGACGACGTGTGAACACGAAGCGGCGCGCGAGGCTGTGCGCATCCTGGAGTCCAAGGTGCCCGGGGGTGTAGCTGTCAGACTCGAGATCGGGAGCGGACCTAAGCTTAAAGGTGTGCGCTACGACGGCTACGCCGTCAGCCGCAGCGGCGGCGAATTCACGGTGAGCGGTGCGAGACCGCGTTCACTGCTTTTCGCCGCCGGCGAGCCACACCGCTGGCTCGCGCTGGCCGACGGCCAGAGGCTTGTGCGAAACCCGGCCTTCAAAACGAGACTCTTGAACGAAACGGCGTCTTCGCGCCCGCATGCCGACTGGATCGCCGCCACGGGCTGCAACACGGTGCATCTCGCCCGCAACGCGAAACCGCGCGAGGTCGCGGCATGGAAAGCGGCAGATGTCGACGTGTACGCGTTTCTGTACGGGTGCAACCCGCTGAAGTGGGGCGCGAAAGCGTGCGAAGATTTTCTTGCGGACCATCCCTCGGCGCGCGCGGTCGACCGCGGCCGCTCGTGGGAGAAGGGCGTGATGTGTCCGTCAGACACGGCGACATGGCGGTTTTTCGCCGACAAGGTGCGAGCCGTCGCCGGAGCAGCCGAATATGACGGTATTGTCGTCACTTTCTGGGACGACTACGGCCTCTACTGCAACTGCCGCCGCTGCCAGGCGAACGGCATGAACAGGTTCCCTGACGAGATAGCCGCCGTTGTCAAATGCTTCGAGGAGGCGTTGAGGCCGCTCGGCAAGAAACTCATCGTCCGCACCTGGGCGAGCGGTGCGCCACACTTTCTGAGAGACGAGTGGGTGCATGCGCCCGGCTACTCGGGGCCTGAAGACGCCATCGCCACATGGGGCAAGGCTTTCGCCGAGTCGTCGCCCGCGACCGTCTTTCAGACGAAGGTGTACAACTGCGACTGTCAGCCGAACCCGCCGTTCTCGAATCTCCTCGGGCGGGCCAAGGACAGGACTGAAATCGCCGAGTGGCAGATAACGGGCCAGACGGTCGGCCTGCAATGGCTGCCGGCGGCCGTTGTCGATCATACAAAGCGGACTATGGCGCGCGCGCTGGAGCTGGTCGGGCCAGAGGGGGGCGTGTGCATCTACGCCGGCGGCTACCAAAACAGGGGCTACGAGGCGCTTGACGATGTGGTGAACTCGATAAACGTGTACGTTTGGCGCCAGCTTTCGTGGAATCCGTCGGATGATGTGGAGGCTCTTTGGCGCGAGTGGGCCTGGCCGGTATACGGCGAGGGGGCCGAGGCGGCGATAGCGGCGATGAAGCTGAGCGAGCACGCGAGCGCGGCGGCGTTTTCGCCGCTGGGGCTCGGCGCGCCGACAGAGTCGCGCTTTGCGGGCACGATACAGAGGCGCGAGGATCTGCTCAGGTACACCAACAGGCAGTATCCCGACGCTGAGGGCAGCGCGAGCGCGTTTCTGGCGCCGACAAAAGAAAACACGCTCGCCGTCGTGCGGGAGAAGACCTACTGGCTCGACCGGATAGCAGCGGCTCGCGCCCGGCTCGGCAGCGACGCGGCGAGCGCCGAACTGAACTTGAGACTCGGGTGGCTCGAGACCCAGCTCGTGGTGACGCGCGCGCTCGACGGCGCGCTCTGGCGCTACCGCTATCTCAGACACCTTCGCGACATGGGTACCACCGACATCGAGGCGATGAAGGAGATCGAGGCCGACTTTCAGACGATACGCGAACACGGCCCGAGACTCTTCGGGCATTCGCCGGATTTGAAGCTGAGCTGCTACCGCGAGATAGCAGGCGAGCGCGAGATTTCGCTCAGAAGCCCCGTGCCGCTCATGCGCGACATCGTAACGAACGCCATCGAGTGTGTCGAGCGAATTGCCGGGCCGGAGTGGAGGGGCCGCTAGCGTATGAGGGCGAAGCTGTCCGTCGCCTTCGCGGCCGCGCTAGCCGCCGCCGTCGCGTGCGCCGCGTCGATAGACAAGGCGATGTCGCCGCGCGATGTCTTGAAGATCGGCCAGCAAGAGGCCGCGTGCGGCGGCGAGGTGCAGTTTCGCGGTGTAGTAACGTTCGTTTCGGGTGTCGACGGCTGGTTTACGGTCGCGCCGCAGGACGACCCGAGAGTCGCAGGCGTGGTTACATTCCCGCAGCGCGGCGTTCACAGGCCGCACGTGGGAGATCTTCTCTTTGTAAGAGGCAACCTCAGGCTTGAGAGCGGCATGGCGGCCGTGGACGCGAGACGCACCGACAGAATACGCCACGTTACACTGCCGGTCATACCCGGCGCGAAGCAGGCCGACTTTCGCAAGGGCCTTCTCTACAACCGGCGCATTACGATGCAGGGCAGAGTGCTGGATGTCAAGCACGAGGAGGTGAACAGAGGGCCGATATCCATAGTAACGCTACTCCTCGACAACTACGAGGCGCGGGTGAAGATGCCGGGCCGGCTCAATCGCGACGAAGTGATCGACCGGCGCGTGCGGCTGACGGGCCTGGCGCGCAACAGAACGGCCCC
Organism: Kiritimatiellia bacterium; assembly: GCA_045545855.1. Taxonomy (GTDB): domain Bacteria; phylum Verrucomicrobiota; class Kiritimatiellia; order RFP12; family UBA1067; genus UBA1067. The sequence continues at coordinate 3,098 of JAZQBR010000105.1, read as the reverse complement.
CGACGGATCGTTTCTCGAAGCCGAGCTGGAGATATCGGGCGTGGACGCCATTGAAATTGTTGCCGAAGAGACCGAAAGCGCCATCCCCGGCATTCTGGTGGGCGTACTTTGCATGCTTCTCGTGTTCTTCCTCGGCTCGCTGTTCGTGCTGTGGCGGCGCGATGTGAGAGTGCGGCTCGAAATGTCCGTAGTGGCCGAAGAGCGCCGGCGCATGGCGGCCGATCTGCACGACACCATTGAGCAGCACCTCGCGGGCGCCAACCTGCTTGCGGCCGGAGTGCTGGCGCTGGATGATGTGCCCCCCGACGTCGTGGAGGCGATGCGCACTCTAGCCGGACTTCTCGCCAACGCCAAGGCCGAGGTTCGCAGCGCCGTCATGAACCTGCGGTCGGCCGACGGCGTTTCGCGTCCGCTCGCCGAGTCGCTGGAGGAGATCGCCCATTCGCTCGAAAAGACAGGCGTCAACGCGCGCAGGTGGCTGAGGGGTCTGCCGAATGACATGCCGGAGGCCGCCGTGCAGGACATACTGCTCATCGTCCGCGAGGCGACTACGAACGCGGTCAAGCACGGCAAGGCGCGCACCGTTGTGTTCACTAGCGACCCTGCCGGCGACGGATGCGTCTTGAGAGTGCTGAACGACGGCGAACCGTTTGACGCTGACGCCGCGCTCGGGCCCGAGACGGGCCACTACGGGCTCAGCGGCATGCGCGAGCGCGCCGTCAGGTGCGGCGCGTCAATATCGTGGGGGCGCAACGGACGCTGGACGTACGTCGAGCTCAGGTTCGGGCGCGGCAGGGGAGAGAAACGATGACAAAAGTCGTAATAATAGACGATCATGCGGTTGTGCGCATGGGGCTTAAGTATGTCATAGGCGTCAAGAAGGACGAGTTCGAGTTCTTGGGCGAGTGGGCGTGCGGCGAAGGAGCCGCCGACTTCGTGAAGCGCATGAACCCCGACATAGTGCTCCTCGACATACGCATGCCCGACAAGGACGGGCTGACGGTGCTCTCGGAGATACTGGCCGAGCGGCCCGCCCAGAACGTAATCATGCTCACGACTAGCGATGCGGACAACGACGTCTACACGGCTCTCCAGCTGGGCGCAAAGGGGTACCTTCTAAAAGACCGCGACGCGACCGAGATCGTGCGCGCCATGCGCGATGTCATGCAGGGCGGGCGCTTCATACCGGCAGCCATCATGGATCTGTACCGCAAGCGCCAGATGACGCCTGACATGACGCCGCGCGAGAAGATGACGCTCAGGCATCTGCACGACGGGCTCACGAACGACGAGATCGCCGACAAAATGGGCGTTACGCGCGACGCCGTGAAGCTTCATCTCAAGAATATCTTCGTAAAGCTTGACGTGAAAGACCGCGTCTCGGCGGTTCGCGAGGCTTACATCAGGGGCTTTCTGAGGTAGCCCGGCTGCAAGCCCACCCATTCGGGTGATGGCACCCGGCGCGAAAAAAGAGTATAATACACAATATCACCAATCCAACACAAGAGGAAGAAACATGACGAATCAACCCGTAGTCAAGCTGGGCATAGTCGGCGTGAGCCGCGATTGCTTTCCTGCAGCCCTAACAAAGAAGCGTCTTGCCGCCGTCATGGCAGAGCTCAAGAAGGCGAAAGTGGCGGGGGTGGTCGACTGCCCTGTCACGATAGAACACGAGGACGATACAGTCCGTGCGCTCGAATGGGCGCGCAAGGAGGGCGTGAACGCCTGCTGCATGTTCCTCGGCAACTTCGGCCCCGAAGGCCCGACGACGCTCTTTGTCGAGAAGTTCGGGGGCCCGGCGATGATGATCGCGTTTCGCGAGGAGAACAAGGCGGTGCTCGCGAGCGACCGCGGCGACGCGCTGTGCGGCGTGCTGAACTTCAGCTACAATGTCGGCCTCAGGCGCCTCAAGGTCTATATACCGGAGTACCCGAACGTCGACGCGAAAGGCGCCGTCGCCGAAATCAAGGATTTCATTAAGATCGCCCGCACGGTAATAGGCGTCAAGAACCTGAAGGTATTTGGCTTCGGGCCGCGTCCGGAGGACTTCCTCGCGTGCAACGCGCCCATACAGCCGCTCTTCAATCTTGGCGTGAACGTGCAGGAGAACAGCGAGCTGGATCTCTTCGAACACTTCCACAAGATGGCCTCGCGCAAGAGCGAGATCGACGCGATTGTCAAGGATATGCAGAAGGAGCTTGGCCCGAAGTGCCCGTACCCGGATCTTCTGCCCCAGCTCGCGCAGTTCGAGCTCGCGCTGATGGACTGGTACGAGAAGAAGCGCGGCGCGGCCGAGTACGCCGTGTTTGCCGACAAGTGCTGGCCGGCGTTTCAGACGAGCTTCCACTTCGTGCCGTGCTATGTCAACAGCCGTCTTACCGGGCGCGGCATACCTGTCGCGTGTGAGGTCGACATGTACGGCGCGGTCTCGGAGTATATGCTTGAATGCGCGACGGAGAAGCCTGCGACGCTGCTCGACATCAACAATTCTGTGCCGGACGACATCCTGCCCAAGGGGCTCAATCTCGCAGGCGCAGAGAAGCGCGACCTGTATATGGGCTTCCATTGCGGCAACACGTGTTCGAAGTGCCTGAAGAATTGCGGCATGAAGTACCAGCTGATCATGAACCGCGGCCTCGAAGGCGGCGGCAAGCCCGTCATCTCGCGCGGCACGATGGAGGGTCAGATCAAGCCCAGCGACACGACGATGTTCCGTCTGCAGTCCAATAGCGACGGCCACCTCGTCAGCTACATCGCGCACGGCAAGTTCCTCGACGTCAACCCGCACTCGTTCGGGTCGATTGGCGTCGCGGCGATACCAGGCTTCGCGCGCTTCTACCGTCATGTGCTGGTCGCCAAGCGCTTCCCGCACCATGGTGCGTTCGGCTTCGAGAAGGTCGGCAAGGTCCTCTTCGAGGCTTTGAAGCTTCTCGGTGTCGAGGATATCAACACGCCTCTGCCCGAAGGGCAGCTCTACGCGGGCGAAAACCCGTTTGCGCTCTAATCAGCGCGTGGCGTCCAGTGCCGCCGCGAGGGCGCTTGCGTCCTGCGGCGGCACGAGCGTCGCCTTGCCGCGGGCGGGTTCGGGGATGCCGCCA
>JAZQBR010000104.1:0-21280 GCA_045545855.1 Kiritimatiellia bacterium | reverse complement strand
GCGCACCTCGTCGCCGAAGTTCGTCCAATCGATGTCGAACTCGCCTTCGCCCATGACATCGCCCTCGAAGAGGAAGTTGCGCTGGTCGAGGTTGAGCCACTTGTCGGCGACAACCGTGTTCGCGATGCCCATCGACTGGATGCCGACGCCGTTGACGGCGGTGCGGATGATGCGCACGCGCTCGCGGCGGCCGGCGGAGGCCTGGCCGACGACGAGTTCGGTAACGTCGCCCGCCTCGGTGCCGTACACGACGACTCGGTCGGTGGAGACGGCACCGGCTTCGTCCTGCGAAGTCGTGGCCCCGCCGATCACCGCGCGCGTCATGACCGCGCTCGTGTCGGTAAGTTCAATGTCGACCTTGCCGCGGTTCCAGCCGACGTCGACGCCCTTGGCCATGCCCATAGGCTCGCCGGGCGTGTACGCCCCGTTGCCGTCGAGGTCGTAGAAGGCGACGACTGTGTTCGGGCCTTCCTTGACGTAGCCTGTCGTCGGCTCGCCGAGGCTCACGCTGAACCTGTTGCCGTTGAGCTTCGGGAGCGTAGCCGTGTAGAGTATACGTATGAACGAACTCCTGATCTGCACACCGCCACTGCCGTTGGTCGCGCTCAGCGACGACTTCTCGAACGGCGAGAGGTCGAGCGTGTAGTCGCCAGTCACGAGATTCATCGTGCCGACGCGCTCGCCCCAGTAGGTAATGTAGCCCTTCTCGAGCGTCTCGTCACTCGTCACCTTGATCGCGCCCTCGCCCTGGAACTGCGCCCAGGTGGAGTCGCTGACAACGAGCTGCACCCTGCCGGGACGCGTGGTTCCGGCGGCCGCGTCGTAGTACATCGTCTGGTAGCTGCCGTACGCCTCGTAGTAGGACATGTAGTCGTCGTACGTGCCGCCCATCAGCATCGGGTTCGTGAAGTCCTCGTCCCAGAGAAACCACATGTACTTGTCGTTCTGGAGGAAGGACATGAACTCGAGCTGGACGCTGTTCGGGTCGATATGGCCCGGCGCGAGCGTGCCCGCGACGGTGCGGTTCTCCCACAGGCCTAGATTCTTGACACCTTCGAGGGTGCCGCCGGGCGTGACGTTGAACGTCGCGTCCGGGACGACGAGGTCGTCGCTCGTGTATGTCTGCACCACGAGCGGGGCGAGCGAGTTGGCGTCGCCCTCCTCGTTCTGGCCGCCGCCGCCCTGGGTACCGCCGGTCGCGGAGAGCGGCTGGTCGCCGTTGTACCTGACGGTCAGCTCGATCGTCGGTATGGGCATATCCTTCATCTCGGAGTCTCCGAGCATGTGCGAGATGTGCGGCGCGAGTATGCCCGCAGTGTAATCGTGGTACCTCGCCTCAGAGAAGTTGCTCCAACCGTCCTCGTCGCGGTCGCCGGCGGCGTCCCAGGCATAGCGCGTCGCATAAGGAACGCCCCATGTATCCTCAAGCGCGTCCTCGATCATGTCGTGGTCGGTGAATATTTCGCCCGCATAGACGTCGCCGATCCTGACGAAGTAGTCGAGATCCTCGCCGTTGACGCTCCTCGCGTCGGTCGGGTCGAAGATGAGACCTAGGTCGAACACTTCGCTGAGCAGGTACTCCGCATAGTTGCAAAGTCCGTCGCCGTCGCTGTCGTCAGTGCCCGAGGCCGCGTAGACGTCATAGAACTTCTCCCACCAGTCAGGGATTCCGTCGCCGTCCTCGTCGATGGCCTCTGCGTACCTCGCGTCAGGCTCGTCCTCGCCGGGCTGCAGGCCCTTGTGGACGAGATACCTGTAGAGGTCGCCCGCCTTCATGACCTTGCCGTCGTAGGTGACGAGCGTATCCCAGTTGAGGGCCTGGTCGTTGCCGAACTGCGGGGTGAGGTTGGCCTTGGCGTACTCCTCCCACTCGTCCGGGAGACCGTCGCCGTCGCTGTCTTCGCCGGTGAGCTCCCACGCGTCGGAGGCGGCGCCGTCCCACATCTTCTCGGCGGTCTTGGCGAACGCGCCGCCGAGCGGCAGCAGGTCGGTCGTGCCGACGAAGGAGTTCCTGATCTGGAACTGCGACCTCTTGGCGAAGGTCTGCATCGCCGTCGCCGTGTACTGGGTGGCGCGCCTCAAGGCGCTCGCGACCCTGACCGCGCGGTCGACGTAGTAGACCGTGTACGAGTAGGGGTTCGCCGTGTTCGGGAACTCGTACTTCTCGCGGCCGATGGCCGACGCGTGGGTGTAGATGCCACCGAAGTAGTCGCTGTACACGAACGTGTCCGCCGCCGTGCCGTCGATCGGCGTGAGATGGGCGACGGTGTCCTTGATCCACGGCACCATCCTGTAATAGTCGTAGACCCGGCTCCTGACTTCGCTCTTGCTCCACCAGCCGACATTCAGGGCTTCGGGGCCCTCCTTCACCGCCGTGGCTTCATAGAGGCCGTCGGTCGTGATGTCGGGGTTGGAGAGGTAGTCGTTCATGGCGGCGTCCTCGACGGCCGCCGCATAGCCGCCTGCCGCCTTGGCGACCTTGGAGCGGTTGGCCGCGCCCGGGAGCGTCATGAAGTTGTAGTGGAGCACGAGCTCGGCCGGGAGCAGGTCTTCGGCGTCCTCGGCGTTGTTGTTGCGCCCGTGGCCCTGCATCCAGCCGCGGAACACGGCGGCGCGGTTCTCGGCCGCGAATTCGGAGTCGAGCCTCTTGTGCCACGTCTCGCGAATCTCGGACTCGGTCCTCGCGCCGTCCCAGACGCGCACTTCGTCGATGTAGCCCTTGAACCACTCGCGCATATTCTCGAAGGACTCGAAGTGGGTCTCTTCGCCGGTCGTCTCGTCGACCTCGACCTCGTAGACGTTGAGCGCGTGGTCGTTCTTGGCCTTGGGCCTCGCGCCGAGGAAAATCGCGCTCGGCCTCATCAGATAACCGGTCGATGTCATGGTATCCTTGCCGCCGACGTACTGGCCGATCTCGGTCACACCGTTTGCCGGTATGAGCGAAGTCCTCTCGCGGGCGACCTCCTTCGCGTCGACATAGAGGACGAGCCACTCTCCGTCGAATGTGAGCGCGAAGTGCCTCCACTCGCCGGCCTCGAGCACGGGGCCGACAATCTTCTGGCAGCTCGTGGGCGCGTCGATGCCCGACTCCTTGGCGTCGGTGTTGTCGAAGAGACCGTACACGCGGCCCATCTCGTCAAGGCCGATTCTGAAGTTGGCCCTGATGGCGAGCGCATCCTTGTTGATGGAGTTGCCGTAGACGAGCGTGGAGCGCTCGACGATGGTCTGCTCCCTCGAGACATCCTCGGGCATCGCCCACACTTCGACGGTGAACTGCTTGAGGAAGTCGACCGCGTCGATCGGCCTGTAGATGGACTCCTTCGACATCGCGTAGGAGTCGTTGCCGTCGAGGTAGAGCGCCTGGCGGCGGCTCGGGTCGTCGAACTTGAGCGGGTCGCTGCCCGCGCGGAAGGCGCTGACGATCTCCTGACCGTCGCTCAGCATGTCGCCGTCGGTGTCGTAGCCCTCGTTCTCTTCGAAGCAGAACATGTACTCGAAGTTGGAGTTGCCATGGAGGGCGGCCGAGCCGTAGTCCTCGGTTCTGAGAGCGCGCCACGGCATGTTGACAATGTACGGCGGCGTCTTGTAGTACTGGGCGACATAGCTCAGCGGCGTCGTGCGTTCGGTGAACCACAGCGGCGTCGGGTCGGTGTGGCGCGGCAGCGGGTCGGCGACGCTCGCGAGAGCGCGCTCCTCGTCGTTCCTGAGGCCGTCGCCGTCGGGGTCGGCCTGGGCGCCGCCGTTGGCCCACGGGTACATCACGGCGTCGAACGCCATGGGCGGCGCGACGGGCTCGAACTGGCAAGGCACCATTCCGTCGAGCGCGAGCGACCTCGAGAACGTCGGGTAGACCCATTCGTTGTAGAACGCGTTGTACAAGGCCATCTTAGCCAGGTTCCCGCCCGAGTAGACGGCCGAAATAATGTCGCCGAACTTGCCCCTCGAGTCGTTGGCGGCCGCCCAGTTGCTCAGCGCGTAGCCGGGACCGGTCAGCTTTGTCGGGCTCGTGCCGAGAATCGGGTTGAGACCGTGGAAGAGCTCGTAGTAGTCGTCCATGCCGTCCTGATCGGTGTCGCACATGCGCGGATCTGTCGAGACGTAGAGGCCGTTCGCCACCGGGAGCATGAAGCTCGCGGGCTGGCTGAGCCTGTTGCTCGTGAGCGCGCGGTCGTACGGCATCAGCGGCCTCGCGAAGTAGCCGATGGCCCTCCAGCCGGCCTCGTTCCAGGCTCTCTGGTAGCGCGTGCCTGCGTTCGCGATATGGTTGTTGACGACCATTTCGCCCGAAGCGGGGTCTATCACCTTGCGGCGCGCCGTGAAGTAGTTGGTGACGGTCTCGGTCTCGCCCGTCACCAGGTCGACGACCCTGCTTGTCACCTGGACGCCCGTCGTCACCGTCACGTACTGCACGAACTCCTTGCCGTACCACGCCTCGACGGCGTTGGCGGCGAATGTCTCGGGGTCGGCGGCGTCGAATACCGGGTAGCCGGTGCCGGCGTCAGGCGAGATTGTCGTGCCGAACTCCTGGCGGTGCTGGGTCGTGACGTTGCCGGCCGCATCGTACTCGCCCTCCTCGAAGAGGCGGCCCATGAGCGGCGTCGTGGTATCGTCGTAGCGGAAGTGCCTCATGGCCTGCACCATGTACTCCTGATAGTTCTGCAGGCCGTCATGGTCGAAGTCCACGTCGCGGTATGTGACCGTGACCGGGTCTTTGATGGCGTCGCTGCAGACGTCGTAGGGCCAGGTGGCGTCCATGCCGGCCGTGATGTAGTATCCCGAGCCGGTTGCTGTCTCCGCGTCTTCGGCTGCGGCGGTCTCGCCGTCCTGCGCCGCCGCCTGCGTGTTGAGAACTCCGTCCGCCGCGAAAGTCGCCTCGTCGAGTTCGATGCCGGGTGTGAGAATCGTCCTTTCGGGCAGCTTCACGACGGCGCCCGCGTGCTGCTTCTCCCACGGGTCGGGCAGACCGTCGAGGTCGGTATCGATCGTGCACGGGTTCATGCCGCCTCCGCGGAAGCACACCGTCCTGCCGTCGTCTGTCTTTTCGCCGTAGTTGAACGTGAGCCTGACCTGGACGGCCGGGTAGACATGGCCGGCATTGTAGAAGTCGTCGGCCCAGCCGCCGCCTTCGGAGCCGTCGGCGAGACCGTCGGCGTCGGTATCGGCGCTGTCGGGATTGGTCGGGAAGAACTTGTTGAACCAGCCGCTGGCGTTGCCTGGATGGTTGGCGAAGACCGCCTCGCAGTTCTCGTAGGCGTTGCACGAATCGACGCCGGCGAACTCCCTGACATAGTTGAGCCCGTCTGTGTCGGCGTCGAGCGTCTGCACAACGCCGCCGCGGTTGACATCCTCGAATGGCGACTGGGGCACGACGAGCGGGTTGCGCCTCGTGTAGAGCTCCCAGCCGTCCGGGACGCCGTCGCCGTCGGTGTCGGCGCCGTGGCCGCTGCGAATCGTCTTGCCGCTGCCGGACTGCGTCAGGGCCGCCGCGAGCGCGGCCGAGGCGTCTGTCGCCTGGGCCTCGGCGTCGCCGGCCTCGCCTTCTCCCGACGTGTAGCCGATCACGTTCGGATTTGTCGTCTTCATCCTGATCGTGCCCCACACGTCGTCATAATCGAACCGCCCGTCGATTTCGGCGTTGTTGTAGATGATGCCGTAGTCACGCATGTACTGCATGACGAGATACTCGTCGGTCGAGTAGTACGGACGCGTGTTGACCGCCTCGCCTGTCGATATGTCGGGTATGGTGGTGTTGATGCTCGGGTTCCAGCGGTCGCTGACATAGCCGTTCTTGTTGCTCCAGCCCGTCCTCGGGTCGAACCCGTAGGCGCTCATGACCTGGTCGTGCACGAGCACTATGTCGGCACCGAGATGCAGAACCGTTCCGGCCGGGAGGTCGACCGTTACGCGCTTAATGCCGTCGACCATCGCCTTGCCCCAGATCCAGTCGCCGGGCATGTCGGTCTTATAGGGCAGCACAACATCGCCGCCGTAGTAGTAGGGCTCTGTCGCGACATCCTCGATGATCTCGTTGTTTTCCTCGTCATATCGGCCCGTGGCGACGGGCTCTGTTTTGAACTTCACGTAGAACGAGAAGCCCTTGGCGCCCTTGATGTCGCGCTGCACGGTCGTGTCGAAAAAGTCGACGCCAAACTCGAGATCGGGGAACACCGTCACGACGACACCGGCATTGACCGGGTTCAGGAGACCGTAGTTCTCGTCGTTCGGCGTGTACATCATGAGCGAGCGCTCAAGCGTCGCATAGGCCATGAAGTCGCCGTCGGGGTTGGTGAGCGTCGTCGTGCCGTTCAGCGGGTCGATAGCGTTCATGACCTCCCAGCCGTCGCACATGCTGTCGCCGTCGGTATCCCAGTGGCAGGGGTTGGTGCCGATAGCGAGCTCTTCGATGTCGGAGAGGCCGTCTCTGTCGAAGTCGGGGTTGTCCTGAACCGCCTTCGCGTTGGAAGAGCACGGGTTGAACCTGGCCTCGACGTCGGCGAAGGGTATCTCGATGCCGCTCGTTATGTTGTCGAAGTCGAAACGCTCGAATATGTAGTGCTGGCCGTGGCGCGCACGGCCGATGTTCGAGCCCGCCGGCCCCCAGACATGGGCCTGGTACCAGAAGAAGTACTCCCAGCCGTCGGGGAAGCGGTCGCCGTCGGTGTCGGCCATCGTCGGGTCCATGCGGGGCTTCTCGCCCTTGGGCTCCGGCGACCAGAAAGCGAGGTCGTAGCCGTCGGCGTCTGTCCATTCGGCACCGTTCCGTGCGAGGAAGTACGCCTTGTAGGCGGCGGCCTCGTCGGCGCTGAAGCTCGCGTCGGACTTCGTCTGGTCGAGCGCGTTCAAGCCGTCGTGGAAGCCGCGTATCTCCCACCTCGTCGTGAAGGCGGGGCCGATCGGCGCGTAGCTCGTCTGGGCGCCGTCGTAGAGGGCTTCGTCGCCCCTCGGGGCGTAGGCGCCGGGCAGGTAGTCCTCGTCGGGGTTGCCGACGCCGAGGTCGACCATGTCGCCCGTCAGCAGGTCGCCGACTGCGGCCTCGACCAGGGTGGCGCCGATGCCCCACTTGTACATGACAGCGTAGTAGTCCGGCACCGCGTCGGCGTTGATGTCGCCGAGGTTGTCTTCGGCGAAGAGTTCCTTCGAGAAGACGAGCGCGGCCTCTGTGACGGCATAGCCGCCGTTCTGGGCCTCCTCGGCCGGCAGCTCGACGGTCGCGCTCCTGGGCGCGCCGTCCACAGGCGTCTCGACCTGGTAGGTGTCGCCGAGAAGCGCCGGAGCCGAGCTCTTGCCGTCCTCGCTCGCGCCCTTGACCATGAACGCGTAGAGGAAGGAGTCCTTGCCGTCGGCGCCGCCGCCGCGCGTGTTGCTGGCGGAGTAGTTGTAGGCGTTCGCCCAGCCGATCGTCACGCCTGCCGGCGCGTTGCCGGCCGTGTCGACCGCGATGTCGTACGGGGCGTCAAGCGTGCCGTCGTCCCTGGTGTTGCCGGTCTCGTCATAGCGGTAGCCGTGGCCGAAGATTCTGACGCCCAGCTGCCCGCCGCAGTTCCAGCGGTATATCCAGCGCTGCGCGTCGGAGAACGTCGCCGCCGCCCAGCCGTGGCCCTGGCCGATGCCGGGCGCGCCGTCGTAGCGGCCCGCCGTCGACGTGTTGCCCGGCCCGACGGGAATCATCTCAAGGAACTTCGAGGCCGTGACCTTGTACTTGTAATCGGTCGTGACGAGGCCGCCGTCCTTGTCTTCAATCATTATCGTGACGGTCTGCACTCCCTGCACGGAGCCGAAGTTCGGTATGAACACACCCGAGGCGCCCATCGTCGGGTCGGTCACGTAGGTGAGACCGTCATCGGCGTTGGCGCAACCCGAGAAGCTGACCTTGATGCCCTGGGTCGTGCCGTCCTCCCACAGGCCGGAGTAGTCGTTGTCGACGTCGCTCCTTATGGACCAGCGGATCGGGTACGATGTCGCCGCGCCGCCCGCTACCTCGACGACGTTGGTGCGGTCGGTAACGATGCAGACGGGGTCGACGTTGTTGATTCTGAAGCGCTTGCTGCGCGTCAGGTAGTACGCGCTCCATTTCTTACCCTCGGCAGGGCTGTTGCCGTCATTGAGTATCTGAGCCTTGATCGTGAAACCAGGGTTCAGGGTGTAGCGCGTGCCGTCCATCTCGAGCACCGCGAGATCGATAGTCTCCAGCCCGCGGAAGCTTAGATAGTAGTGGTCGCTCGTCTCGCTGCCCTCGGCGGCGATTGCGGCTTCGGCCAGCGCCTCATAGCCCGCCGGCACCGACATATACGAGTCGTCGAGCTTGAGTACGCCCGGGTTCGGGCTCGTGAGGCTAGGAGGCGTCACCGTGACCATCATGATCATCGGATCGGTCGAGTTGTAGTAGCCGCCGAGGCCGAATGCAACCGTCTCGCTCGACGAGGTCTCGTTAGGCGTGTCGTTGAATTCGATCGTGAGCTGTGGCTGGTCGACGATGGTGATGTACGACTCGTTGTACGCGGCCGCCCAGTCCTCCATATCCTTGTCCTTGACCTGCACCCTGATGCGATAGGTGCCCGCCTGGTTGAACGTCACCTTCTTGACGTTCGCGGCGTCGTTCGGGTTGCCCTCAATAACCTCGACGGGCACCGTCGCGCCGCCGCCGGTCCTGACGATCGACCAGCGCGTCTGGAAGCCGCTCGTGAGGTCGAAGCCGCCCGCGTCCTTGACGATCGCCTGGAACGTCTGCTCCTGACCGACCGGGTAGGCGCCGTCGAAGTAGCCTGTGTCTTCGTTAGGCTCGTTGCCGTCTTTCTCGACGCGCGTAATCGTCGGCTCGACATTGAAAACCTGGATGGTCGAAAAGTTGGAGTTGTAGCCCGTCACCGCGCCGGCGCGGCCGGGATAGGCCGGCGTCTCCGAGAGGACGACCTGGAAGTAGAAGCTGCTGCCGCCGATATCCTCGCTCGCGCCGTCGAGAAGCTTGACGGTCGCCTTGACGGGGCTCTCGGGGCCGCCGTTGTCGGGGTTGATCGCGATGCCGCTCGTAAGCGGCCATGTCGTATCGTCAGCCTCCATATCGGGCGTTATGACACACTTGCGCCCGAGCGCGCTGAACATGCCGGCCGTCGCATCGTCGGGGCCCGCTACGAGGAACGCGTATAGCGGCGCGCCCGTGTCGTTGTTCGAGTTGAGCTGGATCGTGAAGGTGGCGTTGTCGCCTTCGTTGTAGACGTCTTTGTCGGAGATTACCGACACCGTCTTCGGCGAGGCGACGGTCGATATGATCTTGACGACCGGGCGATTGCCGTTGATCGGCTCGGTCACGCGAATCTGCGTGTTGAACGTTCCCGTCGAGCTGGAGGCCGAGGAGGTCGGGAACGTAATCTCGGGCAGAGCACCCGCAGCGGTTCTGAGAATGCTGCCCTGGCCGACGTAATAAACGCCTTCGATGGCGCGCCAGCCCGAGGCGTCGTTGTACTTGACCTCGATCGTGTAGCCGTCGCCGCTAGCGATGTGCTCGCCGGCGTATGTGTCGTCGATCTCGATTTCGATTTCCTGCGGCACGCCGGCGGTCGCGCCGAGCTCGCTCGAGTCGCCGGGCGAGACGATTACGGGCATCCTAGCGACAACCTCGACCGCGCCGGGCGAGAACCTGTCGGCCGACGTCATGCCGGTAGCCGTCTTCTGATCGTCAGGGATGGACGGCGTGAAATCGAGCGTGTTGCCGCCCGACGTGTAGTCGTCGCCTCTGAGGAAGTAGGCGTATACCTTCGGGTTCTCCGTCGACCTGAGCTGACCGGCCTTGATCGTGACCGTGACCTTGTCGGCGAGCTGAGAGATCGTCTTGACTGAAGGATTGACTTTGGAGAACCTCACATACTCTGCCATATCGAGCTCGTCGTGGCCGACGATGCCGGGCGTGATGGTGACGTCAATATCGGTCTCGAGCGCCTGCGAGAGGTAGACGTCGAGCTCCGCGCCGGCGGTCTTCCACCCGTCGCCGACTTCGGCGTAGGCGGTCTCGCGGTCAACGTCGACGATGATAGTGGCCGGCATGGGCTCAAGGCACGTGACGGGAACCGTCACGTAGTCGACAATCTGCTGCTTGGCGGCATCGTAGTTGTAGCCGATCCACGGGCTGAGGACGAGCTGGGCGCTCTTGCCCTCGGCGACACCCATGATCTCGAAATAGGTGGGCACGAGCTGGCCGCCGACGAACTTGATGTCGCCGACGACAATCTTCTTCTGGACGGCCGTGCCGCCCTCGTAGACGGTGATGATTTTTTCATCGCCGCCGTTGATCGTGACAGCCGAGTCATCCGTCGACCAGACATGCAGCGTGACGGCGTTCTCGGGCGCCGCCTTGGCGATGATAGAAGGCGCGGGGCCGACCGTTATCTTCGAGTTCTCGTGCACCGAGCGCCAGACGCCCGACCCGTCGAGCGCGTAATCCGCCGCGCTGCCAGACTCCCAGCTGTCGTCGAAGTCCAGCGTCTTGACATAGATGCCGCACTGCGAGAGCGAGTAGTCCTGTATCGGGTCGTCGCCCGTCGGCGAGGGCCTGTCGACCGTCCAGAACCAGAGATTGGCGCTGACGCCGTTGTTGTTGGCGATGGACCACTTGCCGCCTCTCGAGTTGAGCAGATACGTGCTCGACCCGTTGGACGTCGAAGCGGGGCCGTCCTCTGTCGCGAGAACGACCGGCATGCCGAAGTCGCCGGCCTTGGTGACATACTTGAAGACGAAGTCGGTGATGCCCGTCGCCTCGTCGACGGTATACTCGGCGAGATCGGCCCAGCGAAGCTCGCCCGAGACATATACGCCTATCTGTAGCGGATACAGCGCGTCGTCGATGATCTCGGACGTATCGCCCGTGTGGACGAGCCGCCAGGTCGTGTCGGCGTCGCGGTACGTGCCTTGCACGAGCCGCATCTTGAAATAGACCGTCTCGCCAGAGGCCAGCGGACTTTCAGCTGTCGCCCATGTCCAGCCTGCGGACATATTCGCCCCGTACTGGTCGCACGGACGAAACTCGAATATGTCGCCGTTCGCCCCGGCCGCCGAGGCGGCTGTTCCTATGGCGACGCCGGCCGCCATGGTCATCGTTCTGAGGAGTTTCTTCATGTTCATTTTAGTTCCCCTTCGTCTGTTTGAGATTCTGTGAAATATCGCTGTTCATACGCTCGCGCACCATCTTCATCGCCTTCTGGCGGTTGGCCTCGCCTTCGTCCTTGAACTTCTGGGCGGCGGCTTTGAGGGCGGCCAGCTCTTCCTCGCCGGCCCCGGCCTCTTCGGCGGCCTTGACCTTGGCCATGGCCTCGCCGTACTGGCGCATGATGTCGCGCCGTTCTTCCATCGCCGTCTCCAGCTTCTGGACGTAGACGGGGTCGTTCATGCGGCGCTTTACGGCGTCCTTCTCGACCGGCTCCGGCCCGGCGCCGGGCTGTTCGCCGCCGCAGCCGGCCGCGAACGCCGCGAGCGCGAGACCGAGCGCCCTTATTCTCATAACGGTCTTAGTACTCATAGAAATTCTCCTTGTGCATCGGCTCGACCGTGTACGGCTTCAGCTTGGTGTCGATTGTCCAGCGGTACCAGGCGTTTGTCCTGCCGTACGAGTACCAGCCGGCGCTGTAGCCTACCGGGTTGCCATAGCCGAACGGATCTTTAATCTCGATTCTCGATATGTGATCTTCGCCGAACGAGTCCTTCGTGAAGGCGAACCACCTCAGCGGCGTCCAGTCGTCCGGGTTGGCGGGGTCCGTCTGGCCGTTCAGTATGAGACCCGTCACCTTGAATGTGACGCTCGTCCACGCCTGAGACTGGAGCGAATACTCGTACGAGGTCGAGCCGGGCTCGGTGCCGCGCAGCGTGTAGGGCGACCAGTTGTCGCCGTACCACTTGCTCGCGGCGTCGTCGGTCCTGTTGGTCATCAGGGCGAAGACTCCCATCCTGAGGTCGTGCTTCTCGTTTATTTCGACCGCCGGCTCGGCCACGCCGCCGACGAACGCGAGGTTGCCGACGGTCGGGTCCATGTCGAGCCAGTACATCTCGGTGAGCGAGAGCTGCGAAAGGACGTTCTTCGTCGCCGGGTCGTTCAGCCACTCGCCGTAGCCGATCACGTCAGCGAGCTTCGGCGTGTCGCTGTCGGGGTAGGCGAAGTCGCCCCTCAGGGTCTTGCCGCCGGCGAGCCAGTCTACGACCGCCTCGCGGTAGCGCACATCGTCGCTCTCGGTGAAAAGGCCGGCCTTGACCATCGCCGCGGCCGAAACCGTAACATTGTTGGAGACGTTGGCGCCCACTGTCACCGTGTACACTCGCTCCTTCCCCTCTACCGGCGCGGATGCAGCAGCCTGACCGTTCGTCGTCACCGTCCCCAGCTCGAACCACGGGTCGACGGTGTACGTGATATTGGTGCCCGTCTCCCTGCCCTTGGGGTAGAACACGATCAGGTTGGCGTTCGTCTCGACCGCGTCGCCGAACGTCTGCCTGATGTGGCCGCCCTCAAGGTTGGCGTAGATTATGATTGAAGTGCCGTTGGCCGTCGGATGCACCGGGTCTATGTACTGGCCCTTGTTGATGCGCCCGGGGGTCGCCTCGATTGTGTTGTCCCAAGCCGCCTTCACCGCCCCGGAGCCTGTCATCACGCTGAGCGAGCCGCCCTCGCCAGCATCGTCGTCGCCAGCCCAGAAGAAGCCCTTCGTGCCGAGCTTGTCGTTGAAGTACGCGACTGTCGACACCGGGCCCTCGTCGCCCTCGTCATTCCAGAAATCGATGCCCTTGACGACAATCTCGTGCTCGATGACGCCGCTGGCCCTCACGAGCTGTATGCCGACATTTTCAATCTCCTGCAGGTAGCCGGTCGAAGCGCTCAGGACGTAGCTCGGCGAGTCCTCGTAGTTCCAGACGGCGTCTAGCGTGCCGTCGCCGTAGTTGAGCCTGCCGCTCGCGAGCGACTGCGGACTGCCGAGCACGCGGAAGACCATGTTCGAGGCCATGCCGATATTGCCGTTCTTGCGGCTCGGCAGAAGCCCCGTGCCGAGATTCGTCCCGAAGCGCCCGAGCTCGTTCGTGTAAACCGAGCCGCCCGACGGGTCGGGCATGACTAGCATAACCTTCCACCCGGCCAGGCTGGCCTCGGCGGGGGCGGCGATCTCGACAAACTGGCAGTCTTTCTCTGAGTTGTTGTATCTGGCGTCGTATTTGCCGAAGATGTTCACCTCGTTTATCCACGCCCAGTGCGGGGCGACCGTGTCGAGAATCGTGAAGGCCGAGAACGACGTCTTGCCGGCGTTGTGGTCGACCGGGCTGTACCAGGCCGGGAGCGTCCAGTCGGCCGAGGTGAGCCAGTTCGTCGCCGCCGCGTCGGACCCCTTCGGGTACCATATCGCCTCGAGGGCGTACTGCACGACCATGCCAGACGGCTGAACCGTCTCTGGCCTCACGACCGCGCTGTCGGCCATAAGGTAGCTCGAGCGGTAGATGAGATTCGTGCCGGTTGCCGGGGCGAGCCAAGCCGAGCGCGCCTCGGGCAGGTCCTTCCAGTTCTCGTAGCCCCAGGGTTCGGGCGTGGTCGCCGCGTACCAGTGGAACCTAACGCGCGGGGTCTTGTCCATGTCGATCTCGTCCGGCAGCTGCGCCGGGAAGAGCTCGCACTGTATGCCCCAGTCCTCGTTGCAGAGCGGCTGCCACTGCTCGGAGGGGACGTTCTCCACCGTATCCGTCCTGTTGAGCGACGGCCAGTAGTCGGTGTTCCTGATCGTGCCAACGTGCCTGAAGGCCATCCTCGCCCTCACTGCCTCGCTTACGACGACTTCGTCGAGCAGGACCCTCACCGGCGTCGTGTAGTCGTAGATGACGCGCCCGCTTCTGTCCTCGCCGGGCAGATTGGTGTTGCCCGAAAGCTCGCTCACGAGCGCGTTCGGCACGCCTATCACCGCCAGGCGGAAGGCCCTGTAGTTGTCGTCCTGGTCGGTCTTGAAGGAGTATGTCGAATATGTCGTGTTGGTGACTATGATATTCGCGAGCCAGTGCCACGCGCCGTTCTCCTCGCCGGTCTTCGAGCCGAAGACTGTCACAAGTGCCGGCTGGCTCGTCTCGACGAGATCGTACTTTCTCGCCCTGAACGAAACCTCGCCCACGATGTTCGTGCCGAAAGTCGGCGTCTGCAAGAACGGTATATGCTGCTTGTACGTCTCGCTCTCGGTTGTCTCGACATCGTCGATTACGGAGTTGTTCAGCGAGAGCGACATGCCGACCTTGTCGATGGAGGTCGTGAGGTCGGCGAGGAACATCTTATTCTCCTCGTCCTTGGAGTTCGTCGCTCCGAGCGTGCGCAGGTTCCACCCCCACCAGCACCAGTCGTCGAGAGCCGGTTCGTCGCGGCTGTAGACCTCGTCAATAAATATCTCGCCGAAGCGCGCGGGGTTGGTCTCGCTGGCGACGGCCGCGACCGTCTCGGGGGCGACCATGATTCTCATGACGCCCGTAACGCCGTGCAGGCCCACGTAGGTGCTTATGGTGCCGCGCGCGAGCGGCGGGTGGCCGTCGGCCGAGAAGTCGATCGTGTTCACGGTCGTCCAGTAACTGTCGTCAATGACGTTCATGTTGTGAATCGTGCCGTAGTTGACGCCGTTCGTGGCAATCTGCACGAGGAGCTTCGTGTTGGCCTGCGCCCCGTGGTAGGCAAAGGCGATCATGCCGAGGCCGTGCCCCCGCCCGTAGCTGTTGTCGTAGAGCGGCGCGCGTATCGAGGCGGCCGTGCCGGGCGCGGTGCGCTTGGCCGAGAGGAGAACCGCCCTGTTGGTTATCCAGGCCGAGGAGAAGATGAAGTTCGTGTGGCCGCCAAGGCCGCTCACTTCGGTCTGCCAGCCCGGGACGGCGTACTGGACGTCGGTGTCTTCCCAGTCGGCGCCGCGCCACTGCGTGAGCGTCACGTTGTCCAGAACGACATCCGTCCTCATGTCGGCCTCGTCGCCGGCGGCGGCGATTCTGACCGAACAGTCGTCGGTAGTGTGAAAGACGAACTTCGCCGTCTGGCCTGCTTCTGTCGACGACCCGAAACTCGTGAGGTTGGTCGTCGCGACGAGCGACCAGCCAGTGCTCTTGCCGGCGGGCGCGGTGTAGATGTTTATCGCCTGCGACGGGGTGAGCGCCTGAAGACCCCACTGCGAATCGTTGTCGCTGAAGGCCTCGAGCCTCCCGGCCGGCACGTACCACCTGTGGGTGCCGCCGGTTATGTCGGCCTTGCAGTTGTAGGCGTTGTTCACGTCGAAGTTGAGCCTTCTCTTCTTATACTGGTCGATAACGTTGTTCTTCGTGAAGTCCGACGCGAACGGGATTGGCTTGGGGAGCTGGTAAAGACCCGAGACGACGCCGGGGCAGTTGGCGAGCGTCGAGCCGAACGTGCCGCCCGTGAGTCGCAGGTGCGAGGCGTCGCGGTAGCAGATGCTCGCGAAGTCGGTCGAGTTCATGCTCGAGAGCGCCGCGCTCGCGTTCATGCCGCTGCAGCCGACGCCCGCCATGATGCACACCGCGTCGGTCGTGTTGGAAATCGAGAGGTAGACCGGGAACATGTTCTGGATGTTGACGCCGCTCAGCGTCGTGTTGGGTATGCTGCCCATGTCGCTCACGCCGGCGTTGGTGCGGCTGCCGAGAAGCTCCTTCGTGAGACGCCCGCGCGAGTTGTAGGTCCAGCGGTACAGCGAGAACGTCTCGCCGATGCGGTTCGGGCCCGTCCCTGTGCTGTCGGCCGCGCTCAGGTTGTCGATGTTCGCGAGCGTCTGCTCGAACCTGAACTCGTAGCACCCGACGCCCGGCACATAGTAGGCGATTAGCGAGACGGACGCGTTGCCGCTGTATCTCGTGTTTGAGTACGTGTCGTAGCAGGCCCTCGCTATAAACGTGTAGTTCGACAGCGACATCTTGTCGCTGCAATCGTAATAGGCGAAATCGCTGAAATCGACGAACTGTGCGAGCCTGGTCGAGAACGTGATCGTGTCTAGCCCGCGCGGCGATTCGGTACCGTTCACGAAGTCGAGCATGCCGTAGCCCTGACCCTTGAGTTGCATTGCCCTGTCGGGGTAGCCGCCCACTTTGTAGCGCTCGTCCTTGTACTTCGAGTAGACGAACATGCCCTGGTTGAGAGCCCACCCGTTCGGCGTGTCGTAGTTGCCGTTCTCGTACATGTTGTAGCCGAGGTCGGCCGTGACCACCCGCTCGCGCCAGTAGTCGCTGGTCGCGGGCATGTTGCTCCAGTTCGAGAAATTCTCGAATGTCGTCACCGCCTTGGGCGAAACGCCCGTCTTGCTCTCGTTCTCGGTGTAGCTGCCTGTGTAGACCTTGCTCGTCTTGTTGGCGTCGCTCCACCCGTTGAAGTTCTGGTAGTCGGCGTGAACGACCGTGACGGCTCTGGTCGAGTCGTCTATCTGGAACAGCATGTACCCGGTCGTCCAGTCGTAGGGTATCGTCGCCCATTCGTCTTCGCCGCACTCCGACATCATGGCGCTCACGGGCACGTACTCGAAGTCGTCCGAAGTCTTCATGTACGTAGTATTGGCCGTCCATTCTGTCGTCCATTCTTCCTGGCGGTTGAGGCCCTCGAAGTGGTAGCCGAGCGTCGCGGTAGTGTAGACGCCGTTGTCCGACTCGTCCGCGGTCTGCAGGTAGCCGCGCCAGATGTGATCGCCGACCAACTCCATCTCGATAATATTCGTCACGCTGTCGCGTCCGCGAGTATCGATCTTTCTTACGACAAGATTGAAGCCTTCAAAGCTGCTGCGGCCTTCTCTCAGGCGCACGTACCAGTCATCGCCCTGGCTCTGGTAGGTGACGCCCTGCGACCTGTTGGTGACCGTTGAGATGTTCTCGGTGTAGAGGTCGGCGAGGCCGAGCGGGCCGCCCGCGAACACCGCCCCCGAATAGTCGTGGTAGGCGTAATAAGGCGCGTTGAGCTTCAGCTCGTACCAGTACTCGACGTCGCCGGCGCGGCCCGGCAGCACTAGCGGCTCGGTGGCCTTGAACCCGTTCGCAGGGTCGAGGCTCACGACCTGCCAGTCGTTCGTCTTCTGCTCGAGATAGCGCCACCTGTAGTACATCTTGGCGGATGTCACGAACGAGGCGATATCGGCCTCGTGCCCGGGATTCGTCGAGAACTCGGCTATGGCCCTCGCGTAAATCTCGCTGTCGAGAATCGAGGGGTAGGGGACGCTCCACGCGGCTTCCTGGCCGAGTATCTGCTTGCCGCCGCGCTCCTCGTCGTAGACGCCGTACGAGCTCAAGTCCACTCTCATTGCGGGGTACGAAGCGACGACATTGTCTATAAGTATAAGGCCGCCCGCATCAGGCGTTTCAGCGAACTTGGGATTAGTCGTCTCGCGGCGTATCCTGAACCTCGCGGGACCGCGGTAGTTTAGCGGCACGACTACGCGGTAAAAGCTAGAGTACGAGCCGCCCTCGCTGATGGCGAGAGGCAGCGACTTTGTCGCCTCGAGAGCGACGAGTCCCTTCTCGGGGTCGGTGATATAAGGCTTCATCTCGACCGCCACCCAGTCGGCGCGGGCGTAGCGATTGGTGGTCGGCGGCACGTATGTTCTGACGGTCTCGCCGGTACCCTCGTCGACCGTCTCGTTCCAGTAGCCAGGTGTGATGAGCTGAACATTCTCGTCGGTAGGTATGCTCGCCCCATCGGTGCTGTTAGTCGCGACCTCAACGACGATTCTGTACTCCTCTCCTGTCTCGCTAGTCCAACCATTCACAGCGTCGAAGTAGATTGTCCCGATGCCGTTCGTGTAGCAAGGCGAGCAGATGGCCGCATTCAGAACGTCGCGCATGGCGAGGTGCGAACTCTCGCTCTGGTCGCCCGCCGTCTCCGACCACGGCAGGAAGTTCTGCGCCTTTAGCATATTAAGGTTTGCCGGGTATGTATTGCCGATAAGAACATTTTCAAGATACCATATCTCCTCGGCACCGCACAGCTCATCTATAGGCGCGCTATGTTTGAGAGTATGAATCGTGCCATTCCTCATGAATGGTAGGCCCTCAACAACACCATCTGCATCATGAACCCAATATGTGGCATGCGTCTCGGGGTCTGTCTGGTCGTAGTTCTGGTCTGTAACCGCGATAGCAGCATTGCCGCCGCACGGGTCGTCGTTCGCAAGCAATATGCGGCCCGAGACGGTATTGCCGCCCGCGCCGCCCGAAAGGTCGCTATAAGGAGTCGCGGCGAGAATCGTGACATAGCCGAGGTTCAGGTCTAGAGCGCCCCAGCTGCGGGTGCCGGCGGTGTCGGCGCCTGCATCGGCGTAGCCGTGCAGCGAATACTCGCCGATGGCCGTCGGCAGTTCATTCGTGTAGGCGGCCGAGGGGCTCGCGAAAACCATGTACGCCTCGCCATAGGCGGCCTCGCCGGGGGTGAACGACGCCCCCTCCTCGCCGGCGTTCCATTCAACCTTAGATATCGAGGGCTCGACTAGCCAGCGGTTCTTGAAGACGGAGTTCGGCCTCGTCTTCGCCGGCCCCCATGTCGCGACCGCGCCGCGAACCTGGTCGTACTCGGCCTTTATCCAGTCGGCCCCGGCCGCGAACGGCATTAGTCTCAGCTCGTCGTACGCGCCGTTCAGCGAATAGGCCGTGCTGTTGGAGTTGCCGCCGAACGCTATCGGGTTCTGGGTGTCGGCGACCTGGGTTATCGTAAAGCTGTTGCCGAGCCTGACGCCGCTCGTGTAGATTGTCCCGGTCGTCCCGTCATAAACGCCCGCGATGTACACCCAGTCGGCCATGAAATCGCCGGTTATGTACCCGCCGCTCGCAGTGTTGGCGCCGCCGCGAAGGAACATTCTAGTCGAGCTGCCAGAGGCGCTCTCCAATCCCCAGCCGTCGCCCGAGAGCGCGGCAGTATTCTTGTTGCAGGCGAACTGCTGCGCGACCGATGTGCCGTTCAACCGGTACCAGCCGCTGAATGTGAAGACGCCATTCATCTTGTACGTCTTCGAGAGCCTAAGCCTGTTGCCCTGCGTCACCGCAGATGTGCTGTTTACGCGCCCGAGCCCTACCGCGCCCTCGATCGAGACCATCTCCGCGAGGCTAGTCGCGGTGCTAGTGCCTTTCATCGGTACCGCGTTGTTGGCGTTTGAGGTGGAGTCCGCCGCGGCGGTCGAGGCCGCAGTCGCGGCGTCGACTTCTTCGGACATGTGCCAGACGCCGCTGTAGCTCGTCCACACCCCCGCAGGCGTAGGCGCGGCCGGCAGGCTCTCGCCCTCCAGCTCGCCCCAGCAGGCGGTCACGGTCGCGCCGTTCTCGTATGTCGGCACCTTCACCCAGATATACGACTCGCCGTCGGGGTTCCAGGTGTCGATCTCGAACGACAGAAGGTTGCCGGCGGAGTCGATGAATCTGAGGTCTGAACCATCGGCTGCCGCGTACCTGTAGCTGAAGCCCGCCGGAGAGTCTTCGGAGAACTTGACCAGCATCGGGAAGTCGCTGAGCGCCGCGCCCGTATGGCCCGTCACCGTCAATGTCGCGTGGTAGCCGAGGTATGAGAGGCTGGGCTCGGCCGAAGACCACTCCCATATCGAGAATTCGGTAACCGGCGTCGTCGCGGGCGGACCGTAGTTGTCGGAGGGCGCGACTTCGACCGTCACATAATATGTACCAACCGCGCTCGGGACTGTTTCGGACCACGGACCTGACTCGCTTGTGGAGTAGAGAAACTTGTACTCGCCCGCCGCGAGGGCCGGGTTCGAGTCTAGAACCGGCGCCCTCACTTCTTCGCCCAGCTGCCAGCCTGTCGCCTTGAGCGAATTGATGACTAGTGTCGGCGCGGTAACGTTCACTGTGCATACGACATCGTCCGTCGTGCCGTCTGACCAGCAGTAGCCGCTCTTCAACGCTATATTATAGGTATAAGTACCGACGCTCTTGACGGAAATCTTGTCAACCGTCTCGCCGGCCAGCGTTATCGTGTATGCCGAGCCGTCGTCATATTCATCCGTCGGGTATATGAGGTGCTCCTCGCCGTCATAGGCGAAAGTTTCGCTTGCCGGCGGCTTCATGGGCATTATGTGCTTCACCCTTATTATAACAATGCCCGAGCCGCCCGCGCCGCCGGCCTGGTTGTAGCAACCGCCGCCGCCGCCGGAACCTGTATTGGCAAGGCCCGCCGTCGCCGATGTCTTGGAGCTGCTTGTACCATAACCGCCGTTGCCGCCGAGAACGTTGCCGGCGCCGTCTACGCCGCCAGAACCCCCAGTACTGGCCGTCGTTGCGTGCCCGCGCGAGCCGCCGCCGCCGCCAGCCGCGTAATATGTTGTAACGCCTGTTATGGTTGTAGATTTTGCGGGACCGCCGTTCCCGCCAACATCAATGTCAGCTGTCGGCGAGCCCACGTCGCCTGCGCCGCCACCGCCTGCACCAGAGCGGTTGTGATCACCGCTACCGCCGGCATAACCCTGACCTGCCACTGCCTCACCGCCCGCTCGCGATGACGTACTGTTGTATTTCGAGCCGCCGCCGCCGGAACCGCCATTGTTGCCGACGCTCCTGATGCCGCCGCCGCCGCCGCCGAATGCCGTAACAACAGCAGTCGAGCCGAGCATTATTGTCGTGTCATGACCGTCAGCGCCTACGCCCTGGGCCGTGCCGCTGTTGACGCCGCCTTCGCCCACAACGATTGAATATGTGCCAGGGGCGAGAAGAAGCATCTCGTTCTCGTAGAAGCCGCCCGCGCCGCCGCCACCCGCGCCGCCCTGTGTTGCGCCTGCCGCGCCTGGGTTCGCGCCCGCGCCGCCGCCGCCTACCGCGAGAACATGGGCCATCACATAGCGGTCGATGATGAGCGAGCCGGGAGCAGCCGTATTTTTGTAGATGTACAGGTCTTCACCATCCACCTTAGTCGCCTCTGCCCCCGACTGGTATGTGGGCGAGAGAGCGACCGTATAGCGTATAACGACAATGCCCGACGCGCCTGCGCCGGAGATTCGGTAGGGGTTTCTGCCACCGCCGCCGCCGCCGGAGCCGGTCATGGGGGTGCCGGCGAAGGCCGCACGCGCAGCGTCGCCGCCATTGCCGTCTGTATTGGCAGTGTCGCTACCGCCAATGCCGGCGCGCGCGTTGGCATAGCCGCCGCCGCCGCCGCCCTTCGCGTAAACTACCGTATCGCCCGTTATGTCACACTCGTAGCCGGGGCCGCCGTCGCCTGCCGCCGTGGACGGAGCGCAGATGGTGTCATAAAGCATAGAATTGCCTCCAATGAAAAAGAGCTGTTTTTACCCAGCTCTTTGAGAATGTTTGCCTTCGGCGA
>JAZQBR010000103.1:0-5225 GCA_045545855.1 Kiritimatiellia bacterium | reverse complement strand
GACTACCCAATAGGGGGTGGGGTACACTATCCAATAGGGGGTGACGGGGGGCTACCCAATAGGGGGAGCCTACCCTACCCAATAGGGGCAAGGGTTTTCATTATACCCGAGGTGAAAACGCAGAAAAACGACTGTTTTTGGGGTAATTAGACCGGTAAGATGCCCGAGAGCGCCGTTCGCGATTCGATCGGAGTAACGGAGCGAAAATCACCCGAACAGCTATCGCCGCGGCTTCGGTAAGCGTAGTGAGGCTCTGACACCATGGCGGCCAAGGCGAGAGCGAGAGTGTCGGGTTCTGTGGCGGCGGGCTTTCCGTCGCCGGCCGAGCAGTATCTGGAGCCGCCGCTCGACCTGAACGAACTTCTCGTCAAGCGGCCCGCGGCGACATTTTTCGTGCGCGTGCAGGGCGACTCGATGATCGGTCTCGGCATACAGGACGGCGACATACTCGTCGTCGACCGCTCCCTCAGGCCGGCTTCGGGCGATGTGATAATCGCGAGCGTCGACGGCGATTTTACCGTCAAGACGTTCCGCCGCGACAAGAGAGGCGTACGCCTCGAGCCCGCCAACGAGGCCTACCCGACGATAGTCATCGCCCCCGGGCGCCAGCTCGACTATTTCGGCAAAGTCACGGCGTGCATACACAGGTTTGCGGGCGGATGATCGGGCTTGCGGATGTAAACAACTGCTTTGTCAGTTGCGAGAGGGTCTTCGACCGCAGGCTCGTCGGCAGGCCCGTCGCGGTGCTTTCGAACAACGACGGCTGCTGTGTCGCGAGGTCGGGCGAATTCAAGGCGCTGGGCATTGCGATGGGTACGCCGTATTTTCAGCTGAAGGCGCGGGAGAGGACGGGCGAGCTGGTGCTCCGTTCGTCCAACTACGAACTGTACGGCGACATGTCGCGCCGGTTCATGTCGGTTTTGCGCGACGAGGCGCTGGATGTCGAGCAGTATTCGATAGACGAAGCGTTCTTCGTGCCGCCGGCGCGGGCGGCGGGGAGCGGGGAAGAGTGGTTTATGGACTACGGGAAGCGGCTGCGGGCGAAGATTCTCCGCTGGACAGGGCTGCCCTGCGGGATTGGCTTCGCGCCCACGAAGACGCTCGCCAAGCTTGCCGACCATGTCGCCAAGAAGCGTCCGGAGGGCGTATATGTGCTGCCGCGCGACGCGACGGACGTGCTCGCGGGGCTGCCGGTCGACGAGGTCTGGGGCGTCGGGCGCAGGCTTGCCGTGCAGTTGCGCGCCGAGCAGATATTCACGGCGAAAGATCTTCGCGACGCGCGCGACGACATCCTGCGGCCGATTGGCGGGGTGACGCTTCTGCGCACGGCTGCAGAGCTTCGCGGGGTCGCGAGCTGCGAGGAGCGCGACTATGACGCCGACCCTGACAGCGTCAGCTGCTCGCGCTCGTTCGGCGAACCGGCCACTTCGCTTGAAGACCTCGCGGAGTCGCTTGCCTCTTTCACGGCGCAGGCTGCAGTGAAGCTGCGGGCGCACGGACTGCTCGCGGCGGGCTGCAACATCTACGCGCAGCTGTTCAGAAGCGGCGGAGGCGGCGATATCGCCGGGCGAACCGTGATGTTCCCGGCGCCCACCGACGCGACTAATGTGATGCTGTCGGCGATACGCCGCGAGACTGCGGCGCTCTATATGGCTGGGGCGCGCTATCGCAAGACAGGTGTGGTTTTCTTCGGGCTCGAGAAAGCCGGCGCGGCGCGGCAGGGCGATCTTTTCGCCAAGACGCCGCCGCCAAAAGCCTCGGGACTGTACAAGGCGGTCGACGCGCTGAACGCGAAGTACGGGCGCGGCAAGGTGTTTTCCGCCGCCGAGGGGTTGGGTGTGCGTCCGTGGCAGATGAAGCGCTCGCTGCTCTCGGGCCGGCCGACGACGCGCTGGGACGAGCTTCTTGTCGTCAAATAGCCGTGTCGCGCCGCGCGCCGGCCGGACTGGTGCTTTACTGCGCAGAGAGGATATGGTACAATATGCGCATGAAACATGGAGAGTATGCCTTCAAAGTGAGGAGTTACGAGTGTGGGGCCGACGGGTTCGCGACCACGCCGGCCGTCTGCAACTACCTGCAGGAGGCGGCGAGCCTCAATGCTGGCGAGCTGGGCTTTTCGAAGTCCGACTTTGACGCGGCGGGCGGCCATGTCTCGTGGGTGCTTGCGCGCCTGGCCGTTAAGATGGCGCGCTACCCGAAATGGGCCGACGAAACGATTGTCGAGACGTTCCCTCGCGGCGGGCGGCGCATCGTCGCGTGGCGCGACTTTATAATAAAGGACGCGCGCGGCGATACGCTCGGGCTCGCGACGAGCGAGTGGATGCTCATAGACCTCGCTTCGCGCAAGGTCGCGCCCATACCGCCCGAAGTTCTTCTTCTGGCGGGCGGCAACCCGGAGAGCGTGCTCGGGCCCGAGCCGTTCACGGCGCGTCTCAGATATCCCGAAGACGGGCCCCGGGGCGCCGCGATGCGCTTCACCGCCCAGAAGAGCCACATCGACTTGAACGGCCATGTCAACAACGTCCACTATGTCGAATGGCTCCTGGAGCCGCTCGACACGCGGCGCGTCGCCGAGCTCGAGATCGTGTTCAGAAGCGAGACGTTCGCGGGCGACGAAATCGGCGTCGAGACCGCGCCCGGGCCGGGCGGCTCGACATATCACAGGGTTTTCGCGCCCGACGGGCGCGACCATGTTGTCGCGCTGACGAGGTGAGGCGCCATGAAGCACGCAGTGATGAGCGATGTGCACGCCAACCCGAAGGCGCTCTCGGCGGCCGTAGCCGATGCACGCCGCCGCGGGTGCGGACGTTTTCTGCTGCTGGGCGACGTGACGGGCTACGGCTATGACGTCAAGGGGGCGCTCGACCTCGTGCGCGAGAATTTCGACGTCGTGTTGATGGGCAACCACGATTCGGCCTGTCTCGGCCTCGAGCCGTGGGCTGACAGGTTTCTGAACCCCAACTACCGTCTGGACCTCGCCCATAGAGACGAGCTTGGCGACGACGACATGGAGTGGCTCGGGGCGAGGCCGTACATTCTCGAAGAGCCAGGCGCCGCGTTCGTGCACGGCGACTACACCGACCCGGAGGCGTGGCGGTATATAATCACCGTCGGCGACCTGCTCTGCAATTTCTTCGTGTGTCCGAAACAGGTGCTTTTCTGCGGCCACAGCCACCACGCCGAGGCGTGGGAGCTGGACGAGAAAGGGGGCTTGAGGGAGGAGTTCGCCAGCCGCCTGTCATCGCCGCCAGAGCGGGCCGAGAGCCTGTGGCTGCAGCTGCGCGAAGGCTGCCGCTACATAATCAACGTAGGCAGCGTCGGCTACCCGCGAAACGACTTCTGTTCGACCTACGCCATCTACGACGACGAGGCGCGCCGCGTCGCGCTGAGACGCCTGCCGCTGGACATCGAGGCTTATGCCGGGGATCTTGACGCAAAGGGCATCGCGCGCCCGCCATGGCTTGCAGCCTGGTTCGAGCGCCGCCGTTCAGGCGGCGACGAGGCGAAACAGGGCTGAACGCAACGAACCCAATAGTCAGCACCCGTCAAATATGGTATAATATCCGTCAATCGGTTTCAAGACAACAAGGAGCAACAAGAGAAAATGGCAGCAATATACGAGTATACGGGGGTCGTCGAGAAGATTCTGCCCCTGCAGTCGTTCGCAAGCGGGTTTACCAAGCGTGATATTGTCATGACGGACGATGTCGGCCAGGAGTCGAAGTGGCCAAACCACATCGCGTTCACGTTCAAGAAGGACAATACGAGCCTGCTGGACGGCGTGAAAGACGGCCAGCGCGCGAAGATACGTTTCGCGATCGACGGGCGCGAGTGGACCAACCCCCAGGGGCAGGTGAAGTATTTCACCGACCTGACCGGGCTCAAGCTCGAGGTTCTGAACAGCGACGGCACGTCGACCGAGCCGGTGCCGGCGCCTGCCGAGCCGGAGGGCTTCGCAGACTCGGGCGACATCGACGACATGCCGTTTTGATCTGGCGTTCGCTGGCATGACCTGGCGTGAAACGATCGAGAAGGCCTCTATGTACATGGCCGCGAAGGGCGTCCCGGACGCCCGTGTCGCGGCGGAGCTTTTGGCGGCGCGCCTTCTAGGGTGCGCGAGGGGGTTCGTCGCGTCCCGCCTGGATGACGAGACGGCGGAGCGTTTTCTGACGGCGATGCGCCGCGGCATGCGGCGGCTTGTCGAGGGCGAGCCTCTTCAATATGTGCTGGGCGAGTGGGACTTTCGCTCGCTCACGCTGGGGTGCGACAAGCGCGCTCTCATACCGCGTCCCGAGACCGAGGAGCTGGTGACGCGCGTTCTCGCGCACATGCGCAGGCGTGCGTCCGCCGGGCCGCAGTTTGTCGTTGATGTAGGCACTGGCACCGGCGCGATAATACTCTCGCTCGCCAGGGAGTTCGAGGGCGAGGCCGTTTTCCTCGGCACCGACATTAGCGAGGGCGCGATAGCTCTCGCGAAGGAGAATGCCGCGAGGACGGGTCTCGCCGGCAAAGTGAAGTTCGTCGTGATGGACGGGCTGGACGAATTTGACGAGCCGGGCACAGTGGACGTGATAGTATCGAACCCGCCGTACATTGAAAGCGCCGTCTGCGAGAGTCTCGACCCCCGGGTGAGGGACCACGAGCCACGGCTGGCACTCGACGGAGGCGCGACCGGGCTGGACTTCTACGACCGCTATCTGGCCGACGCGATGAATTTGCTGAAGCCGGGCGGGGCGGTGTTTTTCGAAATCGGCGAGAGCCAGGGGCCGTCTGTCGAGAAGCTCATGGCCGGCTACGGGTTCAACGGTGTAAAGATCGAGCGCGACTACGCCGGGCACGACCGCTATGCGAGCGGCTTTCTGGACTAGGCGCCGGACGGACGGCAAAGATACGGCATAAATGAAAGGCGGAATAAAATGAAACTCATTGACGGCAAGGTGCTGGCGGCAAGCCTGCGCGGCGAAATCGCGGCGGCCGTAGCGAAACTGAAGGCCGAGAAGGGCGTCTCGCCCGCTCTCGCCGTTGTGCTCGTGGGCGACAACCCGGCGAGCGTCAGCTATGTGACCGCGAAGGAGAAAGCGTGCGCCGAGGCGGGCATCGTGTCGCGCGAAGTGCGCCTCGCGGCCGGCACGACGGAGGCCGAACTTACGGCCCTCGTGCGCGAGTTGAACGCCGACCCCGCCGTGCACGGCATACTCGTGCAGCTGCCGCTGCCGAAGCATATC
>JAZQBR010000102.1:0-13221 GCA_045545855.1 Kiritimatiellia bacterium | reverse complement strand
ACCATTTAGCGGCGATTCAAACTCCATTTCTGCAATCACATACCCATCACGTTTTGTTGCCATGGGGTGTAGAGTAGAGCGGAGCGCCCCGTAGGGTGTGCCCGCCCCCTCATCGAACCGTACGTGCAGTTTTCCCGCATACGGCTCTCCGTGTGGGACCCGTAACGTGTCACTTCTGCCTCCATTGAAGTCTGTGCAATCCCATGGCCTGTAGTTCCCGATAGAAGTTCGGCGCATATTTCAGAACATAGCCCCTTTGGCTCTTTCTGTTGAAGTGAAGGTACAGGCGGTTCCGCACATACCAGTTCACCTTGTCAAATGCCTTCTTCGGATATCCGCACTGGAAGTAGTTTCCCCACCCGACAAGAATCTTGTTGACTCTCTGCACCACGTCCCCGTTCTTCACGGGTTTGAAGATGCTGAGAGTCTGCTCCTTGACCTTCGTGCAAACCTTCTTGACCGACTTCATCGACGGGCCGTAGGTCAGGTAGCTGCCCCCTGTACCGTAGTGCCTGTCCTTTACGAATCGGAACTCGTAGCCGAGGAAGCCGAGCGCGGACTTGTCCGCCCTCATGTCCAAGACCTTCGTCTTGTCCCTGTTGACCACGAGGCCGAATCGGCCTTCCAGTTCGCTCTCAATCTTCCGCACGAATTCCCCTTTCAGCTTTCTTGCGAGAATCACGAAGTCGTCCGCGTAGCGCACGATCGACATGACTTGGTTCATTCCCTTGGCGACCAACGTGGCGCACGTCTCGAACCAATGCAGGTAGATGTTCGACAGAAGAGGCGAGATGACCCCTCCTTGCGGGGTGCCCCTGCCCTTGGGATTCTTCTTCACGCCGTTCGGCTCGACTATCGTGGACTTCAGCCACTGGCGTATCAGCGCCAGCACGCTCCCGTCCGTGACTCGTCTGCGGATGGCAAGGAAGAGCTTGTCGTGCGGTATCGTGTCGAAGTAGCTCGACAGGTCGGCGTCGTAGACTTCCGTCTTCCCGCCCTTGATTTCCGCCGCGACTCTCTCGACAGCCATCTTCGCGTTCCTGTTCGACCTGAATCCATACGAGCAGTCGTGGAAGTCGGCTTCGAATATCGGCTCTATCAGCAGCTTTACCGCGGCCTGAACAACCCTGTCCTTTATGGTCGGGATGCCAAGCGGACGGAGTTTGCCGTTCGCCTTCTCGATGTACGTCCGTCTCACGGGACTTGCCCTGTAGGTCTTCTCCTTGAGTTCCTTTCGAATTGCCCCCAGAAAGCCCTCCACTCCTTCCGCGTCATGCTCGATTCGCCAAAACGTCACCCCATCAACGCCCGGCGCGCCCTGGTTGGCTCGCACGGCTTCGTAGGCGCATCTTAGCACGTCCTCCCTCAGCAGTTGCCCATACAGGCAGTAGAATCTGAACTGTGGCTCCTCCTTTGCCTTCCGCGACAGCTTCTCCCTCAAGAGCGCAATCTTCGGATAGCGCGGCATCTTGTGCTTCTGCGCAATCGCCGCGATCTCCTCGTCCGTATAGGATTTCTCAATCAATCTGGTTTCCGCTCTCTCGTTCGAAACATCCCTTTTTCACGCAGAGGCCCTTCGCATCCACGGGCATTGCCCCGCTTCGCCGCTACTACGGCCTCGTCCGACTCCTCGGTTCGCTTTCGCTACAACGAGGTCTCCCAAGTTCCTGACTGAACTTTCGAGGCGCGTCGTCCTTCTATGCCCCGCCGCGCCCGCGCGTCCCAAACCGATTCGGGCGCACGGCGTCGGCTTCACAGCGTCAGAACTGCTGGCCGCGCGGAACTCATGTAACGAGACTTTACGAAGAAGGTTCATTTGCATTGCGACTCACCTCTTTGTCCGGCAGGACTCCCGCACTCGGGTCACCCCTCGCACGGCCTGCCGTCCTAATCACATCTCGGTTTGTTTGTGATTCATGTTCCTTTCATCATGATAGTTCAGCCAAGCTTGCCTTGGCGTACCAGACCCTTCTGTATAAGATTAACTGTATATGCTGTGTCTGCATTCATACCGGAACATCCTTCCCCTTGGGCAAAAGGGTCAGCCTAGGCTTTGCGACAGCCGCAAGCGCGAGCAGCGCTGCCGCCGCGGACACCAGGAATCGAAATGGGGACAGAATTTTCATGTCGGACTATATTATCTCATTTTCACCGTCTGAAGTATATCCCCCAATCGGGTGCCATCGAAAGGGTGCGAAGGACACACCCCACGCGCGCCGCCATCCGGTAGGGCGCGATCACCGAGCGCGCCGACCCGCGTTTGGTCATCCAGCTCGTCGAGCATCGCGCCAAGGTGCTGGATGCAATAGTCGATAACAGCCGGCGGATGTATGGTGTTACCTGGTAGGGACGGCGTTCCATCGCCGTCCGTATCACGTGACCGCGCCGGTAGGGTCGCCGTTCCATCGGCGACCGCGGCTGGCGGTGGAACGCCGTCCCTACCTGACCGACCAAACCCTGCAACGGGTCGTCCCTCTATCATCGCAATCAACGTCTCCGCCAGCCCTTCCACCGGCGGCTCCTGGTTGCGCAACAAATTCATCACGTCGTTCTTCAATGCCGCGACACGCTCAACACGCATGTTGTCGTCTTGAGATCGCAAATACGCCAACAGCGCATCGACGTCGCCTTTCTCCAAATCCCTCCACCGCGCAATCGACCTGAGCGCGTCATTCCTCGCCTCATAGCGGTCGGCGGTCGCCGCATCCTCGCCGCACACGATCGCGACGGCACCCGACACCGCAGCCTCCTCGCCCTCCGACACCGGCTCCGCCTTCCGCTCCACCGCCTTGACGCGCACCTCGGCGGACGTCTGCGACACCGGCACCTTCGGCGGCGGCGCCGGCTGGCGGCGGTTGCGCGATGCAACGACAACGGCAACCGCCGCCGCCAACAGCAGCGCAGCCCTACAGACAGTTACTATCATCTGTCTATTCGCCTTCCTTTTCATGACGAGAATATACAGTAGATTTATTTGGAATGGGCGCACTCTATAGGTCCAACGATTTTAGTCTAGTGATGTTAATCCTAACACTAAAATCTGCACTATTGTTGATGAGTGCCACACCATTCGGAATCACATTCTCACAATAAAGGTATATGGTATGCGCTTGTGTATACGCTTGTGACGTATTCAATACTTCATTGATGGGAACTACCACAATGTCATTGGAAGTGCTACTAATGCAAATGGAATCTGTGCAGGAGGATTGGTGAGAAAATGTGACATGAATTCCGTTTGTCGTAGACGCTATCATCGCTCCATCCACAACCTGTGTCGTGCAATTATTCAAAAAAGCTTCTGCATTTGCATCGCTTGCATCCCTTTCGTAACTTGTCTGAATTACAATCCGCCTCAAATGCTCGTTCCCCAATAATGTTAAAAGCATCCTATCCAAGTTTCTCATTTGCACCTTTCCCATATAATACAACATCTCAAGGTTCTCAAGCGAATGGAGAAACGATATATCCTTTGACTCCGTCGATGGTTCGGATACACTGCTTAACGACAACACCTCAACATTTGGAAAACGATTTACAAATTCCTCCATCCTGCCAGCTATCCTACAATCAGCCACGACGCATTTTACATTGGGACATGCCGAAAGAGATGAAAAATCATACTGTCCCCCAGAAAATTGGACGGCCGCAACGGAGGAATGAATCCTGTTCACAATGAAAGCCTCGCCTAGTTCATTTAGCAAATGAACTGTTGGTGTTCTTCTTTCAAAATCTATTAATGTTTCGTCGATGAAATTATCGACCCATCCTTCCGCCCATCCCCTTGCGCCCGATACCGGCATATCTTGATGAAAGGTGAACCACATTTGTCCGAAATCTTGTTCACAGCCCTGTCGTGAACAATAATCAAACAATCCATCGCAAATCTGTTGCGCATTGGATACAGCAATTACTTTGGACAAATCGTCATGGGCAAGGCTATCAACACGAGGACGGCATCTGCACCCATTTGTGAACACGGCCATCAAAGCCATTGCATCTATGCAATACTTAGTTACAAGATTACCATGTATCATACCCGTTGCACTTTCTATTAAGAAGCTTTCGCGCAAATCTAATCATTCCATTTTCATTTGCTTTGGTGGAATCTTCAATAGCGCGATTTCTATCTGAGCTATTATTAATGGATGTTTCTTTATTAGAAAAGCCGTATTTATGAAGAAGTTCATGAACCATCAGACAAGCGCAACCACCGTAAATGGACATATTGTCCATTCCATCTGGGCACAGTATAATGCGCCCTAGGTAACGATTAGGCACTTTCGATCCCCTGCCATATGCAGAGGCAGTGCTCCTACACATTACCTTAAGTTTTGGATCTCGCTCCATGTCTGCGCAACATACCACTTGTACGCCACTATTGTGCTTCAGTTCGGCAATGATTTTCTCTATTTTCTCAAGCATGGCTTTTGGCGAATTCCATTGGGAAGGCAAGGCTCCACCGTATTCTGCTGCTGCTTTTTTGTATGCTTCATCTTTTTGTTCTTTATTCCTTAATGCTGCAGCAAAATCAGATAACTGCCCAATTATGGAATCAGTATCGTTCTCACATTCGTTTTTCACACTTTTACAATCTGAATCATACCTGAGCAATCCCAAAACATCTATATCGAAAGAATTATTTACAAAAGCATACAAATTTCGAGAGTAACTTTCGCCTATTGGGTCATAAGAAAGCCACCTACCAATTGATGGGGACAGATACCGATAATTAAAATACATGAAATTTACATCATCATCGTAATATTCTGAAGCGAATTGCCAAGAATTTTCAATCTTGCCATTGGTGGAGAACGAAGGAATCGCCCCAAATAACGAGTAATTATAATGCGAGAGAATTGAACCTGAATTCGTCATAACATCACTCACGTTTTTGTTGCCGTCGTGGACATATAAGGCAATAGCCCCCGATTTGTCCCAAAGAAGCGGACGTGTGGCAACAGGTTCTGTTGGATCCCATATGTAAGCATTGCCGTTGTTGTCGGCAATTTGCAGATAGCCATTGTAAACAAACCGCAAATCATTCTTTGCTATACGACGCCCCATTCGATCGTAAGACATAACAATGTGCGTGCCATCATTCGTCCAACAAACTGGGCGATTTTCTCCGTTATATCCTACCGACCAAACCCCAGTTGCTGTTTTTATAAGAGTCTGGTTCCCGTCAGCATCATATTCTGGAATGAAATCTTCAACCACGATATACTGATTTAGTTCATTGACGGTATATAGAACATTTGTTCCTCGTTCGTTAGAAGTTATGCGATTTCCAATATCGTCATACTGATACGAATATCGGTAATCCGAATCAATGTTTGCAACAGCACATGTTAATTCTGAACGAAAGTTGTAATCGTATGATATGATATCATATTCAAGCGTCAAGCCCGATTGCCCGCATGTTACTCGCCGTCCTGCCATATCGTAGGTATAATCATACTGTGAGATTACGTTTGTCGGTGTGGCGTTACAAATTTGCAACAATTGCCCAGCGATGTCATACGTCCAAGATACTGTCAGTCCATTGGGATAGAGCAATTGTGCCTTGAGGTCGCTACCGGGAATGTAAGACCAATGGAAAGCATTGGTTGAACTGCGAGCAATCGTGGATTCGATGCGGCCGGTCTCCGGGCAATATCCAATTGTTGTCTGCCGTTCATTGTTAAGAGAGTATCCTGCCGTGCGTCCATAGATGTCCCAAAAGCGTTCGATTGCGTTTGTTCCCGCGACACCGATGACCGTCTCGGTTGTGAGAGAGCCGAAGGAATCGTAGAGGAAGGTTGTTATGCCTACGGCATCATGCGCTTCGCTTTGCCGTCCAAGTGCATCGTAAAATAGCGAAACAGTAGGTGTGTCGTCGGAATAGACAGTATTCGTTAGGCTACCCCAGCCGTCATAAGCATAATCGGTGACAATGCCTCTCGCCCAAACGCGTTGCGATAGTTTGCTATCAGGCGTATATCTATAAGTTGGGCCCTTGCCATCAGCATAGACCTTGTTGGTCATGCTCCCGCTTGCTCCGTCGTATAGCCAAGTGGTGACGTCGCCCGAATCAGGCCCAAGCGACTCATTGCGATAGGTCATCATCGTTGTCTTGTTGCCGAAGACATCGTAGGCATAGCGCACAGGATAAGTTGCACCGCCCTCGTATGTCTTGCGACCACGAAGATCGTATTCGTAGACCGTTGCGTTGCCGAGAGGATCGGTGACGGATGCAAGATTGCCGAACTGATCGTAGGCGAAGGATGTTCGGTTGCCAAGCGCGTCGATGGATGCAGAACGCTGGCCAAGAGCGTTGTATTCAGTGTGGCGCGTATTGCCGCGGCCGTCGATGTGCACGATTTGACGGCCAAGGGAATCGTACGCAATGGTGTTGGTGACGGCGGAAACAGAGACGGTTTGCAACTCGACACCGTAACGAGAGACCGCCAAAGGCCTGTTGGTAGCGTATGGGACGGTTTGGCGAGAGGTGACGAAAGGCGAAGAGACCAGCAGTTCGTTTTCGGTTACGTTACCTCGCACGTCGGTGGAGTGGGAACGAGCAGGAAGCAAGGGGATGAGTCCGGTAAGTTGGCGGGCGGAAGATGTGACAAGAGGCGCGATGGCGGAGTCGGAACAGGAGACAATGTTTGTTTGGGTGAAGTAGACGATGCCACCATCAAGCGCAAAACAGGATGATGTTTCGGATTTGCGCCATTGGGTGTCCGCAGATGGCGGCTCGTTGGGGACAACTCGCCCTACCGAACGTGTTGTCGCAATGCGGTTGCCGAGAAGGTCGTAGGTGTGCTCGATGGTCGGCTCGAAGTCGGCGGAGGTGGAGATGAGGCGGCCGAGGGAGTCGTAGGCGTGGGTGGTCGCGAGTACCGCGCCTTGGAAGCCGGAGCGCTCTTCGCGGATGGTCTGACCGAGGAGGTTTTCGAATGTGCGAGTGAAACGAGGCGAGTTGGCGGTTTCGCCCTGTACGATCTTCGACCAGCGCGAGCCGTCGGGGAGGATGCCGTAGCTATGGAACTCGGGGGTAACGGCGGAGCCGGTGATGGAGAGCGTGTCACCAGAGGCGGAGCGGGCTGTGACGCGAGTTGAGGTGTTGGGATTACGGACGGACACGGTTCGGCCGTCTAGACTATAGGTTGTCGTTGTGGTGTTGCCGAGCTGGTCGACACGGGCAATGACGCGGCCGAGCTGATCGTAGCGGGTGCGCGTGACAGGGAGGCCGACCTGCGCAGCGTAGTTGGTCTGCCAAGTGGCGACTTGGCGACCAAGGTCATCATACTTGTAACAAGTGGTGAGCCACGTTACATTTGTCATGTCGAGTGGAATGAGGCGGGACGAGGCGATTATGCGGCCTTCTTCATCGTAGTCCCAGGTTGTGGTCGAGCCGTCAGGCTGTACCTCAGAAACCTTATGGCAGCAATCCCACGCCGTGGTCGTGACCTGTCCGGCGAGGTTCTCGGATGTGATGCGCTTGCCCTCGAAGTTGTATGTCATGCGGTTTCTGGCAATAGTATACCAAATTCCGTCGATGAACGCCCCGGTCTTCTGCTCGAGAATTTCGCCGCGAGCATTGGTAATCGTGATGTCGCGGGTCGTCTTGCCAGAGACGGGCGCGGGGGATTGTTCGTGGAGGTGGGTGACGGTCCGCGTCCAGATATTGGAGGAGAGGGCGTAGTCGTAGAGGTCGAGGCGGCCGTCCTCGTGGCGGACGGAGGCGACAAAACCAGCGCGGGGCGCCCGGTGGTCGCCCCCTACCGAGGTGCCATTACCCTCGTCTGCGGGGTAATAGGCTGTGACCGTGCGGAGAGCGTTGGTGCCGCCAAAGGCCGCGCCTTGGGTGCCGACGCGCTCGACGATGTTGGTGAGCGGCGAATAGACGTAGTACGTGCGTTCGCACTCGATGCCGTTGAGCGTCTTGACGACCGTGCGCGGGCGGGTGTCGACGGGAAGCACGGGGTCGCTCGGATCGACCGGAGTGTAGTCGTAGGTCGTCGCCTCGGTCATCATGTCGGGACCGGAGCGGGACTCGGAAATTATGCGATCGAGGTTGTCGTAGGCATACTGAATGAGCAATCCCGACTGACGCTTCTCGGTCTTGACCTGTCCCTTCCCGTTGCCGGATGTGTAGTATGTCCATTCGGTGGTGTCGGTCACGCCGTCGAAGCCCTCCACACGGTTCGTCATGGCGAAGCCCCAGGACTCCCATTTGAAGTTGTATTCGGCACGCGAGAGACGAACGCCCGAGGCTGAATAAGCGCCTTCCAACAACTGCGCCGAGCGCTCGTCGTCGATCTTGCGCTCCTTGCGATCCTCCGTGCCTGAGGGATGCGTCAACGACCAGTCGTCGAACACGTAGTCAAATACGTACCGCCGCGGGTCGTTGCCGCCGCTTGCAACCGTGACAACCGCGCGCTTGCCGTCGTTCTCCCTGCGGACGGTGAGCGTATTCACCGGCGTGGCGTTGGGAACCTCGTAAAGACCCGTCGTGGCAATCTTCGAAGGCGCCTCGGCAATCGCGTACACCTTCACGTCGTAGCCGGTGAAGCCGGGGTGCTGCACAATGTCCGCAAGGCGTGACGGCGTCAGGAACTGCCGCACGCCGTTGGAGTCGTAGACGATGTCGACGCCCATGTCGGCAGGCGTCACGGCGACGCCGCGCGCATCGGTTATGGAGACGAGGCTCCCAAGCGCGCCCGTCATGTCCGTCGCAAGGAACCGACGCTTCGTGCCGTCGCCTACATAGAGGTCGTAGTAGACGGGGTCACTGGTCGTCGCCCAGCCTTCCGCGTCGACCATCTGGAGCCGCTCGTCCATCTTGATGTGGACGCCCGGATCGGGCAGTGCCATCGACTCGCCGTCCCTGAAGACAAAATGGATCGGCTCGCCGTTCTCGTGCGAAAGGACGACCTCGGCCGGCGTCGTGCCGTCTGCAAGGTTCTGCGTGCCGAGCCTCTTGAACGTGTACCCGCCGAGGACAGCGTAAAGGGAGCCCGCGGTGAATATCGACGGCGAGTCGTTGTCCGCGAAAATCTTGAGGGCGCACTCTATGGATCCTGTCCACGGAGTGCTTTCCCCCAGCCCGGCATACACCTTTATGCAGCCGCTCGTCACTTTTGTGCCTGTCTTCGTCTTTTCCGAGCAACCGCACGCTTTATCCCCGATCGGGCATTTAGTCGGCATGTTGCGAAGCATTTTCCTTTCGGCGAATGCCTCGCCTGCGCAGAGCGAGATGGACGCCGCGACTACCGCGGCAAATCGCATAACGTTGATGTTCATGGAATTCGTCTTCATTTTGTGAAACTCAGTTTTCCTTGTTGGTGTAGATCAGCTTGCCGCCCTGGTAGATGTAGGTGCGGTGGCAGACGGAGGTCGTCACGCCGCGCGCCTTGATGAAGCGGAGCGTGATGTGTCCGTTCGCGTCGAAGTCGCCGGCGGTCAGCGTCTTGTTGCGCGTGCCGTCGTCGAACGTCACGCCAGAGACGAAGATCTCGAGATTTACAGTCGTGCCCGCCGGGATGGCCCCGAGGAGGAGCGACACCTCGACGAGCTGCGAGCCGTCGGGATACGTCTCGGCAACGCGGTAGTACGTGCCGTTGTCCGCCCACACGGGCGTGACCTGCACGGCGTCGGATATCGCGCCGCCGTCGTCAAGGCGGGAGACGAGCCCCAAGTCACGGTCGGCATGCGTGAGCAGCGAGAGTTTGACGCCCTCGCCGGAGACCTCGGCGGAAAGCTGAAGCTCGCTGTCGTGCTCGATGAGATTGCGGGGCGACAGCTCCGGACAGGACAAAGTCTCGTCGGAGTCCATCAGGATCGCGGGGTTGCGCTTCGGGAAGCGCGAGCGCACGACCTCGACGAGCGCGTAGGCCGTGTCGTCGAAGACAAGCCCTTCGTGCGCGACCGAGACGAGGTAGAGTCCTTCCGCCTCGAAGACATACGGCGTTGCGACGGACTCGGTCCAGTTGGTGACGGCGGTCCATCCGTTGGTTCCGTCGGCCACGCTGATCGACACTTCGCTTTCGGTGCCTTCGTGCGGCGCGATTCTCAGCGCGTCGCCCGCGCGGATGACGAGCGCGTTCGTCGCGTAGTCCTCTGCGAATACGTCGAACGGCTTCCATGCGACGTTGAACGACTCCGAAAGCGAGCGGTCGCGGAGGGAGATTGTCGCGACACCGTCTTCGGCAAGCGGGATGTCGGCGTAGAATCCGTCGCCAATGGTCTTGACGGTTGCGAACGTCGCGTTCGTCTCTGGATAGGCTACATCGATTTCGAGCACATCGCGCCAGAGGTCGCGCCCTTCCACGCAGAGCGGAGAGACGAGGCTCTCAAGAGGAAGGTCTGCGACATCCGTCGCTTCGTCCGCCCTGTGCTCCTTCCAGTCCGCGACGCCGTCATTGTCCGCGTCAGGTCCGCCGAAGCTGACGAACCGAAGGTCGTAGACGGCGAGGAACGTGTTCACCTCCCAGTTGTGCCAGACGAGGCGGAACTCGTGTTCGCCGGCTGGGATCTCGGGAAGGAAGAAGTAGGCATCCTCGCTCGTCCCGTAGGGCGCGGAGACGACCTGCCGAGATATAAAGAGTCCGTCGACGAAGAGCGAGAGGTCGAACGAATCCATCTTAGCGTAGAAGTTGTGCTGTCCAACGCGCACTGCGAGCGCGTCCGCTC
Source organism: Kiritimatiellia bacterium (assembly GCA_045545855.1). Taxonomy (GTDB): domain Bacteria; phylum Verrucomicrobiota; class Kiritimatiellia; order RFP12; family UBA1067; genus UBA1067. The sequence continues at coordinate 2,541 of JAZQBR010000102.1, read as the reverse complement.
CGCCCTGCGGGACGTCGAGACTCCACGTGAGAGAGCCCGCGCGTTCGGCTGCGTATGCGACGCCTTCAACGTCCGTGCGCCACGTTCCCGTCGATGCGGCGAACGACGCCCCCGCAACCGCAGTCCCGGCGGCAACCGGCGTCCAGTAGATGTCCGCGACGAGCGGATTTCCGCGCGTGTTGCGCAACTCGGCATAGTCTGATGCTCCGTCTCCGTCTGTATCGGCAAGATTGGGGTTCGTTCCATGGCGGAATTCCTCGATGTTGGGGAGCCCGTCGCCATCTGGGTCTAGAAGCGCCTCGCCCGCGACGAACGGGCAGAGGCCGTTTGCAACCTCCCATGCGTCGGGCATGCCGTCGGAGTCTGTGTCGGGCGAGTTGGGGTCTGTCCCCGCGCGGAACTCGGCGAGGTTGGTGAGCCCGTCGCCGTCGGGATCGAGCGCGGCGTCGGACGAGTCGGCGGAATCGAGTCCGTGCCGTTCCTCCCACCAGTCGGGCATGCCGTCGGAATCGGAATCCACAGGTTCGCCGCCCGATTCGTGCAGCAGGAAGCGGGCGGGTATCGTCTCGGACGGAAAACCGGCAGGAGACCACGCCAGCTCAAGCCCTGCATTGCCCCCGTTCTCGAAATACTCCACCTTAAGCGGATGCACTCCGGCGGAAAGCGCCATAGTCGCCGACTTCGAGGACATGGAGTGCTCGCCGTCGTTGTCCGCCAGCTCCTCGCCGTCGATGAAAAGGCGCGAGCCGTCGTCGGACGTCAGCGTGAACGTGTATTCGCCGGAGCGGGGCACAAGGAGAAATCCGCCGAACTCCGCCGCGAAGCGGTCCGTCAGGTCCGAAGGCGCACCCGAGAAGGCGTCGTACGACTTCGGGTAGAAGATCCGATCCGCCGCCGAGTGCGCGCAGGGCGAAAGGTGCGAGAAATCCGGCAGCGCGTGGACACCTTCCGGCAGGCGGTAGAATGTCGCTGACAGGCCGCGCGCATAGCCGCGCGGCGCGGACGCCGGGGGGATGTGGCAGAGCGACTGCGCGGGAACGGTCTGGCGGGATATGCCGGGGCCCGACCATTCAAGCCGCAGCGCCTCGCCGCCCCAGTCCTCGTAGTGGCGGAGCTCGAGCGCGTGCCATCCGGCGGAAAGCGGCACGGATGCCGACGCTGTGCGCGGGGCGTGAGGCACGGCGTCTGAAACGGCGGTCGTTCCGTCGACGACAAGCACCGCGCCGTTGTCGCTGGTGACGAAGAACGTGTACACCCCCTGCGCGGGGATGCGGATGAATCCCGTCAGCCTGCACGCGAACCAGTCCCCTGGCGCCGGAGACCCGTCGGGCCAGGAATGCTCCGGGAAGTCGACGAACGGAACCGTCGAGTCCGCCGACGGCATGAGGTGCGCGAAGTCCGGCATTCCGCCGCATTCGCCGGAAGTGCGGAAGAACTCCGCGAAGAGCCCCTGGCGCGCGGAGCGCGGATCGGGTTCGAAGAAGCGCGGATCCGTCCCGAGGGCGAACTCGACCGCGTTGGAGAGCCCGTCGCCGTCCGGGTCGAGCGCGGCGTCGGACGCATCGAGCGGATCCAGGGCGTTCGCGGCCTCCCATGCATCGGGCAGCCCGTCTCCGTCGGTGTCGGGCGACAGCGGGTCCGTGCCCGCGCGGAACTCGGCGAGGTCGGAAAGTCCGTCGCCGTCGAAGTCATCCGCGCCGTCGCGCGACAGCGAGCCGAACGCGGCAAGCTCCCATTCGTCGGGAAGCGCGTCGCCGTCGGACGAGAGGCCGAGCGGGCGAACCGAGGTGACGGACACGCCGTCAAGCTGTCCCGAACCTCCGACGACGATCTCGGATGCCGTCTGCGGCGCGTCCGGGCCCATGCCGAGTCCCTGCGCAAGAAGAACGCCGTCAAGATAGAAGTCCCAGACCCTGGCCGCAAAGTCAAGTCGCGCGGTGGTGCGCACCCACGACTCCTCTTCGACTGCGACGGCAGTGTTGGTGACGAGCGACGAGCCGTCCAGCATGACGGGATGGCCGTACGCGTCAAAGGCGAACGCGCACGCGGAGCCGCGGAGGGCGGACGGTGCGATGGATGCGGCGAACGACCTGGTCGGCGCCTGCTGGCGCGCGTCAAGCCATATTGCATCCGGCGCAGCGGGAAGAGCGTGCGACACTTCGGCGGAGGACTGCCCGGGGGCCAGCTCGAGCGCCTTGCCGTCCAAGGCCGACTGGCATTCTCGGACAATGGCCGCTTCTGCCCTGGATGCGTTCCATCCGTTCTGCCCTGCGAGCCGTCCCGGCGACACCGCAGGGAGTGCGAATGTCTCGACGAAGGAGAAGTCGCCGGGCGACTCGTCGGACAGCGGGTCCATGCCCCATGCGACCTCGAGTCCGTCCAGAACGCCGTCTCCGTCCGTGTCGGCCGCAAGAGGCGACGTGCCGTATACAAGGCGCTCCAATTCATCGGGAAGGCCGTCTCCGTCAGTGTCGCGCGCCGCGTCCGAGACGAGATACAGGCGCGAGGTCCCTGGAACCGGGGGCGCGTCGTCCCACTGCT
>JAZQBR010000101.1:0-10610 GCA_045545855.1 Kiritimatiellia bacterium | reverse complement strand
ATGCTCGTCGAGATGGACGGCTTCGACGCCAACGAGGGGGTGATCGTAATCGCGGCGACCAACAGGCCCGACACGCTCGACGCTGCGCTGCTGAGACCGGGGCGCTTCGACCACCAGGTGGTCATAGACCTGCCGACCCTCAAGGGCCGCGAAGAGATTCTGGCCCTGCACGGGCGCAAGATCAAGTTCGCCGATGACGCCGACATAAAGCGCGTCGCGAGAGGGACGCCCGGCTTCTCGGGCGCCGACCTCGCCAACCTGCTGAACGAGGCGGCGCTGATGGCCGTCAGAAAGAAGCTCGACGCTGTAGACATGACGACGCTCGACGAAGCGCGCGACAAGATACTCTGGGGGCGAGAGCGCAGGTCGGCCGGCTACGGGCAGAAAGACCGCGAGATTACGGCGTGGCACGAAGCGGGCCACGCGATACTGCAGCTGCTGCTCGACAATACAGACCCCTTGCACAAAGTCACGATCATCCCGCGCGGCCGCGCGCTGGGCGCGACCATGTCGCTGCCGGAGAAGGACATACTCAACCGCACGAAGAAATACTTCCTCGACGAAATGATCGTCTGCTGCGGCGGGCGCATCGCCGAAAAGCTCTTCACGGGCGACCTCTCTACCGGGGCCGCGCAGGATATCGCCCAGGCTACGGAGATTGCCCGCGAAATGGTATGCCGCTACGGCATGAGCGACAAGTTCGGCTTTCAGGCGTTCAGAGAGCAGAACTCATTCGCCGCCCCGGAACTGCCGCCGGCCTTCAGCGAGGCCACGTCGCGGGAGATCGACGCCGAGGTCTCGCGCCTCATCGGCGAGGCGTACTCCAAGGCCGAAAAACTCATCGGCAGAAACCGCGACAAGCTCGAAACGCTCGCCAAGGCGCTGCTCGAGCGCGAAACCATGGACGGGCGGGATGTAGAAGAGCTTCTCGGCATACACAAGAGCGACGACAGCGGGGAAAAAATCTAGATGGAAGCACTCTCGGCAGTATTGCAGATAACGATTCTGTACATAGTGATCTACGCGATACTCAAGCGGGCGCGCGGGTCGCGCTTCGGCCAGGCGCTGATGGGCATAGGCATGCTCACTGCGACGCTCGCGCTCTTCACATACCTCTTTCACTTCTATGTGCTCGCGCTGATACTGAAGTACCTGCTGATATACCTTTCAATCTCGACCGTCGTAATATTCCAGCCGGAGATACGGCGCATCCTCGCCACAGTTGGCGCGTTCGGCTTTTTCGAGAAACCCCGCCACAAGGCGGACGGTTCGGCGACGACCGAACTCGTCGTAGAGGTCATACTGGATCTCGCCTCGAAACACCTCGGGGCTCTCTTCGCCTTTGAAAAGGGAATCTCCCTAAGGGGCTACGAAGAGACCGGCATCGCGACCGACGCGATAATCTCGAAGGAGCTCGCCGCCACGCTGTTCACCCCGCCGCTGCCGCTTCACGACGGCGGCACTGTCATACGAAACGGGCGGCTCGCCTCGGCGCACTGCATCTTTCCGGTGTCGAACAACCCCGACCTGATCAAGAGCGGCATGCGCCATCGCGCCGCCGTAGGCCTTTCAGAGGAGACCGACGCTCTCGTCGTGGTAGTCTCTGAAGAGACCGGCACCATATCAGTGGCGCACAACGGCAGGCTCTTTCGCTACACCGGGCCGTCGGCGGGCGCTTCGCTCGCGCGCTGGGTATCGAAGGCGCTCGCTTTCGAAAGCCGCACGCCGAGATTGATTCAGTCCACGATATCAAAGGTGCAGAAGCTGCTGCTCAGACCGAAAGGCACGACCGAAGATGAAGCAAGTTAAAAACAAGAACGCCGTCAGGTCTGTGACAGGCGTATTCACGAGGAACTTCGGGTTGAAGCTCCTGTCCCTCGTGCTGGCGCTGGTCATATACGGCATTCTCTGCCCCGAACCGGGCACCGAGCCTCAGGCGATTCTCCCGATGGTCAAGCCGCCGGAGATTCAGATCGTAAAGCCGAAAGCAACGACGAACCAGGTCGCGAAAGTTCAGGCGGCGGCAGCAAACAAAGTCGCTAAAGTCGCTAAAATCGAGGCCGGCGCGGCCGCGAACACGACAACCAACAAGACGAACGGTGCGACGGCGGCAGGCGAAGGCATTTCACGATGACAGACAAAGGCAACAGAAACAAGGCAATGCAGATTGAAGATACGCGGCCGGCAAGACACTATTGGGGGTGGCTGCTCTTTCCCGTGTCGCTTCTGCCGCTCGTCGCGCTCATGACATACAATTGGCGGACGATGCTCAAGGTTCCGCCAGAGCCGAGCTCCAACTGGTTTGGTCCGCTCGGGGACATGTTCGCTTACGCGGGCTACGAGACGTTCGGCCTCGCGATATGGATCGTGCCCATCTACTGCATAATATGCGGCTGCAGAATGGTCGCGGGCGGCACTCTCAAACCCGGCGTGCGCGCGGCGTGGCGGCTTCTCTTTCTCGTGGCGGCGTCGTGCCTTCTGCAGGTCACCGAGGCGCACGCGCCCGGCATCGCGGCGGCGCGCAGCTGGATAAACGCCACGAACGCCGGCGGCGGGGTGGGCTACATCATCATGTCGAAGTGTCTCGCCCCCCTTCTCTCCGATATCGGCGCGAGCGTGCTGGTGTTGCTCATTATGGCGGTTTCACTCGTCGGGGCGATAGGTCTCGACAACATAATCGCGTTCTTCTCGGCCATCGGCCGCTGGGTAAGCGGTTCGCAGCCCAGATTCGACCCGGGCGAAGCCGAACCCGGTACGCCGGAGTACGAGGCGGCCGAGCAGGCGTTCGAGGCCATGCAACGCGCGAAGGAGGAGGCCTGCCGCCAGCGCGAGGAGGAGAAACGCAGGATCCGCGAGGAGAAAGAAGCCGCCAAGCGCGCGAAAGAGGCCGAGAAAGAAGCCGAACGCGCCGCGCGCGAAGCCGCGCGCGCCGAGGCACTCCGCCGCCGGCAGGAGGCTGTCGCCGCCCAAAGACCGGCCGGGCGCGAGGCCGAAGCCGCCGTGGCGGATTCACACATGGCGCCCGCCGCGATACAGCCGGCGGCAGCCGCCCAGGCATCAAGCGCGGACGCGAACCGCACCGAGCCGGGCGAACAAAGCGCGGCGACAGGGCCCGAGGACAAAGGCCCTTACATACTGCCAGGCGTCAACCTGCTGGCCCCGCTTAAGAGGTCCGACGCAGATCACAGCGATGTCGGGCTCATGAGCCAGAAGCTCATCGACACTCTAAAACTCTTCAATGTCGACGCGACAATGAGCTATACCGTGCAGGGGCCGGTTGTCACAAAGTACGCGCTCATGCTCGCGCCAGGCACGCGCTATTCGGCGGTCACAAACATCGCCGACAACCTCAAGGGCGCGCTGCACGCCAAGTCGCTCAGAATCGAGGCGCCGATACCGGGTGAGGAATGCATAGGCATAGAGGTGCCGAACCTGAAGCCGGCCGGGATATCCTTTAGAGAGATATTCGAGTCGGACGCATGGCGCAACTCCAAGGCCGAGTTGCCGCTTCTCTTCGGCAAGCGCGCAGACGGCAAAGAGCTCGTCGCAGACCTCGCGACAATGCCGCACATGCTCGTCGCCGGTGCCACCGGCCAGGGCAAATCGGTCTGCCTCAATTCGCTCATAAACGGACTTTTGATGACGCGCACGCCAGAGCAGCTCAAGCTCATAATGGTCGACCCGAAGTGCGTGGAATTCACGCCCTATTCGTCGATACCCCATCTGCTCGTGCCGGTGATAACCGACAACCGCAAGGTCGTTTTCTCGCTTCACTGGGCTGTCGCCGAGATGGAAAAACGCTTGAAACTGTTCGCCCGCGCGAAGGTGAGAAACATATACGATTTCAACCACCGCAAGACCGTCACACAGACCGACATGTTCGGGGCCGACACCGAAGTGGGCGCCGACATGCCGAAGACCGTCCCTTATATAGTCATAATAATCGACGAGGCGGCAGATCTCATAGGGCAGTGCGGCAAAGAGGTGAACCCCGACATACAGCGCATCACCCAAAAAGCGCGCGCCGCCGGCATACACCTCATTCTGGCGACCCAGCGCCCGGACGCCAAGATTATCACCGGCGCGATCAAGGCCAACATTCCCGGCCGCGTCGCTTTCAAGACATCGTCTTCGGTGGATTCTCGCACGATCCTCGACGACAACGGGGCGGAGAACCTCATTGGCAAAGGCGACATGCTGTTCAAAGGCAAGGACGGCCTTCTCATCCGGGCTCAGGGCGCGTGGATCTCAGACGAAGAAATCGCCAATATCACCTCGTTCATAGAACAGCACGCCAATACGCAGTTTGACGAGAAGTTCGCGACAAAGCTCGGCCGGGTGAAGGAGGCCTCGATAGACGACCCGTTCAAGGACAACGAGGATGACCCCGACAACCAGCCGCAGGCGGACTCCGCCGCCGAAGAAAAGTCCGTCCAGCGCCAGCTCGTCAAGGCTGCCGCCGATGCTGACGACTTCAAGAAGGCGGTGGAGTGCATCATAAATACAAAGCGCGCCTCGACGTCGCACTTCCAGCGGCAGATGGGCTGGGGCTACAACCACGCCGCCAAAATTCTCGACCTTCTTACCGAACGCGGCATAGTGAGCCCGCCTCAAGGCATGGGCCCGCGACAGGTCATAATGGACCAAGACCAGCTCGTCGCCATACTGAACGGCGATGAAGCTTCAACGGCCGGGGCTGCCACCGCCGGCATCGACGACGGCGCAGCCGAGACCGGCGAACCAATCGCACCAACGGAGGACCAAGTATGATAGAACTCGGAGACACCCTGCGCAAGACGCGCGAAGAAAAAGGCCTTACCCAGAGCCAAATCGCACAGTCGACCCACCTTCTGGTACAGCAGATAGACGCCATCGAGCGCGAAGACTTCTCAAAAATAGCAGCGCCGATCTACGGCCGCGGCTTTGTGAAGCTCTATTGCGAAGCGCTTGGCCTGGAGCCAAAGCCCTTCGTTGAAGCTTTCATGGAGATATATCTCGGCAACCGCCAGCCGTCGATAAAGACGCGTCCGCCGCGTCATCAGGAACCCGCCAGACTGGCGGAGCCGCCGCCGGAATTTGCCGCGGGGCCTGTGCCAAGTGCGCAGCCTCTCACCGCGCCCGCCCCGGCGCCCGCCGCCGCGACGCCCGAAGCGGAGACTGCGGGTTTTTCGCTTGAGCAAGAGACGATACCCTCAAATCAGGCAGGCCGGGCCGACTCGGCATTCGCCGAGATAGACTTCGACGACGCGCCGGCGACGCCGCGTCCGCTATCCAGGTACTCCACACCGGTACCGCTGGATGCAGACGAGGACAAGCCCCGCTTTGAGGTGCCGCCTGTCGTGTGGCGCGTCTTGGCGCTCGGTGTCGCCGCCATCCTGCTGCTCTGGCTCATCACTTCGGGGCTCAGAGCGATTTACCGCGCGTCAATGTCGACGGACGGTTCAACGCAGGCCGACGCCCCCGCCGAAGAAGCGGCGCCGGTGCCGGAGCCCGTCCCGGCAGTTCTGGTCGTGCCAGCCGGCGCCGGCACGCCGAAACGCGAAGCGATGACAATACCGCCTCTCTACATCGACTAGACTTTCAATCCCAAACAACCAACACAAAAGGACATCAGCCATGATCAGCGAAGATGGATTCACCAGTTTTCTATGCCCGTCGTGCAAGACGGAGATAGAGGCTTCTCTCGACATGATCGGTCAGGCGACCGAGTGCCCGGCGTGCGGCACGAAAATCACGGTACCCAAAGATGAAGACGACGATGGTGTCGTGCGCCACGCACAGGGCGACTCGTCTTCAAAGCTCGACCAGGCGCGAAAGAGCAGGACGATAAGAATTGAGCTTGGAGATATGTAGCCTGTCTGCAAGGCACGGCCGCAGGCGCTCTGCCGCCAGACGCTTGGCGCGCATCCTTGGATGGGCGCTCTTTCTGGCGATAGTGGCGGCCACAATCGCAGGTGAATGGTTCGTCCATCATCCGCGGCAGTGGATAGACGAGCGCAAAGCGGCCTGGCCCCGATTCGCGACGGAGACGCTTCTATGGATAGGCACGCCCGCCGCCGAAATTACAGATGCATTCGCTCTCACAGGCAAGGACGCCGTCGTACGCCTGGCCCGAAAGCCGCCCGCGGGCAGTGTCGTATTCGCGGGGCTCCCGTCGCGCACCGGAGCACCGGCGCCTGGTGACATCGAAATCATAAACAAGGGCGAATTCATCATAGGCTGGTCGCCGAGTCTGAAGCACCCAGTGTGGTGCGCCTATCACGTACCGAAAGAAGCCCCCTACCCTTCTACCCAGAGGCCGCCCTTTCACCAGGACCGCTCGGCGCGCAACTCTCCGCTGGCCGGCGACTATTCGCGATCCGGCTACGACCGCGGGCACATGGTGCCCAACTACGCGACGGTCACCCGCTTCGGCCCGGATGTGCAGAAAAAGACCTTCCTTATGTCCAACATAACCCCCCAGACCCCTTCGCTCAACAGGGGAGTGTGGCGAGAAGTCGAATACCGCATAGCCGAGTTCTGGCCCGGCCGGTGGGGCGAGATGTGGATTGTTGTCGGCTCGATTTCGCGGTCGTACGGCAGTATTCGTCCGGCGGACATCGACGTGCCCGACGCCTACTATCAGCTCATCGTCGCCCAGAGCGGCGACGAGGTCAGAGCCGTAGCGGTAATGTTCCCGCAAAATGTCGCCATGCGCGCCTGGCCGTCAAGATACATATTGAGCATAGATGAACTGGAAGCCGCGACCGGGCTGGATTTTCTGACGGCTCTGGATGATGAAACCGAAGACGAGCTAGAACGCCAAGTACCGACACGGATGCTACCCACGCGCCCATTGGACGCGTTGAGGCTCGTAATCTCGCACAACAGTTGAGCGCTTTGGCCCCGGCGTACCGGCCTGGGCTAAAGCGTCAGCGAATCAAGGGCGTAGCCGAGGCGCGAAGCCGCTACGGCGTCGCGCCCGGCGGCTGACGACGAGCCGAGAATCACGACAATCGCGCGCTTGCCGCTGCGCTTGCCGGTCAGTATTACGGAGCTGCCGCCGGCGGAGATGTAACCCGTCTTCAGTCCGTCGACGGCCTCGGTCCCGTCAGGGTTGATCACCTTGAGCTTGTCCTTGACCATAACATTGTTGTGGTTCGGGAAGCGCTGGCTCTTGCCGTTCGGGAACTTTACCTCGCATACCTTTATCGACGTGTAGTCAAGTATGTCCGGGTGGTCTGCCAACAGCGCCACCGCCAGCCTGGACAAATCGCGGCACGTGGAATAGTTGAAGTTCTGCGCTTTGGCACCCGGCAGAGGCGGCAGCCCGTTGGGGTTGAAGTACCTGGTGGACGTCATCCCGAGCGACAGCGCCTTTGCGTTCATGCGCTCGACGAAAGCGTCAACCGAGCCGGCACACTTCTCTGCGAGAAACACGGCGGCATCATTGGCGCTATGGACGAGCATAACCTTCAGCAGCGTATCGACATCCATAGACTCTCCGGCCCTGAGACCGACACAGCTTGGCTGGCGCAGATGCACATCGAGCTTCGTTCTCGTAGGCGACGCGACGACTTGATCGCGAAGCGAGAGCTTGCCGGCCTTTACGTCGTCAAGAACGATATACGCGGTCATGAGCTTGGTCACGCTCGCGGGATAAGCCTTTCTGTCGGCAAAATCCTCGAAAAGCACGCGGCCTGTCGACGCGTCCACTGAAATCGCGCCGACATACGGCGTGCGGCGGTAAGGCGACTCGGCCGGCTTGCTGGCGGGCTTCTTCTGGGTGGCGCGGGCGGCCGGGCGGGCAGCTGGACGCGCCGCGGAGCGCGGCAGAGCCGCCGCGACCGGCATCGCGCAGAGCAGGACGGCCGCTGCGAAAATATGAAATGTCTTCACTTGACTGAATGGCGCGTGGCCTTGACGAGAGCCTTCCAGACAGACGCCTTGTCATTGGCCTGCAAAAGCGAGTCCAGAGCGTCTTTCTTCGCGAACGCCTGCACGATGCCAGAAATGAGGCGCAGATAAAAGGCCGATACGGCGACAGGTATAGCCGAGAGAAAGACGATATGCACCTTGTCACCGTTCCAGTCGATGCCCTTCTTCGACACGCCCATGGCGAAGGTCAGGCCGCCGCCTTCGACGCCGCGCACGTGAGGGAAGGCCAGCCCGTCGCCAAGAGCTGTCGACAGCACAGCCTCGCGGTCCATCGCGCTTGTGATGAGCGAATCGGCGTTTGAAATGAAGTGGTTGTCCTCCATGAGCCTGGCAAGCTCGCTAATCGCGTCGGCTTGCGTCTCGGCCTTGAGGTCGGCCACCATGAGCTCCTCTGCCGAGAAGCGCGAGATGCCGGTTCTCTGATCGTCGCGGTCGGGCTTCTCGGCGACATTCTGCGCGGCGTCGGCGTCTGACGCGAAGAGAATGCGCCCGCAGCTGGAACATGTCACCAGATGCTGAGCGAGGCGCACCTGCTGGCTCTGCGCTATAGGCACCTGCATGCCGCAGACGGCGCAACACCCGTTTGACATCGCCGCCATCACGATATGGCTCTTCTTATAGAGCCTGTCGTAGAGAGCGGCGACCTGGGGCTCGAGCTTGTCATGAAGCTCGAAGATCGCGTCGTTGAGCTGGTCCATGTGGCTGCCGTCGCCCGTTTGGTTGTGTTCGTCTCTTATAAGGACAAGCTCCTGGAGCTGCCTTAGGTTGTTTAGCTGGCTTTTCATCGCTTTGCCTCCGTGAACGTACGTATCTTATCCAATGTCTCTGCTGAGAGAATGTGTTCCATGCGGCACGCATCGACGTCGGCCGTCTTGCGTGTGACGCCAAGCTTGAGAAGAAAAGACCTCAGAAGCGTATGCCTGTTGAGTACGCTGCTGGCGAGCCGGCGGCCTTTTGCCGTAAGCTTGATCGGCGAGTACGGCTCCTGCGTGACGAGCTCCATGCCCTTGAGCTCGTGAATGGCCTTGACAACGCTCGGCATCTTTACGTCGAGCGTCTTTGCCACATCGCGAACGCAAGCCTCGCCCTTTTCGCCGATAAGCACGTAGATGGTTTCGAGGTAGTCCTCGAGGCTCTGCGTCATACTCGCCATTTGTCAACTCCCGAACGGACTTGTCTTCTTCATGAGATGGGCGAATTTCACGGCCTCTATCGAGTCCTCGAGCTGGAACGGGAACGGCTCGGCCGTCCTTATCGTGTCGTAGACGCGCTTCCAGAACGCGCCGGGGCCGTGGAGAGCGTCCGCCGGGAGCTTGATCTCGAACGTCTTGACCGGCAGCTCCTCGTGCATATCCTGAAGCTCGGGCGTGCGCACGCTCGACCTGCGGCGCGGCAGCTGGTAGTCGGGGTCGATAACGGTAAGAACGCCGGAGCATTCGCCGTGGCGCACGGTAAAGACGCCGCGCTCCCCGCGGATGACGAACGACGGGCCGCGGCACTCCGGCAGCACACCGCCATTAAACTCGATATCGGCCGAAACCTGGGTGCGCGTCTTTAGGTTTACGTGCACATAATCCTCAGCGTCGCCGAGCGAGGCGATGCGCTTAAGCTCACTCCACATCTGAATAGGAGGAGCCGGCAGAAGTTTCAGCGCCTGAAGGATCAAATCGGTCATCGCGTAGTACGCGGCGCCGCCGCCAAGCCGCTTGACGGTCTGCCAGTCGTCGCGGCGTATGTAGTCTTCGCTGCGAATCTGTATCTGGTATATCTCGCCAAGCCGCAGGTCGGTCATCATCGACTGCGCCAGCTGGAAATCCGGCGCGAAGAGCCCGCGCTGCAGCACAAGAAGCCTGTTCTTGGCCTTGGTCGCCGCCCCGCGGATTATCTGCGCATCATCGAGCGTCAGCGCCAGCGGCGACTCTACAAGCGTCCAGAACCCCTTTTCAAGCGACATAAGCGTGTGCTTGACATGGTCGGCCGAACATGTCGCGATGTCTACAAGATCGATATCGCGCTCGTCGAGCATGTCGGAGAAGCGTCGGAACATCTTGCAGTCAGGGTAGTCTTGGGCGATGATGTCGCGGCGCTCTTTTATCATGTCGCACGCCGCAACAATCTTGAAGAGCTGGGGGTTCTGCTTGAATATAGGGTAGTGGCTGCCGAACATCGACCGCCCTAGGCCTACGACAGCCACCTTGACCGGCGGGCGCTGGTATTCGGTGTTCATTTCTTTATCATCTCCGTTATCGCCGACAAAAACTGTGCGACGTCTGTAAAGCGGCGATACACGCTGGCGAAGCGTATGTACGCGACTTCGTCGACCCTGTGAAGCTCATCCATCACAAGCTCTGCTATGTCTGTGGACTTGACCTCGTCGCCATCAAGCTTCGCGATGACATGGTCTATCATTGTACGTATCTGCTCGTCGCTGACGGGCCGCTTGCCGCACGCGCGCCTGATTGCAGTATCGAGCTTCGCCCTGTCGAAAGGCTGGCGCGACCCGTCGGACTTCACCACAATCGCGTCCGCCCGGTCTATCTCTTCGTAAGTCGTGAACCTGTGCCCGCACGCGACGCACTCGCGGCGACGGCGGATGGCGGCGCCGTCCCGCGCGCTGCGCGAGTCAAGCACCTTGTCGTCATCACTGCCGCATTTGGGGCATTTCATCGGTTTACTCCTTTATGATCGCGGGC
>JAZQBR010000100.1:0-2898 GCA_045545855.1 Kiritimatiellia bacterium | reverse complement strand
CCCATGACCGCTTGGGTGGCCACCCAAGGGCATGTGGGTGGCCACCCAAGAGCACGTGGGTGGGCACCCAATGGCACGTGGGTGGGCACCCAGCACATCATTACCCCCGAGTCATGAGAATCCCGCCTACGGGGAGGTACGACCATATTCGCACGTCCCCCAAACAGCCCCTGGCACAGGATAGTCTGGCGTCCCGGACGGTTTAGAACCCCGAACAGCCAGATTCACATCGCATCTCCATTACGCGATTCGCGGCGATAATCAAGAACACACCCGACGACCTCAAAGACGCTGCGGACAAAATCGGGATGCCTTACGAGGAAGTCAGCGGCAGAAAATACCAAAAATACCCCCTTGAGCGCGTGAAGAAAATTTGATATACTATTTGACCGTTGCGGACCCGTAGCTCAGTCGGTCAGAGCAGGTGACTCATAATCTCCGGGTCGTGGGTTCAAGTCCCGCCGGGTCCACCAACTCAACAGCGTTTCGCCCGATGAAAACCGGGCAAAGAAAGAAAGAGGTAAACAATGGGTACAGGTCGTACACTTCGCAAGGAATCGCACGTTCGTCCGTGCAAGACTCCAGCCGGCAAGGCGCGCAAGAACAAGGCTCAGCGCGCGCGTCTGGTCAAGTTCGGCATGAAGGAAGAGGATGTCAGTCTGATGGGCGACGAGGCGGTTCGCGTGCTCGTGCAGCGTCCGGCGGTGGTCAAGAAGCTTGTTGCCAAGAAGGCGTGAACAAGGTCTATTGCCAGCTTGAGGACGAGTTGGCGGGTCCCCTCTTCGAAGTTTTCGATGGAGGGGACTTCGTTTTGTCTTCATACCGTGATATAGAGGCGACAAAGACCGAGATCCAGATTTATTTTCCCGAAGCCGGTCGCGTCGACGAGGCGAAGTCGCGCCTTAGGGACGCGCTTGCGATTATAGGGGCCGACGCGGCGATCGAGAGCGCCGAGCTGCCCGATGAGGACTGGAAGCTCAGTTATCGCCGCCACTTCAAGACAGAGCGTATCGGCCGGCGGCTTCTCATAGTGCCGGTCTGGGAGAAGGAGACGCTAACGAGAGAGGCCGGCGACGAGGCACGCGTTGTCGTGACGCTTGATCCCGGCATGGCATTCGGCACTGGCAAACACGAGACGACGCGCGCGTGCCTTGAGTACGTCGACGAGTTGGCGCAGTGCGGCGGCTCGTTTCTCGACATGGGCTGCGGTTCGGGCATACTTTCGATAGCCGCCGCGAAACTGGGCTACGCGCCGGTTGCAGGTTTCGATATAGACGAGGAGGCTGTATCTGCGTCGCGCGAGAACGCCGCCGCGAACGGCGTCAAGGTCGAATATCGCCAGTTTGCTCTCGGCGGCGGTTCTGTCACGCTTGACGCGTCAATAGAGGCGGCGAAGGGTATCTACCCCGATCTCGCGCTGCAGGGCGTTGCGCCGCGCGCCGGCGCGCCGGGCTTCGAGCCGGCCGATTTGGTGGTTGCGAACATACTGGGCCCGCTTTTAGTCGCGTTCGCGGGGGAGATTGCCGGCTATGTGAAGGGGAGTCTCGTCATTTCGGGGATTCTCTCTCAGATTTATCCGGAGGTTCTTGCGGCGTTCGAGGCGCAGGGTTTTGCCGAAATCTCGCGCAAGACGTACGGCGAGTGGACGAGCGGTCTTCTAAGGCGGCGCGCGGGGGCTGGAGATGGCGACGCGGGCTTGCCGGCTTGACGGCGAATTGGCGGCGCTTCTGCGCGATTACGCCGACAGGTACGAAACGCCGCAGTTCCTGGCGGGCGACCCTTCGTGGTTCATGCATCAAGTGTCTGGAGCGGCCAACCAGGAGGCGACCGCTTTCGTCTCGGCCGCTCTCAGCTTCGGCAGCCGCAGTCAGTTCATCCCGAAGATCGCGTGGCTCCTGGAACGTGCAGGCGGCGATATCGACCGTTGGGTGAGAGACGGCGGCTTCGAAGCCGATCTGCCGCCGGACGGGTCGCGTTGCTTTTATAGATTTTTCACTTACAAGACGATGAATTCATTCCTGCGGGCGTACAGGGAGGTCATGCGCGAGCGAGGGACCCTCGGCGAGCTTGTGCGGGCCGAAGCTTGTGGTGATGGCGTCAAAGCCGTGGAGGCGATCTGTCGCGCGTTTCGCGAAAGGGGGTCTGCGGATGTTGTGCCCAAGGACGCGCGCTCGGCCTGCAAGCGCGTGTGCATGTTTCTCAGGTGGATGGTTCGCGGGCCTTCGCCTGTCGATCTGGGGCTCTGGGCCGAGTTTATCGACCGCCGCACGCTAATAGTCCCGAT
This sequence comes from Kiritimatiellia bacterium, assembly GCA_045545855.1. Lineage (GTDB taxonomy): Bacteria > Verrucomicrobiota > Kiritimatiellia > RFP12 > UBA1067 > UBA1067. The sequence goes on along the minus strand of JAZQBR010000100.1, from coordinate 614 downwards.
GGATACGCATGTTGTTCAAGAGGCAATCAAGCTCGGCCTTCTGAAGAGCGCGTCGACCTCGATGTGTGCGGCGCGCCGACTCACGGCAATACTGGCGATGGCGTTTCCGGACGATCCGGCGAGGGGCGATTTCGCGCTTTTCGGTTGTGGTGTGGCGCGTTGAGGGTCGGCCGGGAGTGCCTGCGGCGAGAGCGCCCCGCAAAAAAGTTTTGCAATACAGTTCAAATCATCCGCCAAAATATGGTATAATAGTGGCGTTGGGCAACCATCGGGCTGACTGGCAAAACAAACGAAATGGAGACAAACGACACTAAACACAGGAGAATCGGGCTTGGCGGGGCGACCGAAAACAAAAGCCGCGGCCGCAAGGTCATGGCTTGGGGAATGGTCGGACTGGCGGGGATCGGACCCGCGACCCCAACATTAAAAGTGTCGTGCAAGTCGGAGGCCAAGCGGTCTTAGGAAGACAAAGGGCTATGACAACTCCTTGGCCCACAGAACGACATGGCTACGATCCGACTTAAAACAAAAGCCGCGGCCGCAAGGTCATGGCTTGGGGAATGGTCGGACTGGCGGGGATCGGACCCGCGACCCCAACATTAAAAGTGTCGTGC
>JAZQBR010000099.1:0-2590 GCA_045545855.1 Kiritimatiellia bacterium | reverse complement strand
CTTGGCCTCCGACTTTGAAAACTTCGCCGCACTGCCAGCCTGGACGCACTGTTATGTTCATCTACGCTCCCTGCCCGCCTTATGGCGCGGCAAGTGTAGTATCTCATAAACACGCCGAAATGTCAAGCGGGGGCGGAATCGCAATCAGGGCTTAGTCCTCGGCAGACTATCTAAAAATGCCGTGACGGCCCACGGTCAAGCCATCTACGGCAACTGCGCAAGGAAGGTCCTTGCTGGCACGACAACCGGGGCTGTGTAAGCAAACGCATCGGATTGAATAAATGGTAGATTCATCACGACCTGAAAGGCATGCTTCGCTCCCACTGCGTTTTGCATCTTGCCGAGAACTGGCGAAATATTGGAATTGGTGCTGGCAACATTTCCATATTGGCAACATTCTCCCCCGGCCCGCGCAAACATCCTGTTGAATGTTGCCAATGTGAAAATATTGCCAATACCAATGTTGCCATTTGCCAATGTTTGCCTCCGACCTTTTAGACTTGTATGTTATGGCTACTTGAATGACCAACCAAGCACTGGGGTTATCCAACCGTTGTGGAAGTTCAATATCCCAGCACGGGAAAGGCGGTATTGGCCTTGCCATCGTCAGACAGATGGAAACCGGGAACCAATCAGCAAACGTGCTTGCCGCCGCCAGGGCGCGATAGAAAGCCTATCCGCCTGCCCCGTCACACTCACATGCCAGAGTCAGCTCCGCCGCGTGGGGGCGGGGGTTCTTCCAAGCCAGGCACTTTGCGGAACTTGAGTATACAGCGCGGAGGTATGTAATAGTCTTCGCATTCAGCTGCAAGATAGACACCTTTGTCGTCTTCTCCAAGATAGTATCGCGCAGTCTTGCGATATTTTTCCTTCTCATCCACGACGGACAGGCGAGCACGCCATGTCCATGGCATAAGTATCCAGGCATTCCCTGACACAGGTCGCCATAGAGACGCCTCGTTTCGTTCAATCGTCCATGCGAACGAATCCTGAAAATTGCCCAGTTCATAGCTATAGAGCGAACTGACACTGCTCTTGTAGTAACGCCCTGGCGCATGACAAACCGCAGTTCCGTCGGAATGCAGCTCGATCCAGTGTTCCGCCGGGTTCTCCTGTCCGGTCTTCAAGCCTAATTCATCAGCGATGAACTTGCATGCGTCTTCGTCGGGCCTCCAGGTTCCCACGCAAAGCTTCTCGACTTCTTCGCGCGAAAGGTCGGACTTCTGGTTCCAATCGCCGACGTTCGACCGCTTCATTACATACTGCAACACGATACGCTCCCCCGTGGGGATGGCGTTTGTGACTGTCGACTGCCCGCCTGAACACTTCTCGTTCTCAGGAGGCCAAATGCTTTTCGACTCAAGCCAAGGTGCATACCCCGAAGCCTTTACCGACATCGAACCATAGCACTTGAAGAGCCGCCCGACATAGAATTCGCCAGCTTCGTCTGTCGTGCCGCACAAATCCGTCGTTGACAAAAGGTGACTATCATCATCGTTTTCTACGCTTCCGGAAATATAGGCTCCGGGAATCGGCTTGCCTTCCTCGTCGACGATCCGGATGTAAAAACCATGCTGCGGCTGGGACAGGTCGTACGGCAGACAGGCCAAGTCAGTCAATGGCGAAACCACGCCAAGGTCCAAGACGGGCGCGACGATGGCAAACGGCGAAAAGATGATGGCGACCGGCAACCCGATCAAATGTCCTTTTTGCATAGCGAGCCAACCCAGCGCCGTTGGGAAGACGCAACTTGACGCCACCACGCCCGTGCCCATCTTCGTCGTCTGGAACAGTTCGCCGGAACGAGGCGAAAACATGCCGTTCTCCTTCATCGACTGGCAACCACCCGCCGCCAGGAGTGCGACAATGGCAATCATTTTGTTGAATGTTGCCAATGTGGAAGTGTTGCCAATTCCAATGTTGCCAGTTTCCAGTTTTTTCATTGTTCTTTCCCTTCTTTAGTTAGCTTACAGGCTCTTCAGAAGCGCCGTGCAGCCTTCAAGGATGTCGGCGTAAGTCTGGTCGAAGTTGCCGGTGTACCACGGGTCGGCGATGTCGCGTTGGGAGCCGGCGAACGACAGCAGCTTCCTGATCTTCCCCGCGCATCACGAGATCGTCGAATCCCTCTGGCGTCTTGTATTTCCAGATGTAGTTTTCCATAAGCTTACCTTTCCAACTTTGCCAGTCCCGGACAGACTTCGGCGGAGTCAGGATTGGTCCACTCAAAGGGAAACGTCCGGCACTTCTCGGGCTTCACGGTATTGATGCGGCAGAGGTTGTCCTCCGTCAGATAGGCGCACGAGCCGTCCGGACGGCTCTTGAGAATCAGGCTCTTGCGGTCTGGCGCGACTTCGGTCTCACGCTCGATGAACTCGGCCTCATCCATTCCAAGAAACGCCGCGATGCGCGCAATCTCCGCGTCCGAGACGCGCACGATCCCGTCCTTTATGCGGCAGCACGCCCCGCACATCCGGCACTTGAAATCATTCATTTCCATATTCTTCACGCCAGCACATAGTGCGTCGAGCGGCCCTGTCCTTCCCGACGGAGGATGCCTTTGGCGACAAGTGCGAAATCTGCAATCTTCGCT
>JAZQBR010000098.1:0-34728 GCA_045545855.1 Kiritimatiellia bacterium | reverse complement strand
GCGCGAGAAGAGGGGTGCTTACAGATTTTCATTGATTTTTCATGGCGATTATCCTATATTCTGGGTATGGAACAGGACTACCTCGACATCCACATCTTCAACAACAGCATGGTCAGCCTGTCGGACCTGGCCGATTCGATGAACGCCATGGCGGCGGAGTTCAGGGATTTCTGCAACGCTCACGAGCGGGACTGCAATGCAGAGCTCAAGGTAAAGGAAATCAGGAAGGGCAGCATCGAGCTGCTGCTAGTCTCGTCCATCCCGCTGCTGGTCCCGATCGCGGAGAACTTTAACACCATCGTGGAGTTCGGGGCGCACCTGCACGGAGTCTTTACCGCACTGGCTACCAGGTCCAAGGAAAGGGAGGATATTTCCCTCTCCACGCTGGAACACGTGAAGCGCATCGTGGCGCCTACGGCGAAGGATGCCGGAGGAAATACTGAAATCACCATCAAGGGGAACGGGAACACCGTCAACGTCTACAGGTTTGGCGATAATGACGGGAAAGATATCGGGGAGAGCGCCCAGTACGTCATAGACACGGCTAGGTTGCCGGAAAAGAACATCTTCGTCCAGGAGGTCCTGTACTTCAAGCAGATCCGCGACTCGAAGGACAACGTAGGAGACAGGGCCGTAATCGAGAGGTTTTCGGGTTCTCCCAAGAAGGTCATCTACATCGACCCGAAGTTCAAGACTGCGGTGATAGGACTGAAGGACAATATTTTCGGTTACGGGTTCCTCGTTGACGTGGAAGTGTCCACTGTATGCGGCAAGGTTGCCGCCTACAAGGTGTTGAAATATCACGAGCGCTTCAGGATTGACGAGGAATGATGGTTTTTGAAAAAAAAGTCAATAAAAACTATTGACAAAAGTTTATAAAGTATATATATTGTAAATATGATTAAGTGGAACGAAGAAAAAGCCGAGAAGGTCCTCGCCGAAAGGGGTATCGACTTCAACGACATCTCCGCCGAAGTCGCGCTTGGTAATTTCGCCGTCAGGCCGGTGGAGAACCAGGACGGACACCCGGGACAGCTCATGATTGTCGTCGTGCTCGACGACCATGCCGTGTGCGCCCCGTTCGTCGAGGAGGATAACGGCGATTTCTTCATCAAGACAGCATTCAAGTCCAGGAAGTGGGACAAAAGGAGGCCGCTATGGTAGATCTGGTGAACAAACCCTTCGACGACGAAGAACGAAAGCTCATGGAAGCCGTGGAGAACTCCCCGGACGCTCGGCTCCCGGAAGCGGAGGAGACCCGGCTGAAGAATGCCTTGCAGGAGGCCGCAAAGGTTGTCTCTATCCGCATGCAGCACGAGGACCTCAAGGGCATCAAGGAGATGGCCAGGGCCGCCGGCATGCCCTACCAGACGCTCATCAACTCCATCATCCACCGCTACGTGACGGGCGGAATCGTGTTCAAGGTCGCGGTATAGGGGAGGGGGCGACATGGAAAAAAAGAAGTTCTTCATCGTGAGGGCCTACGAGTGGCTCGACGACAAGTTGCAGGACTTGCCGGGGGAGTACTTTGAATGGGTGGTAAGGGCGTACGTTCTGCTGCTTGTCGGGGGATTTTTGGCGCTGTGCGTGTACGGCATCGCTACTGGCAGGGTGTCATTGCCGTCGTCGGAGGCCCTTTGGGACGGGGCGAAGATGGTCGGCGCGGGATGTGCGTTCCTGGCCGTGGTGTCGTTCTTCCAGTACGTGTGCAGGTCCGCCCTGCTCGGGCTAGTGCTCTTCTTCGCCGTGTGCGCCCTGATAAACCACTGGTAAACCCGCATTCCGCGAGAAAATTTCCCGTAAAGGCCGCATCTTGCGGCTTTTTTTTGTTTTCCCCTTGACTTCGTGCGCGTATTTGTATATATTCATAAAACAGAAGTGTATCAACTGTATCAATCTCGCGTGAACTGGGAGGCTTTATGGCGAAGAATGATGCGGCGAAGGCGACGAAAAAGGCGCCCGTAGCCAAATTTAAATCCGGAACGAATAAAACCGCGGGCGGCGGAAATCGCACGGAAGGCGCCGTGGAAGAGCACGCAAGGGTCAACCCCTACAAGGACCACCCACTGCACATCCCGGGGCTCCTGCGGTCCATCCTGTGCGAAATTTGGGAACTCCGCCAGGACATCCGGTCGAAGTGAGGCGCCCATGGCTTCCAAGCGTCAAGTCAACCGTCAAGAACCCGAAAAGGAGGGCAAAAGGTCGAAACTGGAGAATTTCGGCCCTAGGCTCCATAGACTGACGGCCGGGGAGACGAAAAAGGGGGCCAGAAGATCCGCAACGCTCCGGACGCTGAGGGCTGAACAGCACCGCAACTTCGTCATGGCCGCGACGGCATACGACATACCGTCCGAGTTCTTCAAGGCCATCGACAAGAAGCTGTGGAAGAAGGGCGAACTCCTGCTGAAGGCCATGGAAAAGGCCGGCTTCGACTTCAACAGCTCCGAGGAGTCCGAGAACAGGAAGCAGAAGGTGGAGCTTTCCGGGAAGGTCGATTCCAAGCTCGAAATCGAGATCACCGGCGTGGAGGTGCAGTGAAGGTTCAACTGAAACTGCTACCCCACCAGATGAAGCTCCTAGCCTCGAAGGCGGGAAAGACCATCCTCATCTGCGGCCGTGGCGCGGGCAAGTCCTACGTGCTCGCCGTGCTCATCCTGATAGCCCTTTTCACGGGGCAGAACGTGATGGTGGGCGGCCAGCGCTACGACACCCTTCACGACACCCTGTACGCCGAAATCAAGAGGATTGCGGCCGAATGGGGCGTCTACAACCTGATCGAATGGCGCGAGGCGCCCATGCAGATGCGCTACAACGGCCACTGCGTCTACTTCGGCACGTACGAGTCCGTGGACGCGTCGCGCGGATATACGAACATCTCGAAGATGGTGCTCGACGAGGCGTTCCTCGCGCCCGTCGACATACTATCCGTCTGGGGTCCGTGCATGCGCGGCCCCGAAGTAAGGAACCCGCATATTTACGCCGCCACCACCCCGAAAATGGATTCGATGTGGAACGTGCTGATGGCGTCGCCGGACTGCGACTGGGAGATAATCCGCGCCCGTACCCGCGACAACGTGTTCATCACTGACGAACAGTACAGGCTGATGCTTTCCGGAATCGCCACGGAGGAGATGAGGCGGCAGGAACTCGACGGCGAACTGCTTGTCGGCTCGATGGCGTCCGCCCTCATCAAGATCGACCAGTTCCCGACCTATCCGGCGATGTCGCTGGACAACACCGTGATTGCCGGGCTTGACTGCGCGGAAGGGGTCGAGCGGGACGCGACCGCCTTCTTCAAGAGGCGCGGAAAGCAGACCCTGGAGATGTGGAAGCTGAACGAGATCGACCACGAAGAGACCGTAAAGCGAGTCCTCAAGAGCAACAGTGAAGTCCCTATCGACATATTGAACATGGACATGGCGTTCAGCGATCACGAATACAACGTGCTCAAGTACCATTTTCCGTGCTTCCAGGTCGCGTTCGGGGGAGCGCCGACCAAGGACAACAGGGAAAAGTTCGGGAACATCAGGGCGGAGATGGCTTTCAACTTTACCGGCTTGATCAAGGAAGGCCTGTGCGTTGACGGGTTCGAGCTGACGCCGGAACTGAAAAGGCAGGCTTGCGCCATCTCCTGGCACAAGAACAAGCAGGGCAGGCTGCTGATTACACCGAAGGAAGAGCTCAGGATCCTGCTGAAGATGTCTACCGACATTTTTGACGCGGGGATGCTCACTTGTGTCGAGGTGTCTGCCATCGACGACCCCGCGATGAAGGCGCTTGCCGTGAATGAGGTGAGCGAGGAAGAACTGGAACGGATGATGTCGGAGGACTGACGGTGGCGAAGAGGATGGACTGGTGGGGCCACGCCGACGCGCTGGCCATGGCCGTGAGGCTGCACATGGCGGGGAACGCCCCCGCCGAGATAGAGAACATGCTGGGGCTCACGGTAATCGACATCGTAGACCTAGCGACACGCACCCTTTTGCGGAAATGCCCGGCGATGGGAGTGCGCAGGGAACTTATGTTCTCGCCGGACACGCAGGGCGAGCTAGTGATGCTCGTTTTCCGGGCTATCGCGTGCGGAAAGGTGTCAACTGAACGGCCGAGGGTGATGGTGAACCTTTTCGTGAAGATCGCGCAGAACAGGCTGCGCAACATACTGCGCAACGTGCTCACGAGGAACCGCAGGGCGGAAATGCTGACAGAGAGTCAGATAGGGGCGCCGGTGGAGCAGGTGGCGTCCAGTGGGCAGGTGTCCGACCTGTACGGAAGGAAGATTCAGGCAACAACCAACAAAAAGACAGAGGTACAAAGATGTCAAGAGTAGACGAACTTATCGAGTCGATGAAGACCGAAGAACAGCAGCACGAACCGCCGACGGAAACCCCGCCAGCGGTGGAACCGCCGCACGAAGAGCCGCCGGTGGAAACACCCCCGGCGGAAGCGGGCGAACCCCCGAAGGACGACAACCCGCCCGCCGGGAACGGCGGTAGCGGCGGCACTCCCGGGAATGGTGACGACGACCCGCTGTCACGCGCGGAATTCTCGTTCCGCCGCAAGCTGGACAAGATGAACCAGAAGCACGCGGCCGAACTCGCCGAACGAGACCGCAAGTACGCGGACATGGAGAAGCAACTCGAGGAACTCAGGAAGCAGGTGGCACCGAAGCCCCCTGTCAAGGAACGCAAGGACTTCGATACCGACGACGAGTACATCGACTACCTGACGCAGCGCCGCGTGGAAGCCATCATGGCGGAACGCGACGGAAAGGACGCCGAGCGCAGGGCGAAGGAGGAGGAATCCGCAAGGAAGCAGAAGGAGGCCGAGGCTGAACTCGCGGAACAGCAGCAGAAGTGGCTCTCCCACGTTGACCGCGCGTTCGGCGAGGACAAGGCCAGGGCGCAGAAGTTCCTCGCCAAGATCCAGTACGCGAACAGGAACGGCCTCGGCGAGATTCTCGACGCGTGCCCCGTCGCGTCCGACTTCCTTATGAACAACCCGAACGGTCCGAAGGTGTTCGAGCGCATGCTCGACGACAGCGCCACGTTCCGCCGCGTGTTCGGCGAGGGGTCCTCCCCTCTCGACATCTACTACGAGCTCCGCAACGTGGAACGCGAACTCTCGGGACAGGCGGCGCCTACTGGTGGAGCTCCGGCACAGCAGCGCAAGCCAGCCATGCCGCATATCGGCAAGCCCGGTAAGCAGGCGGGCGGCGGTACCAAGCCGGACATCTTCAGCGACAAGGATGCCATGCTCGCGTTCATCAGGCGATAGGCTAAAGGATTCCGTTTCTCCGTCATGGCACCCTCCTTCCGGGGGGGGGGTGCCCTTTTTGCGGGTAGTTGTAAGGTGAAGGGTTATTGCAAGACCCTTCCGGAAAAGGCCGGAATCCTTTCTCGCCCGTGCGGAAGGCTGTACAAAGTCCGCGAAATGGCTCTGTTCTCCGTTGGGCCGCGGAAATCCACGTACAACCTTTTATCCGCAGGGGTAAACTATGGCTTTTGCCAACAACAAGAAACTCAAGATTATCGCCGCCATGGTCGAAGACCAGATGGCATACGTCAAGGGCTCCAAGTCCTTCTTCAGCCAGTCCGAAATCAAGGGCAAGAAGTACGGCCAGAAGGTGAACGGCTACCTTCCCGACCCGGGCACCGTAAAGGACGGCATCGTCGCCGACCCCGACGCAATCAACGAACCGGAAGTCAGCGCATACATCAACAACAAGAACACGTCTTGTGAAACCGACCTCTGGAACGACCTCGTCGACATCGAGTCCTTCAAGGACGAAATCGCGGAACCGAGAGCAAAGAACCTCGCCCTCACTACCCAGAAGGAAGTGATGGAAGAAAACATGATCCGTTCCGTCCAGGCCGTCGTAAGGACTACGGTCGACTTCGGTCTTCTCACCAAGTCCGCATCCAAGCTGCGCGACCTCGGCATCGGTGGCCGTTTCCTCTCGTTCCAGAACCCGGACATCATGGGCGACATCGCCGAAAGCGGCCTCGCGAAGTTCATCCCGTCCGCCGAGATGGAAAAGATTTACGGCGACGCTTACCTCGGACGCTATTCCGGCGCCCAGCAGATCGAAATCGCCAACACCCCGATTGTCGACACTACCGGCATGGACGCCGCACCGACTATCTCCGCGACCGTCGTCACCGACGCAAACAGCAACGTGATTGGCCTCGAACCCATCGTGACCGCTACCGGCTCCGGTACCGGCTCCCTCATCGTGGGCGCCGCCTACAAGGTGACCGGCCTCAAGATCCGCAACGCCGCAGGCATCGAGACCAATAACGACTACGTCATCATCTGGGGCAAGGAAAAGCAGGGCGCAAATACCGTCTACGGCATCCCGGAACTGCGCATCACCTCTCAGGGCAAGGGCTACAACAACGCCAACGCATGGATGGACGCGACGACCTTGGCCGCCGCAATCTCCTCCGGCACGGCGACCTTCACGCTCACCCCGTTGCTGACTGCATCGAAGAAGTACGCAGTCGGCCAGGTGCGTACCGAGGAATCCCTCAAGTGGGACCAGTACCGCTTCGACAGCCTTCCGGGTTCTGACGACCAGGACGTGGGTTCCTTCGAGAACATCACCCTGAAGCTCATGGCCTTCGGCGACGGCAAGAACGGCGTGAAGCTGCTCCGCATCGACCTGCCGTACCTCGCCAAGATTCTCGAACCGCGGGAATCCGTGACCACGTACCTCGAACTCCCGTAGCAGGGTTTTCTCCCCTCCCAACGAGTCCCCGACGGAATGCCGCCGGGGGCTTTCTTATGTCGCGGGTAGTTGATGGGTGAGAGGTTACTACATGACCGTAAACGAACTTATACAGACTGCGTGCGAGGACATGAGCCTCGTCGGCGACGGCGAGACGGTGGGCGGCGAACTCGCCGCAAGCTGCGAGGGGCTGCTGAACAGGGCCGTGACGCAGCTCAACCAGGACGGATACATGTCGGTCACGGTGCGCGAGTACGGATGCACCGCCGCCGGTTCCGTCACTTTCCGTAAACTGGAGGAAGGCGAGACCGCCCCTCCGCACGGCGTGGACTCCGAACCGCCCGACAGCGTGCAGGGCGTGTCGAGGAAGGTGGGCATCAGGTGGATGCGTCTTACGGGCGCTACACCCGAGGACCTGGCCGCCTGCAACACGTTCAGCCTGCCGCAACTGTACTCCTACTCGCTCGGCGACGAGTTGGCCCCGAGCGGGAAAAGACGCGTCGTTGGAGTGCTTAAACTCAACGGCTCGGCCCCGGTCGAGCTGAAGATTTTCGTCAACGCGAGCCTGCCGAAATACAGGCTCGGCGACACCATTTATCTTTCCGATTTGTACCACAACTTGATTCTCTACGCTCTCGAAGTCCGTATAGCGAGGAAGTACAAGCTGTACTCGTACCTAGAGCAGGCGGAGCGCGACTTGGTAGAAGCAAAGGACTCGATAGACAGGAACACCTTGCAGAACCGACCGCTGACGAACATCGACAACGGGTGCGGCGGCTACATGGACGACTTCTACAACGGCCTCGGCGGGGTGGGTCTCTGATATGGCTACGTCGAAGGTAACACAGTTCCTTGTCGGTGCGTCCAACAAGTCGAAGTTTCCCGGAATCCAGGGTGCGCAGTGGTCGTGCAACATGTACTACTCGAAGAACGGCTCCGACGAGTACATGGAGAGCCTGCCGGGCATGAAGCTGTTGTCCGTAATCCAGGACGGCGCGAGGTGCAGGGGCGCCTACGTGTCGACTATAGGCCTTTCTGCCATGCAGAGCCCGGAGGACATGTTCGCCGTGCTCGGGAATACGCTCTACAGGTTCGACGCGTACGGCAACCGCACTGAAATAGGCAACGTGGCTCCTAACGGCCAGCGCGTGAGTTTCGCAGAGACGGGCGGCCCGCACGCGTTGCTGCTCGTGGCGGACGGGGCGAGCCTCTACTACTACGACCTTCTCAAAGGGGGCGGCCTGGTGCAGATACAGACGCCAGAGCGTATTACTTCGCGTGAAGGTAACGTGACCCCGTCGCACGTGGCTGTCGTGGGTGGCTCCATCGTCATCAACGACTCGCAGAGCGGCTACTGCTACTACTCCATACCGTATCCACTGGCGGATGTGACCCGCAAGATGTTCAAGATGGGCGCAGACGGTAAGCCCGAATACGAGTCGGACGGAGTCACCGTCAAGACCGAATACCTGGAGTCGAGACTGCACGTGTTCGAGGACGACTACCAGGTGCAGCAGTACTTCAACACGGAAAGTTCCAGCGACAACATCAACGGGCTCTACGCGGTAGGGCCGACGCTCTACGTGTTCGGGCCGAAGACCGTGGAAATATGGCAGCGCGGCAGCGGGGAGTTCGAGGACTGGATCCGTACCAGCTATACGGCGCAGAACTCGTTCGGGCTAGAGGCGCCTTCGAGCCTTGCTAGTTCCGGTTCCGTCGTCTACTTCGTCGCCAGCGGCGCGCAGTACGGCAAGGCCGTAATGATGGTCAGCGGGACGTCGTTCAAGAAAATTTCCGAGGACTGGCTGGAGCACAAGCTGCTCCAGGAATCAACTGGCTCCGCCTACGGGTTCTGCTACTCCGTCGCGGACCACAACTTCTTCGTGCTGCAGCTCGATAGCGTTGGAGAGACGTGGGTGTACGACACCCTGGACGGCGGGTGGCACCAGCGAACGAGCAGGAACAGGAAGACAGGCATAGAGTCCCAGTGGCGGGCTGGCGGCGTTGCCTACTACCGCGAGAAGTTCTACACGTTCACGAACGACGGGTGCGTGTGTTCGTTCCATTCCGACTACTGGAGCGAGGACTTCCCCGACGGCACCGTGTACCCGATGATTCGCCACAGGCAGACAGCAGTAATCGTCGACGGACTAAAGAACTTCATCCTTGAGGAACTCGCGGTCGAGTGCAACGTGGGCTCCTGGGACGACTACGCGTTGAAGCCCATGCTGCTTCTCGAAGTGTCGAAGGACGGCGGCAACACCTTCGGGAACGTGAAGAGTGCGAGCCTTGGGCATACCGGCGACTACTTGCACCGCGTTAGGTTCCGCAATCTCGGGATGTGCCGCAAGTGCGTCCTGCGCGTCACCTACTCGCACCCGACGGAACTAACCCTCAACTCCTGCTCGGTAAGGGCGGAATCCACGGCGGAGATGATCTGATGAGAAACGCCCACATCAACGGAGCAAGCCCCAAGGAGGATGTCTGGGGAGTCCTTACGGGGATATGGAACGAGTACGACGACCGTGAATGGCACGTCGTCAAGACCCCGTTCATGGTGGCCATGACGGCCACCCTCGACGCTGGGCCGCAGATCCTGCCGGTCGCACCGCCGAGGACAAGCATCCTGCAGTGGGCGAACGCGTCCAATGCGGGTAGTTGCGTATTGAAGGCCAGGGACAAGAATTTCACGTTGCCGGAAAAGTCGGTGGTGCAGGTCATCATGTTCGGCACTATAGGAGACAACAATGGATAACAAGAAGATCATGGAAGGTATGATGAAGCTCCGCGACGCGATCGAGGACTTCTGCGACAACATGGACCTGGACCGAGCCGACGAGGCCATCGGTCGCAAGAAGAAGGCCGAAAAGGAAAAGAAGGACGAAAAGGAAGAAAAGCGGGAGGACGACTGATGGGAATCTTTGACTACCTTGGCGATTTTCTTGGAACTTCCAACAATAGCGCCGTAGACAAGGGAATAAGAAGCCTTGACGATATCAAGGCGTATGCCGACAGCACGGCAGCGAAGAACAACGCCCTGTACAGGCAGTATTACGACCAGATGCAGGGAATGTACGGCGACAACGCGGCCAAGTACAACGACGCGGTCTCGCGTCTTGCCGACGCCATCGACAGCCGTGGCGATTTCGAGTATTCGGGTAACGTAGACGATTATCTTGACCCGGCTCGCGAGCAGCGGGTGTCGGCAGCCATGTCGGCCATCAACAATTCGGCGGCGGCGGGCGGTAACAGGTTCTCAAGCAACTACATCGACAAGGTGGCCGCCAAGCAGCAGGCGCTCGCGTCGGAGGAATGGCGCAACGCATACGACCGCATGATGCAGGACCGCAGCCAGCAGCTGCAGGAATGGCAGACCGGACAGCAGAAAATAAACAATCTCGGAACGCTCGCTGGCGTGTATGGCGGCGACAGGAACCAGCTTTTCGACGCGATCGGGAACTACTACTCCAATGTAGCCAACCAGAACAACGCCAACCTCGAAGTGATGAGCGACATCACGCAGAACAAGGCCAACCTCAACGCAAGCCGCACTAACGGTATGGGCGACATCATCGGCGGAGCTGCGAAGTTTGTGGGCTCTCTCTTTGCGTAAAAGGAGGAACGTATATGCCGATGAGTGTAGGCTTTAGATGGAAGGGCGTGAACATCGCGCCTCCGAAAACTGTAACCGAACGTGAACGCTTGGGCGAAAATCTCGGGGCAATCGGCGACTCGATCTACAGGGCGAAACAGTCGCGCAGGGCCGAGGATGAGCGCCAGCGCATGGCTGCCCGCCAGGCGGAACTCGACCGAATGAGCATGGAGGATCGCCAGCGCAGAATCGACGAGGAAGATCGCCAGCGTCGACTCTTCGGCGACACAGCAGGACTCATCCGCGGAAAGGCCGACGAACGTGCAAGGCTCGTCCAGCAGCGCGAGCAGATCGCCCGGCAGATTGCGGCCATTAAACAAAGGATCGGAATGTAATGGCCGTACCGTGGAAACAGATTCTTGAGGCCCTGCCCAGGCTCGCGATGACGCTCCTTCCGGGAGTGGGCATGTTTACCGGCGGCAGGATGTCGCGCGTGCTTTCGGCAGCGGCCGGCAGGAAGTTGCCCGGGGCCGCATTCACGTACCCCGGTCTCACCGAGAACTTCGACTACCCGATACAGTATGTCGGCGGCGACATGCCGTACAACAACGCGAGCATAGACCGCGCTCTGGCTTACAAGGGCGCACTGGCCCAGAGTCTCGAAGAGCACAACAGGGCGCTCTCGGCTGGCGGTCCGGCGGCGGAAAAGGCGCTGCAGAGCTGGTGGCCCGGAGAGGACGTGAAGCCCCGCGTGGACTTCACGCCGGGTTCTTCGGCCGTTTCAGGAGTGCGGATTCTGCCGAACAACAAGATCCAGGTGCAGTTCCGCGGCGGCGGCAAATGGTACACGTACAGGGGCGGGAGCAACCCCCGCGAGGCATCCGAGGCCGTAAAGGACCTTCTCACCTCGCCGTCGATAGGCCGCGCCATGCCGCGAAACGGCAAGTACGCGCACAACGGGCCCGCCGACAAGAAGGGCAGACTTGACATCAACGTGGGCGCATGGGGCAGGTCCCATTACGACCCGAACTGGTAAGGAGACTATATGGATTTCAGATGGAGAGGCCAACAGCAACCCGTCAACATGGGCGGACAGGCTGCATTCGACGCGTCTTCTGCCGCCATGGGAGCCCCGGTATCTACGCCGGTGCAGGTTCAGCCGTTCGAGGCAGAAAGACAGGAACTCGCCGCGCTCGAAAGCCAGCTTGCGGAAATCGACAGGCAGATCGAGCAGTTCGACCGTGAAAACCCGGGTTTCTCTTCCGGGATGGTCGACGTGGCCGCAAAGCGTGCCGAGGCTGGCGACATGAACGCCTACAACTCGATGGTGCAGGGCGCAATGTCCATGCAGCAGGGGGCGGCCGGTGCACGCAAGGCCGGAGAGGCCGGAGTGTGGAACAGCATCGACGAGGCACGAAAACTCGCTTTCGGTCTTGATGACACCAGCGACGAGACGCGCGAGGCCAGGGTGGCGAACATCCGCGTGATGCTCGACAAGGCACGCCGTGACGCAACCGCCGCAGGAATAGAACTCCCGGCAGAATGGCACGAACTCGACAGGAAGATTTCACAGGTAGAGACCGGTGCTGGCGCAGACAAGAGAAGCATTTTGCAATGGGGAAACGAACTGTGGACCAAGTCGCAAAACGGCTCTCTGTCCGATGATGACATCAAGGATATGGAATCCTACATCGCCAAGAACCCGAACGGTGAACTCTCCAAGGATTTGCAGGCCATGGTGCAGCAGTACAAGGGAAGAACGCAACAGGCCAAAGGGCGCTACCAAAAAGAACTCAACGAAGCAAGAAGAATGGCCGCCGAAGCCGGAAAATTGAGCCGAGCCGGATTGCAGGCCATGTGGAACGATTTGCCGCAAAATTCGCCGCTCAAGAAGCACTACTCGTTACGCGACGGAAAACTTGTCGAAAAATAGGAGGACTCCGTGACTAAATTGGATAAAGTGATGGGTGCGGCGCTGGAAGATGACAAGGTCGTCGTTCCGTCTGAAATTGCCCATTCTTACAGGGACGCCGTAGATGCTGGGCTGGCGGCCGGCCTTACCGATGAACTGCGCGACAAGGCTTACTTGTCGCAGTTTAAAGGAGGTATTCCCGCATTCCTTGATGTCGATGGGGTAAAGATTACCGGCGATCCTCTCGTACCGACGCTTGTCAAGATAATCGAATCGCTTCCTATCGAAGAAGACCCCACCAGCAACGAGAATCCTCGTTCAAAGTTGCAGAAGTTTATCGAAGATTTCCCGAAGAAACAAAAGGAATGGAAGGATTACATCGAGGAAAATCCGACCCTTGGAAAAAACGGATGGCTGCTGACAAAGGAACTGTGGAAAAGAGCCCTCAAAGACAATGCTGTCGAAGAGCAGAAAAAGGCCATGCACGACGCGGTGCATGACGGAACTCTTAGCGGATTCTTGGCAAGGACCTTATTCCCGAGGGCCACGGAACACATCGAGAACGAGGGCGACTTTGACGCGCAGGACATGGCTCTCGATATTGGTGAAAACGTGGCCATGCTCGCTCCAGGTGGTGTGATTTCCGGCTTCGGCGGTTCCATCGCTCGCAAGGTGGCTCCGGGGGCTTTCAGGAAGGCTAGCGAAATTATTGGAAAAATGGGTGAGGGAACGCTGAAAAATGTCGTTAAAAGAATACCAGGTGCGGTATCCGACGTTATCGGCAATGCGGCCGTCCCTCTCGCTTCGGAGTTTGCTGACGCCATTGCATACGGTGAAGGCGAGGGAATGGATCAACGAGCCGATTTTAGTATTGGCGATGTTCTCACTGGAACCCTGATCAATAAACTGATTGACAGAAATCTTTACAGGAAATTGCTTCCTGGATTCGCTGAATTTAGCGGCGAAATAGGAAGAGGGGCTTCTGCTGGCGGTATAAGAGACGTTTTGGAAGCGGGTGCGTCTTCGGCCAAGGCAGGCGCTGATTACGCAAGAAAAACCAGGGCGGCTGCTTCCGGGAAATACATTCCAGAAGGAATTGAAGGTATGACTCCCGAAATGTTCGGCATGAGAAGGGAAGGGAATATGGCCTTCTCCAATCTGGCTGATCAGGAAGCGGTCAGCAAGGCAAAGAAGGTCTCCGAAATCCTGGATGCGATAGACCAGGGGAAAATAGGCGTTAAAACTAAGAAGGAAGTGTCGGATATCGCAAAGAAGAACAAGGCTAACCACGCAGACGAAAGCGTTGCTGAATACGTCAAGTATTCCGACATTCTCAATGTTCCCGAGAATATGAAGGAAACGCTGAAAGACCTTGGCAAGGATGAACTCGACAACATCATCAACTATGCCACATGGTACGGAAAAGGAAGTGGCAAGGCGAAAACATTAGAACAGGTCGGGAATGTTGTCAAGCAGGCTATTCCGGCATGGGGCAAGAACAAGGCCGGTCGAGACGATGATGTAAAAAGAATCTTCAACCAGGTTCCCTTGATTGGAACCTTCGCCAAGGATAACCAAAAGGAAACACACGAAGCTCCTTGGAAGAGGTCCGCTTCGTCGGAGTTGGAAAAACTTTTAGAGAGCGACCCGTCTGTCGACAGTGTCAGTGCCAGGTACATCAAAGACTTGATTGCCAACCCGGACATCGTAAAGTACGGACATCCCACCGATCCGAGCGGTTTCAACCTGTGGCTGCTCGAAAAAGGGCACGACATTCTCCGTGGGACGAAGGTTCACCGTCCTGTCTGGAAAATAGGTGCCTATGAGGACAGCGACTGATGTCGCGGGTAGTTGATAGGTGAATATGTCAGAAGAAACGCTCAACAAGTTCAAGAAGTTCTCCGCACGCTCGAAGGCCCATTTTTCGGGGCTTTTCGACCGTATCCGCAAAAACCGGAAATTTTTGTCGGACAGGCAGTGGGACAAGGTGGACGACAAGTTCATCTCCCGGAACCGCAACCGCATCACGGTGAACGTCATTTCTAACCAGTGCAACAGCGTGGCGAACTCCTATTCGGCGTACCCGTTCACCTGGTACACGGGCGACAATGAAATCGACGGGAAAATAGACGATTTCTTCGAGAACGACTCCAACGCGTCCGCATCGTGCGAGGCGCTGCTCGACACGGCATCGTTCGGTCTCGGGGTGATGGCGCTGGGGAGCGACACCGACGAAAACGGAAACAACATCCCGGTTGTCTACTCCGTGGACGACCTCGAACGCGTGCTTCTCGATCCCGATTCTTCGGAACTTGACGGATCCGACGCCATGGAGGGCGCGTTAGTCGACTACCGAAGCCGAGAATGGATACGCGTCCGCATGGGCGAGGAATACGTTCCCGACAAGGACGACAAGATGGTAGTGGGGGAGGCCAGCTGCGCCGACCTCGTACCCATCGTCACCTACTACGTGCTCGACACGGACGGATGCCACGTGCACACCTTCGTGAACGAGAAGGAAGTCACTGAAACCGTAACCGACGAAAACGGGATGGAGACCGTAAAGGAAGAAGTCATTCCCATCCACCGCATACCGATTTTCCCGGTATGGGGAGAGCGTATCTGGATTGACGACAAGAAGTCGTATACCGGGCTCGTCAGCAAGGTTAAGGACGTGCAGCGCATCGTGAACTACGCGTTCACGCAGCTGGCCGAGCGTCTCGGGCTATCGCCCAAGCCGCAGTGGCAGGGGTACGCCGACGCGTTCAAGGGCCTCGATAAGTATTACAAGGAAGCCGGTTCCGGCATCAACCCGATTCTGCCTTCCAACAGGCTTGCCAACGACAAGAAGACCGTGCTCGAACCGCCGAAGCGTCTCGACAACCAGGTACAGTTCGCTGACGTGCAGGGTATCGTGACGGGCACTCTCGGGATGCTCCCGAGCATTACCGGCGTAGACTCGAAGGGTCTTGCGGATGTCGAGACCGATGTCACGGCCACGGCCGTGGAATATACCAGCAAGGTGTTCCAGAACAACATCCGCCACTTCATCTCGCACCTGCGGACCACCTTCAAGGCTATGGGCGATACGGTGGTCTCGCTCATGGGTTACTCCGGCGTTAAGGTCAAGGTGACGCAGGGGCCGGAACACTACATGGAGCTGCAGGTGGCCCGCCAGGAACTCACGACCCTGATGGGCGTGGTAGACCCGACGCAGAAGGGCGCCATCGTGAACGCCATCCTGCGTACTCACCCGTCCAACGAGATTCTCGCGAACCTCTACGCCGAACTCAACTCCAGACCGCAGCCCACGCAGATGGAAATGCAGATGCAGCAGGTGTGCGAACAGATGAAGCAGGCCATCGAACAGAAGGATGCCGAGATCATGCAGTTGACGGCGCAGGTGGAACAGTACCAGAAGTCGAGCGCGGACATGGACAAGAGCCTGCAGGCGGAGTTCCTGAAGGCACGCCAGGCTCACGAGTTCAAGATGGAGGAGATTGCGATGCAGGCGCAGCTCAACCAGGGAGCGGACGCCGTAAAGGTGGCCGCCGAGGCCGACAAGGCACAGATGGAACTCGAGTCCAAGGCCGTCGCGCTGGAAACGCAGAAAGTGAAGAGCGCCGCCGAAATGGCCAAGGCGATGGTTCCCGCAAACGGAGTGTAGAGCATGAAGATCGGTTTCAGTCCTGAAAGTATCGTAGGCCTTGACGGAATGCCTCTTGTCGGGCGCGTGACTCTGTTCGTCCACGACTCCGACGACATCCTGGACGTGTTCACCCTTGAGGGCGACACGTTCACGCAGGCAGCGAACCCGCAACTGCTCAACGACGCGGGTCGTCTTGACGCCACTCTGTTCTTCGATGCCGCCATTGTCGATGTGAAGGTCGAACGGTATGTCGGCGCCGAGGGGCAGATGTCCGTAGATTCTCCCGACGATGATTTCGAGCAGTTTGACCATTTCGAAATCGGGTTCGACCCCGGCGTGCTTGCCATAAGGACATCAGTAGACACAATCGCCGAGCTCATGGATGCCAGCCCGGAATCTGGACTCGTGAATGTCGTCGGGTATTACGCCGTCGGCGACTGCGTGCCGCGCACCTACTACTGGGACAAGGATTCCGTCAACGACATCGACGGGGGCTATGTCGTCGGCTCCAACGTGTCCGATACCGGGCGTTGGATTCTCCTTTGGGGCGACGAGATGATGCCCAGTTCGGTGTACGGGGTCGTTCCCGGAAGCAACGAGGCGAACATCAACGCGCTGCTGACATATCCGCAGTTGGTCGGCTCGTTCCTGCAGAAGACCGCGCCTGTCGTAAGATTCTTGCCCGGAAACTATACTTCGTCCGTTACCTACTCGACAACGAAGGAAGTCGCTTTCGATTCCGGAGCGAAGTTCACCGGCGCAAGTTTCACTCTTCCCAGGGCAAGAGTGCTTGGCCCGGTGACGGACTACATCGCTGATTTTCGTTTTACCGACACGACATCCGAGGCCCACTCCGCATGGTTCAAAAGTGCCTCCGGGTTCTGGGGGTGCGGTGCGAAATACATGTATGTTGACGAGGCAAACCACTTTTCAACATCAATCCTTACAGAAGTTGCCAGCGTTTCCGGTGCAGTGATCGTATGGCCAAAGAGAGTGTCGTTCGGTACATCGTCATCAACCTATTTTAATTTCATTCAATGTTCTTTTGTCGGCAAAAAAATATTCAGTCCTAAGGACGACTATGTAAAGTTCGGCTCGATGGAAATCGATGACGGACTGTTTCTTCAGTTGAACGTGTCTCAGTGGGATCTTGGACTCATATCCGAAGGACACCACGTAGAAGTTCTGACTGTTGATGGATGCTCATATCATATCGGCAAGTTCAACAGTGCAGACGTATGGTTGAAGGTTAGAGATGTGGATGACGGACTTAATCCTGGTACTACATCGTCTGTCGTAGACCTGCAGTCTCGATCCGTAAAAGATTTCTCGTTCTCTCGTTATACTGAAGTTAAGAACGGGGTAATCACGGGAACGTTGAGTTTGTCTGGTACCGTTTTCAGGATTAGGAACATGACTGTATCTGAAGTTCTTGTAAACAGTAGTTCGGGCATGAGTCTTTCTGTAATAGATAGCAAGATAAGCCTGAATAACAACATTTTTGGACTTGACAGTTTTGCAGCAAGAAATTCCGATATAAGTATATCGGGTGCTAACGGTATCGACCCGTCAGAAACTGCCATCGACATGGTTCGATGCTCGTTTTTAGGCGTAATCAAGCTGAACGACGCTCATGCCGATTCATATAATAAGCAAAAGTCGCTGACGCTAATAGATGTCGAAGTGCAGGACAACCTTACATGGAGAGTGAACCAGATTTACGCCCTTAATTGCAGGTTTCAAAACAAGATCGACATTATTCCTTTCGCTAGCGACGACGGTTTCTGGTATTGGCAAGCTGTTATCGAAAATAGTCACTTTTCCGGAGCGGCCAGGCTTTGGTTTACTGTATATACGACGCAAGATTCTCCTCATGTCAACATGGATGGAAAGGTCAAGTTTTTCAAAGTCGAACTGGTAAACAATCGCTTTGACGGTTCTGATGAGTTCGGCGTAAAAATGTTGCGTTATCACCCGCGCACGTATAATGTATTGATAGCTTCAGAAATTGGACCGTGGAAGTATATCGGTAATACAGGCCGGTGTCCAGCATTAGGACCAGGAGCCGTCAACAATAGTGACGGCGAATCAAGTAACTGGCCGACCGAGAAAGGAAATTCTGTAAAATGGAGAGTGTATAAAGAACAATTTAACATTTGGGCTCCTTATTTAAACTATGGTGACGGCTCGACTAAAACGGCGCAAGAACCTACCGGACGTTCTTCCTTTGTTCCGAGAGCAGTCGTGTACACGGATACTGTTGCAAGTTCTGGTGGGTGGTATGTGTACGGGTATAGTGCAGCGAACACTCTTCCTAACGACTATACGGACGAAAACGAGAACAATCTATTCATCGTCGATTTGAACATGGGGGTAGGTCTAAGTTCTGTTCCGACTTTTGCTTCGGGATGGACCGTTTTTCCGCTTCCAAACATATAGTAATGAGGTGAATTTATGGCTTTATCGTACCTTTTCGACCCGAATTTTCAATTCCAGGACAAGAACGGCGTAAACAATGTTTACGGACACCTGGAAGTGTTTATCGATGATTCCGACGACCACGCACCGACATACCGCAACTTTACGGGAACATTCAACCCGGAAAGAATCGTTCTCGATAACAACGGCAGGGCCGTGGTTATCGTTGACGAACTGAAAACTTACAGAATCGAGGTCTATGACCGTTCCGGTAACATGCTCTGGACCCAATATCCGGTCATGCCGACGAACGTCAACTACGGTGACAACAACATCTTCAACTATTACGCAGACATATACGGAACGCCGGATGAAATAGATGTCGACGTAGAAACGTCGGCTTCCGGTGTAAAGACATTCACAATTAAACTGGCGAACGCCGTAAAGACTGTAATCGGCAACATTCAGAACACCATATCGTCGGTTGTACAATCCCTCGACACAAAGAAGGACAAGCAGCAGCCCTACAGCGTTTCCGGAAACGCAACCAAGACCGTCAAGAGCGTTTCGCAGAACGCGAACGGTGACGTTTCCGTGGAGTTCGAGGACATCGAATTTCCGCAGCAAGCTCCGAACGTAAACATCACGAGCCCGAACGGAACGATTTCTGTCAGCTCCCGTGATGTCGGCAATACCAAGACTTTTGAAATAGATGTTAATGCTTACGGTGGAGAATGGTTCACTGGTACAGATGTTGATGAACATTTAGTTGGCAATAATACTACTGTATATGGATTCGCAAAGATTGATGGTAACATTGACTTGGCAGGTTACTACGGACACACATTGCCTTTGAAAGATAGTGTACCATATCTCGTTATAGAAGAAGTTGATTTGACTACCGTTGGTACATTCAATGAATACAGAGATGTGAAAGTGACCATGTTCAACAGGGGTATATCGCACACATCAGAAGTGTCTGCTACGGTCCGCCTTGATAACACTAATAATTACACACAGACTGTAACACTTGCAGGTATTCTATTTGGTGGTCCTACTGGCTACCCTGAAGACTATTATCACGAAGCATATGCGGCAGTTGCTAATAAGTTCGTCGGCAGCGACATTCCAAGCAATCGTTCTGTTAAATTCAAAGTTAACAGAATTGCAGTCTATAAGCTGGCAGGCTTGTTAGCAGGGCGGGGTAGCGGTGCTACTTATACTGCTGGTGAAGGCATCAAAATTGAAAACGATGAAATAAATGTTGATTATGGCGATGGACTTGAAGTTGACCCGCAGACGAACAAGCTGAAAGTCAAGATTGGAAACGGCTTAAAGTTCAATGAGGAATCTCTTGAAGTCGAAATTGATTCCGATGTTGAAGATGTCGTAGAATCTGTTGAAAAACTTACTGACGATTTGGACAAGAAGATTACTACAACTTATCCATTCGCACAGATTACCACGCAGGGTGATTTCGCTGTATTTGGCGTTACAAACACGTCTAGAATGATTGGTCAACTTTTTGCGGTTCCGATCGCTTCGGAAATCCGCAAGAATGAAACAATGATTTGTGTGAACGCGTTACAGAGCTTTAACGGAAAGGTATCTTTCGGTATTTTTGAATACGACTTTGAAGGAAACAATGGTTCGGGGTCTACCTATTGGGTGGCAGATACGGGTGTTGTCAACGTTGTGGCCGGGGAAAATGAATTCCCGTTAAAGTATGTTGACCAAGATGTCCACGAATTAAAATCTTCGATGCTGTATTACGCAGTAGTAGCCATTGCGGGAGATGCACCTGCATCGGGTCTTTTCCTTGCTGCTGCGCCTAACTACGCTGCCACGTACAACGCTAACCCGAAGTACACATTGCTTGTAAGCAATATGAATCAGTATATTGACTGGACTACGGGTACATTGCAGGGTGCTTGGTTCCAAGGCTATAACGAAGACAATACGATTCCACGTCTGTTCATGATGCTTCGCAATGGGGAAGCGACTCCGCCTATTCCTGTAACAGAGCCGTTCAACGATATAGGCAATTTTACTCTTGAACATGTCAACAGGGTGAGCAACGTTTTCTCGCTCACTCCTGATTCCAATGGCGGTATTTTCCGTAAGGTTATACCGCAACAGGATGTTGACATTGTTTCGTTCAGATATGTAGACTATCACGGGTCTGTCAACCAAGACCCTTCTACGCCTGTCATCCTAGACGAAACTTACACTCCGTTAAAGCAGATCACTGACGGTTCTTGGACTTTGGGCGATTCCGACCAAACGAAGATTGACGGAACCCATTACGTCCACGAATTTACACTTTCTACACCGATTCACCTTACCGCCAATACTCCTTATTGGTTCCTGGTCGGTGGTAACCTGTCCAACCAAGGTAATGATTGGATAATCAACTACCAATCTCCTTCCGTGTACAACGATTTGCTTTTGGCAAAGAATCTCTACAACGTGAATCCGTATATTGTCGGCAATGGCAATGGCGAATACCAAAGCAACGTTCGTGGTATGTACTTACGATTGAGCGATGGTACAAAGACTTGGGTGATTTAAGGAGTTTATTATGGCTAAACAGAATAAGGTTTGCGTTAATCTTGACCAAAGTGACGAAGAGAAAGGCGGTTTTTCCGATGCAGAAAAGCTGCGAGCTCGCACCAATATTGGTGCGGGTGATGGTAAGGTTAGTTGGGTTGTTATTCACGAAGGTGGTCAACCGCAGGTAAGCAGAAGCGGCTTATCCGTTGTTTCACGCTCTAGCGGAGCGTACATTCAAAACGATGACGCTTCTGTTAAATTTTATCTTGTACCTGATTATGTGGCAGGTGATGCAGGTAAAATACTTGGAATCAACAATGGCGGCATTCTTGGATGGCGTAGTGCACCTAGGGAATTACCTTCTGCAACGCAGCAAGACGCAGGTAAAACCCTTATCCTTGATGCCAATGGTGAACCGATTTGGTCTAAATGTAAGCCTGTTATCAAAGTATCATCTCGTGTTAGTGATATTCAAGTAAATTGGAATTACAACGGAAGTGCTTCTAACTATAGCAAAGCTGCTATAACTATTGAAAACCTTGAACCTAATAAAATGCACCGATTAAACATAGGAATTAAATACAGACAAAATTATGTTGGTGAGTACTTTTTTGCAGCAAATAAAGAATCAAATTCATCTGTTCCTTTGGGCTATGGAAGAATTGCATCAAGAAGCGAATATGATTCTGAATACAGAAGGTATATCGCAAATGCTTCTTGGGATTTAGAATCAAGTAACGAAGGTAAGCTTTTTATCAATATTGTAGGCGATGCCGACCCGTCTAATATCCATAATAAAGTATTCATTGAAACATGTCAGTATCAAGTTGTCCAAACCGAATTGTAAGGATTAAGAATGAAATTCTCTCTCAAGGACTTGATCAAGCTAATAGCCCCGTATCTCGTCGCAATCGGCGGGGCTATCGGGGTGTATGCCGACGGGAAATCCAGATTCGAGCTGATGGAGTATAGAGTCCAGGTTGTCGAAAAGGACAAGGACGACTTGCGCAATGACCTGAAGAGCATCAAGGACGTGCTGTACCGTATAGACACGAGGCTTTCTGTATTTGGAACGAAACTTGAAGAAAGGACGGGACGATGAAAGTAAACTCAATCACTATCGACGGATTCGCGCTCGCGGTCACTCCCATGGGTAACCGGCTATACAGAATAGCCCGTGACACCCGTGTGTCTGTCAAGACGAACGAGGGTTGCTTTAATTTCTTTTTCAAGCGCGGGTTTGTTACCAATTTCCGCTCCGGTGGCCCTATTGTTGACCGCTTCGTGGACCAGGTGGGCGACGAGAAGAAGGCTTTGTGCTACCTCGTTCATGACGCGATATACACGCCGTGCGCGTCTCTCGGTGGACATCACCCGCTATCGCGCGAGCTTGGGGACTTGCTATTGCGAGAATCCCTAAAGTGGGCCAAGATGGAAGCGTACAAGGCTGAATTGGTGTATCTCTCGGTTCGGTGGTTCGGCGAATGCGCCTACGAGGAGGACGACGCGCTGACATCGCTCAACTCCAGGTTGTTCGATTTCGAGTGGCTAGCATAGTGATTCATAGATCAAGTGGCGTTAAAAGAAACCAAGCCCCCGCAAGGTGGCTTTCTTTTTTTATTGTATGCACTTTTTTATGCACTAAATTTCGCACACAATCAAAACCTAGACGAAATAAGCTAAACCGATTTAAACCGAACGGAACAATGGCGAAACCTTGAAAATAAACGGATTCCGTACTTTTTTGCGAAATTAGTCCATTTGAGGTGGTTTGGCTGGATAAAATAATCTATTTCTGTGGTCTTGGCCTGTGCTTTGATTTACAAAATGGGTATGCACTAATTTATGCACTTTTTCTAAAAAAAGAAAAACCCGCATCGCTGCGGGCCATTAATCCATGCCTAAAGTATAGTAATTGCCTAGAATCCTGTCAAGTGAAGACCTTGCTTATTGCGTCCTCGGCATCGTTGTCCAGGATATGCACATAGGTGTCCAGCGTTATCTTGATATTCTCATGTCTCATAAGCCGCTGCAATACCTTTATGTTGACGCCCTTTTTGCACAGGATGCTACCGTAGCTGTAACGGAACCTGTGCGCGTGGGCATTCCCCTTGAACCCTTCCGGAATGGCTAATTTTGAATATTTAACGATGGTCTTGTGGTTCACGTATAGCTTTCCCCATTCCATTCCGTGTCTTTCCAGTTCCCTCTGCAGACGTGGTGAAACGGGGATTTCCGCGTGCTTGTCGCCCTTTCCCAGTACATGGATGTACCCGTCGTGTATGTCTTCGGGCTTCAGCTTCATCACCTCGGAACGGCGCAGACCTGCAAACGCCATAAGAGCCCATGCGAGGCGCACGTTAGGCGTGGGCGCTGCCGCAATGATCCGGTCGATTTCTTCAAGGTTCCATGCGTACTTTACGGGCTTCAATTTCTTCCGTTTAGGTATCGCCTTCGGTATCGGGTTGTTAGGTATGACTTCCAGCACGTCCACAAGGTACTGGAAAAGCATCGAGACAACGGTCTTGTTGTTGTTGTAGGTTGTCGAGTTTACATCTTCGTTGGCGTTGAGAAAAGCCTCGGCAATCTCCGCCTTCGTGATTCCGGCCACCTGTCTGTCATAGAGTGACGAAAGTGATCGGAGCGAATTGATGTACATCGAGATGGAACCTTCCTTGATGCCGTTTGCACGCTTGTATTGCTCATACTTTTCCACGGCTTCGCCGAGCGTGATGGCGGAAGGTGTTACGCGGGAATCATACGCGCCGGCCCTGATGCGCTCCTGCAGGAGAATCTTGGCCTCGGACTTGGAAGACGTGCCGAGGCTGAAGAAATGTACGGAGCCTTTCAGCTTGTCGGGGACACGTGCGTACCACGTCAAGATTCCCTTTGACTTGTTTTTCTGGACTAACGTTATTGCCATAAAAAGCTATTTCTTCTTGATTTTCTTTACGCCCTTGACCGTGTGCTTCTTGACGCATGCCAGCAGTGCGCCGGTGGAGAACAGGAACTCGTTGCCGTGCAAATAAGTTTCCAGGCTTCCGTCTTCCACGTAGCCGAGAATCTTGTTGCGGCCAAATCTAAGTTTTTTCATCGCACCCTTGACGGTGTAGTAAAGCTCGTCAAGGACGATCTTGGTATCGATTCCAGGAATCAGTTCGATTGTTTGTTCTGCCATGATTTCCTCACGATGCTCCATGGTAACTTGTCGCCGTTCTGCATCCAGCCACGGGGTAAATGTTCAAGGTAAGCCTTCGCCAGCGCACGCTCTTCCGGCGTGATAGTGGACGGCTTGTTCGGGGCCATGTAGTAGCGCTTCAGGCCGAGCGCCACTGCCTCGCAGATTTTGAAAAGTCGCTTGTTTCGCAATACGGTGTTCAGTTCGTCAGCCATCGTTACTCCTTTACTTCGTAGTAGAGCGGCGTTCTTCTTCCTATTTTCCTTTGTTTTGATGTAGGTGGCTGGCGGGAGTCGAACCCGCAACCTTCGGCACCTTCTTCCCGCGTGTAACCGTTTAACACCTTCTTTCATCGGAGTCGAACCGATATTCGGGTATAGCCGCGCTTTGACCAATTAAGCTACAGCCATTGTTTTTTTTATACCGTATGCGTACCTACCACGCCTCGGTTCTCACGCCCCATCGTGCGCTTGCGGAGCCACAGCAGGGCTTCCTCAATCTTCGTGATGGCACAGGCGTTCTCGCGGCACTTGAACTCGCTGTTCTGGAAGCCTTCAAGACGACGAACTACCATCACAAGAAGGTCCTCGTTGCACACGCCGTTTACGCCACATTCCTTGATGGGTCCTTCCTGGAAGTGGATCTCAGCGAGGACGAGATTTTCGCCCTTGTGTTCTCCGGAGATTTCTTCCTCGGCCTTGATAACCTTGAAGGTATGTGGTGCGTTGTCCTTGTATTCTGCTTCTTCCAGGACCTTCGTGTACTTGGTCGTGAGGAGGTTGTGCTTGGTCTCCACGAATTCGCGCATACGGTTACCGGAGTCCACAATGTCGTACGTCTTCTCGAAGATGTCCGGCTTGCACGGATAAAGTTCGCCATTCACGCCACGGATGATGTAGTCGCCGACGCTTGCGTGGTGGTCGCCTTCGAGCGTCTTGATGTACATTTCTCCCTGGTCCTTGAAGAAGATAGTACCGTTCTTTTCGGCTTCCACGGCCCATTCGGGAACGTAGTATTTGCCGTTGCTGTTCTTGAGGTCGCCATCGTACTTGAAGCATTCGATGGTTACGGGTTTCTTTGTTGCTTTCATGTTGTTTACTCCTTGTTAGGTTTCGTCGATGAGTTTCTTGATCTGGTCGCCGAGGACTTTCTTGTAATCGTCCATGTGGTTGAACTGGATCGTGAGGAAGTTGTAGTCCTGGTTCTTTTCCTTCGCTTCCTTGATTTCTGCGCTCAAGGACTTGCAACGGTCATACACCTTGTCGCGTTCGAGCGCGAGCTTCAGGATTTTCTCGCTCGGTGTTTCCTCGCGCTTTTCGCGGAGACAGTTCAGCATTTCGAACAGTTTTCCCGGAATTTTCTTTTCGTTGTTTTTGTTTTCTTCACACATGGTTTGTATCCTTTGCCCTTTGGGCGGTTGAGTTGTTGTTGGGTTTGAATTTCTCGGCAAGTTCTAGCCAACGTCTGTGCCACTTCAGCCAGAAGTCAGACGCTTTCTTTCTGTACTTGTCCCGTGTTTCTATTTCACCTCGCACTAGCCAAAAACCATTTCCGACTGCGTTGAAGTAGTCATGTTGAGACTCGCAAAAATCTGCTATCGACAAGCACCGCTTGTACTTCTGGTGGCGGAGTTGCTTGTTGTTTCGTTCAATCTCTTTATAAGCGTTTGCTTCACGAATAGCAAGATTATCGCAATCTATTCTATATGATTCGCATAAGTTTTCAAGTCTTTGAATCTCTTTGTCCTTCCACGCGATCACCTTGTCGGCTTCATCCTTGAAGTATAACTTGTCATTACGCAGACCGAGTTTTATCGCGTTCATTTCAGATAATTTTACTGTTCGAAGTTTGCTCATTTGTACTCCTCCGCTTTGGCTCGGCACTTGCGTTCCATATTTTCCCAAGCCTTCTCGTTAGCATTAAACCTTACGAATACTCTGTGATGTGCCCAATTAGCACACGCCTTGTATAACGCCCTACGCAGCCTGCGCTCACGCATCCCCGCATCAACACTCTCTGCGTATGCCGTGGCCTTCGCATCCTCAAGTTTGCGGTTCAGGATCACGGCGTTATCGGCGAGCATAACATTCGTCTTTTGCAGGTCGGCAATTATATCCTTGAGTTCCGCGATGGCTTCGTCGGCTTCGGACTTGTTGTAGACTCTATAAGAGCCGCATTCGTCGGTTACGGTAATAGGTTTCAGTTCATCGCATTTCATTATCCGTTCTCCTTGACTATTCCGACCGTGTAGTGCGCACCGTCCGGGTCGTCGAAGTCTTCGTTCAACGATTCTGCATAATCTCTAGCCTGCAAGAGGTCTGCTGTCTTGTAGACTACCTTCTTTTCGCCGTTCATAAAATTCTTGATTACTGCGTACATTACTTCTCCCACGTGATTACAAAGTATTGTTTGCCATATTCCGCGCCCCATTCAGGGCGACCGGTGTCGATGCGGATTTTCGGGTTCTTGAGCGTTATCTTCGGGCTGTCAGCACGGTAGCCGTTGCGAAGTACGAGCAGGTCGAAGTTCTTCTGGAACTGCTTCGTGTGGAAAACCTGTGGACGGTCGAAGTGGTAGGGCTGCGGAGGTACACCGAAGAACTTTTGCATTTCGGCGTAATTGTAGAGCAGGTGGAAGTAGTGGTCCTTGATTTCCCGGTACTCTTCCTTTTTCTTTCCGTCCCGTATCATCGAGAACCACGGTTCGGCGATTGTAAGCGTGAGCGTTTTCATTTCATACCTCGCTTTTTGCCCATTCAATGAAATTGTCTCCGCAACCTTTCCAGTAGTCTACCGTGCAGGTTTCTTTAGCCGGACATTTCTTGCAGTCGATAGCACAAAGGAATCGAACTTCATCATCGTCAACATCCTCGCCGTTGTCAATGATCAGGTCTTCCGGCTTAAGGTTCTGCTTCCATTTCTCGAAGTTCGTCATGCGGCCTTCCTCCAGCGGGGCTTGAACTTGTCGAGCCAAGCATCGAGGGCCTCGCGGACCTTCTTGCCGGGTTTCATCTTCTCGGCATCCCTGGAGAGCTCGTCGCCATAAAACTGGCCTATCTTGCCGTTCGGCAGGATTTCGGCAGTGGCGACGGGTACACCTTCACGTGTGGCGACGAACACCAGCAGGCAGCGCTTCTCGGCCATTTTCCCTATGTAGTCGCAGCTCTCCAGGCACTGGTGCAGGATTTTCGCCTGCCTGTGCACGATCTTCAGGTCTTCCGGGACAGAGACCACGAGCCCGTTCTTGCGCAGTTTCTTCTTCAGCCACTTGCCGACCACCTTCTCGAAGTTCTTCTTCTTCTCGCGCTCGCGCTTTGTCGCGGCCGCCTTCTCGGCGAGGCGACGGGCCTCCTGGATGCGGTTGTATTCCTTCATCACCTTGTCGTGGGCCTTTTTCAGGTTCTTGGGGAATTTCCAGTAGTCGTCCTTGATGTCGTGACCGCAGCGTTCCGCCGTGTGGATGTAGTCGTTATACATATCGAGGGCGTGCCGGTTGCCGTCCAGGTACTTGAAGACGTCGAACGCGCAGCCGAGCCCGTAGGAACTGCGGAATCGCTGCCACCCGTCGTATTCTTCCGGGGAGTGCCTGTGCATCACGAACAGGATCTTGGCAAGCGTCCAGCGCTCGGCTTCTGGAGTCTTCCGGATGAAGGCGAGCACGGCCTTCTGGCGTTCGTTCTTCATGCGCAGGAAGTTGCCGTTCGCCACAAGGTTGTCGAGGTGCGCGCCTACGAGCAGCTCGGTGCGTGGGTCCTTCTTCCACGCGGTCAGGAGTTTCATGGCCTGGGCGGGGTTGACCTTCCCGGCTTTCTGCAGTGTCCACTTGAATTCCGGGTAGACCATGAGGATGGCCTGGGTCTCCTGGTCGGTGAGGGGCGACGAGCAGACGTTTGCGCCCGTCCGGAGCGCCCTGCAGGTTCCGGAGACGTTGAACCATGTGTCCTCGAAATCCAGGTCCACCATGTACCCGCACATCGGTCGGTAGTCGAGGTAGCGGACCTGCTCCTTGCCGAGGTCGTTGATGCGGTAGACGGTAACGTGCCCAGCCAGTCTGGTCTTCGTCTCGGGCCAGCGTGCCTCCACGTAGCGGACGACCATGCCGTCCTGGACCGTGATATAGTCGGTAAACTGCGCCCGGATCATACGGCCTCCGCGAACATGTCGATGGGCTGCGCCATGCCGATGCCTAATTCCTTGTTTTTCTCGGCGATCTGGGCGCAAATCTTGTCGTTAATCTTCTTTTCTTCGGCCTTTTTCAGGGCTTCGGCCTCTCGGGCGGCTTCGGCCTGCATCTTCTCGAGCTCGACCTTCTTGGCTTCTTCATCGGCCTTGCACGTCTTTTCCGGTTCGGCCGGCTTGCACCCGTGCTTTTCCTTGAGCTTCTCGATGCGCTGCCTTTCCTTGCAGAGCGATTCCTTCTCTACCTGCGATGCGGTCTTCTTTGCCGGCTTCTTGGCCTTCTTCTCGGAGCGGATCTTGTCGAGCTTTTCCTTGTCGGCCTTGCGCTTGGCTTCCTTCGCGGCCTTGGCCTCGTCCTCCTTCGCCCAGATTTCGTCGTTGAAGTAGTCGCGGCAGATGCGGTAGCAGGTATCGCCGTCCACTTCGCCGTTTTTCCCGTTCAGGATTTCCTTGGCGCATTCGGTGAGGTATTCCATGCAGTCTTCGAGGCGGTCCTCGTGTCCGGCGAACTTGTCGCAGGTCTCCCTGAGGTTCGCCTCGATCTTCGCCTTCATGGAGTCCGGCGAGGCGGCCGCCATTGCCTTGTAGGCTTCGAGTTGTTCGTTGGTTGGTTTCATTTTTGTTTCTCCAGGATTAAAATCTGTCCGGTAGGCGCGACCACTTCTTTGCCGGCATGGCTAATCCATCGTTTTTATGCCGCTGAAGAGGCTCGGCGGTAGAGTATGGAGTACCTATGAGCCGCCAGCCTACCGGATGCTGCCGAATCGTTTGGTCATCGACAGCGGTTTTCAAAAGTTTTGCACTCCGGCGGCGGTTTTGTGTAATTTATTGCAACGACCAGACCTTAGAAGAAAGTTTGAAAGTTTGTTTGTTCGTTGTTTGTTCATGCCGCCATCGTGCAAAATTGTGCCATCCGGGTGCGGAATACAGGGGTGTTGTTTACG
Organism: Kiritimatiellia bacterium; assembly: GCA_045545855.1. GTDB lineage: Bacteria > Verrucomicrobiota > Kiritimatiellia > RFP12 > UBA1067 > UBA1067. Next base: position 5,577 of record JAZQBR010000098.1, on the reverse strand, counting down.
GTAAAATGTGTACACCCATCGGGCCTTAGTGCTCGCCCCCGGATTCGAACCGGGAACCTGCGGGTTATGAGTCCGTAGCTCTGACCGTTGAGCTAGGCGAGCTGTGTTTCAAATGTTGCCCCCGCGGCCCGAAACAAAAAAACACGACCGCGGGGGTGCCGGAGATACGGCAATATCCCTAGAAGGGCAGGTCGTCGTCACCGTCGGGCGGCTGCCAGTTCATTTCGTTGGCGGGCGCCTGCTGCCGGGAGGCTCCCTGCGAGTAGTCATACGGAGCGGACTGCGGCACGTACTGGCCCTGCAGCTGACGGGGCCGATCAGCTGGAATGTGAACGCAACCACCTCGGTGGAGTAGCGCTTCTGTCCGGTGGTCTGGTCGGTCCAGGTGCTGTAGGTGAGCTCGCCCTCGACGAGCATCTGCGTGCCCTTCTTGACGCCGAGCTGCTGGAGGGTGTCTGCGGAGCGGCCGAGCACCTTGACCGTGTGCCACTGCGTCTGCTCCTTCTGCTCTCCGTTCTGGTCGCGGTAGCGCTTGGATGTGGCCAGCGAGAACGTGGCACACTTGCTCCCGCTCTGGAAGGTGCGGATTTCCGGGTCCTTGCCGAGGTTGCCCATGAGAAAGACTTTGTTGAGGTATGCCATTAGATTTCCTTGAGTTGAAGTTTCTGTTGCCTTTTCCTGTCGGCCTTTGTCGGTACTATGTGTGGGCGGTGTCCCTCGTACCCGTGCCTCGCCGCCCACTGCTCCAGCGCATAGACCAGGCGGTAGGCGTGTGAGTCTCGACCGCACGCGTGGCCCACTAACGACGAGGCGGGGAATTTGAGAGGTCGCGTCATGTGATGATCAGCGTCGGAGATTTCTTCTCCTCGACAATCGTGTCGGGGAACATTTCGGTGAGCCTTTCCTTCTTGAGTCCGGAGGCTTTCTCGACGTTCGAGACGGTCAGCTTGTCGAACAGCTGTTCCTTCGTCACGAGTTTCTTCTTCAGGAGCGTGTCGACGACGATGCCGGCCGCCCCGTCCTTGAACTTGTACGTGCTGCCGTTGTTCTTGAGCTTCACGTTAGCGGGGAAGTCCTCGACTTTCCCGACATTGAACGCGTGCTTGCATACGGTCTCGATGTAGTCGACGGTCTTGGAACACCAGGCCTTGAATTCCCAGAGTCGCGCGATGGACACTGCCTTCGCGTTGCGCTGCGCGATGAATTCCTGCTGGGCGCCTTCGTCCATCTCGATTCCGGCGTGTGCGACGAGGAACTTGAGCGTCTCGATTTCGTGTACCCCGAGCTGGAGCTTATCCTTGATGTCGTCTTCGGTTACGACCATTACTTCCTTGCTAGCCATTTTCGTTTCTCCTTGCTGTTGACATGATGATGCTGGACGCGATTTCGACGGGCGTCATTACGGAACCGTTCTCGCGAGCCTCGATGATCCTCTTCTGCACGAGGAAGTAGGCCGCGTCGTTGACTCTGATGTTGTGCGGTTTTCCGAGAGTGACGACCTTAGCCATTGTCGGCCTCCTTTTCGGCGAAATCGATGGTCGCCTTGATGTCGGTGTAGAGTTTATGCCTGTCCTTGCTGCCCTTGATCTCGGCGAGGTCGGGCACGTTGTGTTGCTTCATGTAGTTGTCGAAGATTTCCGGGTTGCGCTCGCGAAGCTCGTCGCACATGGCGAGCCAGTTGGCGTCCTTCTCGTCCTGGGTCTTCGCGGCCGGCTTCGGCTGTTCCTTGGGCGGTTCGGGCTGCGGACGTACTTCGGTATATCCCTGCGCCTTGAGTTCGTCCTCTGCGCGGATTTCCTCGGAGGTGTACGGCATGCCACCGAATTCCGTGGGGAATGCACGGCGGAATGCGGTACCGATTGCGACCTTTTCGAGCATCACGTGGGGCTTGCCGTTCCACATGGCATTGTTCTGCGTGTATTCGGCGAAGTAGACGCGTGCGGTGACGGGACGGGTGCGGTCCTTGCGGTACACGTTGCAGATGCAGCAGAGCTCCTTGCCTGCACCTTCGAACTGGGTGTCGAAACCGTCGTACTGCGGGAACTCCTCGGCGCGGCGGATGTACACCTGGTAGCCGGTGACGAGCGTCATCTTGCCGTTGTACTTGATCGGGTAGATTTCCCGGAGGAAGGGGTTGAGGTTGAGTGTGGTCGCGACCGCTGCGTACTGGGCGAATTCGCCGTCCGTGAGGTTGGTGTTCTGCGACTTGATGTATTCAAGGCAGAGCTGCTTCGTGACCTTGTTCTGTTCGGTGACGGTTGCCACCGCGTTGTTCTGTTGTTCCATTTTTGTTTCTCCGATTAGTGTTGATAAGTTGTTCTAGTTGTTGACAGGCTCGGTGCTTGCGACCATCGCCTGCTGTTCGATGACCGTCTCCAGGTCGCGGGCGGTGGATTCCATCTGGAGTCGCATGCAGTCGGTATAGTCCCAGTGGCGCGCGTCCACCTTGCGGCCTGCGCGGTAGAGAGCCACCAGGCGGCGGCAGCGGCGGTTGTACTTTTCTGCGGCCTTTTCGGCCACGCGCTGGAGGATGTAGATGTCGTTGAGTGTAGTCATTTGCCCTGTTCCTTTTTCTTGATGTTCTTTAGCCCCGCGAAATTGCCGTGCTCGCAGCTGTAGCAGATGAAGTAGCGGTTGACCAGCCTGCAATACTTGGGCAGTCCGCATACGGTGCACGTGGCGTACTCGTTGTACTCGGGATGCGGTCGGCTCATTACAGACCCACCTCGATGTAGCCGAGGATCAGGAAGGCCACGAGCGTCCCGACGACGATGCCGAACGGGGCCAGGTTCTCGATGATGGCGCGGCGTGCGCGTCGCTTGAGCCAGTATGCGGGATCCTTGTACTCGTTGAACTCGATGTTGTCGTGGATGCCGTCGGGTGCGGCGTTGCGGGTGAATTCGTTCTGTGCCATTCTAGGCCTCCTTCTTGAAATGCTCGTTGAAATACTTGCGCATGGGGTGCGCGGGGTTGTTCGGGTTGTAGCCCCACCAGCTTCCGCAGCACTGCACGATCAGCGGTTCGTGCTGCGCGGCGGTGGAGTCGTGGAGCTGCGGGTTCACCCACGAGCCGTCGCGATTCCTTGCGTAGGAACGGATGAAGTCCGAGTAACGCCCGATGGCCACGAAGTAGAGCTTGATGGTCTCGCGGATGTTGATGGCGCGTTTCAGCTCTTCGAAGGTCATTCCTTGATCTCCGTTTCCAGGATCATCATTGCCGATGCGACGCTCATCCAGAAGAGTGCCTCGAGGATTTCACCGTTCCAGTACTTGGCGATGGCGCCTGCGATGACGACTATCGACGCTGCCATCCCGATTATCTTCAGGTGCTTCATGCTTCCTCCTTTTCGGCCTTGGGCTTGCGGCCCCTGCGCTTGGGCTGGGCATCGGGCATCGGGAAACCGTTGTGCATGGCCATCTTTTCCTTGAGCATCTGTTCGTGCGTCTTGCCCTTGCTGGTCCATGCGCTCAGGTCGGGCTCCGGCCTTGCGGGGGCCTCTGGTTCATTCTCGGAGTCGTCCTTGACGACGCCCGGGCAGAGCTCGTCGAGGAGAGCCCTGAGCAGCTTCCTGTCCTTCGCGTCGTCCGTGTCGAAACTGAGGTTGATTTTCATGCGGTTCTCCTGTTGTTGGCCCGTGTACGGCACCACTGCCGCGCGAAGGCCTTCATGTTCTTGACGGTGTTGCCGTCGGCGTCCTTTCCGCCGCGTTCCTCGGTGGCCTCCCAGCATTCGCCCGCGTCGACCGGGTCGAGGCCGTCGTCGATGGCCCACCGGATGAAGTCTTCCTTGTTGCGGAACGAGGCCCGTGAACGCACGGACGGCTGTGCTACTTTCGCCATCCCTCTTACGGATGAGCCGCCCGTGCGCCGGCTTTCCAGAGCCTGGCTTTGCCGAGCCTCAAGACTTGCCACGGATCCGCCGTGGCTCGGGGCTGTCTCCGCCGGGTTGATCCTGGAGACGGTGGTGCTTTCGTCCGCGCCCTCGCGGGTAGCGGCGTCTCCGTAAATGTTGGCAGACGGTTCGAGAGCGTCAAGAGCCCGGGTCTCGTTTCTGGTAATCGCCGACCCGTCGGGTTTCGCCTGGGAGTCCTCGCGGATGTCCCCGTCTGCCGTGAATTGGTCGCAGGATGTTGGCGATTTCGAGGCGGCACCGTTTCCGGCGTCATACATATCCACCCCGGCGTTACCGTTCGGGGCATCCTGCGGTGAATTTTCCTGTCCGTACATCTCGAGCCACTTCTCGTCAAGCTGCTCCTGCGTCGGGGACGTGACCCCTTCCTTCGCCAGCTGCTCGCGCACCCACTTCATCTGTCCGTTGCGCTTCTTCTGGTCGTTGAAGCTCCTTGCCTCCGCGAGGATGGCGAGCGCGTACTGGTCCGGATCCTGCTCCAGGTCCTGGTACTGCAGCGTGTTGGCGAAGCGGTTGACCCACTTCCACGCGGCGTCCCTGTCGTTGCGGACATCCCGTATCTGCCACAGCAAATGGCGGATGACGATGCGGACCTTCGTTATTTCGGTATCGCTAGCCATTACTTGCCCGAGACTCTCTTCCTGTGGTATTCCTTGACCGCGTCGATGACGATTGCCGTGTTGCTTGTCGGCTCGATGTTTGCCGCCCGCACTTCCCTGATTTCGTCGAAGAGCGGCGTCATTTCGGGCGGAAGTTTAACTCCGATAGTTTCAGCCATTGTTCTTTTCCTGTTTTTCTCTATTTCAAAGAATTAGTTTTTGATACAAAGAATATAGTATTCGAGATAGAGAAAGTCAAGAACTTTTTTCTCTTTTTTAAAGAAAAATCTTCGTTAAATTGGAGAATTGGTTATTTTTAACGATATGGACTATGTGGAAAACAAATTTTTACAGAAAGTAAATCTGGATTTACTCCAAAAAGAGACCGGAATGGACTTGAAAGAACTTGCAAGCCTAGCCGGAATCGGTCCGAAAGTTATCTACAAGTGGCAATACATGCACAAGGACAGCAGCAGGCCTGATTACAATGCCGTTGTCCGACTGCTTGAAAAGGGCGCTACCGTGGAGACGCTGTTCGGCGTGGAATACAGGGGCCGCTGCGTCCCAGCCGAGGAGTCCGAGAACCCGGAATTCCAGGCGGGCGTGGTGAAGGCCCTTGCGGACAAGAAGTCCCGCAGTATCATCCGGGAAGAGGTCGTGCAGGCCATAGCCGAAATGAAGGCGAAGGGCCAGCTCTAGCCCTGGAATTCGCCGGACTGCTGGGTCGTTTATGCAAGTTTATGCAACCGCATTACAACCGCATTTCGGTTGCTTTGCGGTGGTAATGCAAAACGATGCTCATATCATATCACCTCATTTCATTCCACTTCATATCATATCATTCCATTTCAGAGTAATAACCATTTATCTCCCTTTAACCAGTAATCCCTATATATCCATAACCCTCTACTCAACTCTACGCGCGTGCGCGCGAGAAGAGGGGTGCTTACAGATTTTCATTGATTTTTCATGGCGATTATCCTATATTCTGGGTATGGAACAGGACTACCTCGACATCCACATCTTCAACAACAGCATGGTCAGCCTGTCGGACCTGGCCGATTCGATG
>JAZQBR010000097.1:0-8224 GCA_045545855.1 Kiritimatiellia bacterium | reverse complement strand
TAACTGTCTATTGGCTTGTTCCTTTCATTGTCAGTTTCACGATTGAGAATGGTTTTAGAGCGCGACGATTTCGGCGGCGGAGAGTCCGGTAGCCGTCGCGATCTGTTCGTCGGTAAGTTTCATTGCCTTTAGGTTGCGGGCGGTCTGACGCAGTTTCTCTACTGCCGCGTCCGCGCGCGCAACCGCCGCGTCCGCGCGCGCAACCGCCGCGTCGCGCTCGGCAATCGCCGCATCCATGCGAGCCACCTTTTCTTGCATCTCTCTCATCTCGGCCTCTTTTGTCGCCTCTCGGCTGACGTAATCCCAAAAGCCGTCATATCGAGCCCTTTCCGCGTCGCTCAAAGCGGACTCCTCGACAATCTCCAGTGCCTCGTTCACATGTGGATTGTCAACGAGGTCCTGCGGAGCCTCTTTTGTCGACTCGCCGATTTCCGTCAAGAAGCGAAGCCACAAGACCTGCATCTTCTTCTCGGTGAGGTTCTTCGCCTTGAACTTGGGTAGTTCGACCAATACAAGATGCAATCCTTCCAGCACCTTGTCAGAGTGGAGATAATGGACAAGACGGTAGTAATGGTAGTACTCCTCCATGTCCGGCTCAAACGTCTCGTTGACCAGATTGAGCGAATAGACGGGCTGCAAAAGGTTGTAGTCGTTGCCTCTCGGCAACTGCTTGACGTATGCTTTCGATGCATTCAGCAACACGCGTTGCTTGAAGTTCGCCCGCCACTCCATCTGCATTTCAACGATGAACTTGCGCCCGCCAGTTTCCTCGCAACGGACATCGACAATCGTGTTCTTGCCAAGCGGGGTTTCCGGCACGAGTTCCGGCGGCAGATATTCAATCGACTCGACCTGCTTGCCCTCGTCAAGAGGCAGCAAGGCGTTAAGGAGGCTTATGACGAGGTTTTTGTGCTCGCCAAAAACCTTCTTGAAGGTCACGTCCGCCTTTGGGTCAAGGTATTTTGCCATGTTTTTCTCCTTGCTCGCCGTTTCAGGGTATAGTATCCCTAACGGAAAAGCGAGAAGATTCTACTATATTTTGTGGCAAAAGTCAAGGCGGCGCGGACGGCCCGAAAAAACGATATATGCGAATATTGCAAGCAAATACAGGATTTTCGCGCATTTCTTCGGTCGCTTTTTGATTTGACAAGCATGGAGTGCCATGTCGGAGAAACACCACGCGGCGTATATGCCGCGATGTTGAATGTCAGTTTTGTCATTGGTTGGTGTCCTTTGTTGAATGTTGCCAATGTGAAAATGTTGCCAATGGCCAATGCTGCCAGTACCAATTGGAATTGGCAACTGGAATTGGCAACACTGGCAACATTGACAACATTTCGCAGCCGTTTAACCGAGTACAGCCTTGGCTTCGGGAGAAACATAGGTTTCGCCGTCGACGGTGCGCGTGACGGAGAGCGAGATTTGCGTACCTGCCGCGTAAGCGGGGCCGCAACCCATAGGGACGCGGCCAAGCCTAGCGGACTGAGCGTAGCGAAGAGGCTCCGCGAGAGCCGAGCGTGGCATCGTCGATTTCCTCATGGCCTGGATCGAACGGGAGATGAAGGTGTGAAGAGCGATTTCAAATGTCGCTGCTGCGGGGCTTGTTGTCATATCAATAGCCAACATTGACACAAACAGGGCGAAAACGCTTGGTTTGTGCCATTCGATTTGCTGTCCATTGACAGAAACAGAGCGAAAATTGTATACTATGAGCCGTGACTGCATATGATATTATTTTTGATGAGGCCATCGGCTACTATGGTCTCTTTCGAACATCCCAAGCCCCGAGCCTGGGCGTGTCGGGATCTGCCGTGTTGAGCCTTGCCAAGCGCGGCAGACTGCTACGCATCGCGCATGGGCTATACCGCATTGACAAGTATGTGCCGCAACCTGATGGACTTGACGCATACGCCATCGCCGTTGCCAGAGTCGGCGAAGATGCCTATCTCTGGGGACCTTCCGTGCTTCAGGCTCTGCATCTCTGCCCTACCGACCCGGCAAAGATATACGTCGCAACGTCTGCGAGGTTCAGGGGGCGTCTGCCAAACGGCATAATCCTCAAGAATTGCGCGAAACCGCATGACGTCGATTTCATCGAGGGAATACGGGCGCAGCCCGCAGGACAGGCGATTCTTTCCAGCCAGCACATAATCATGTTCGACAGGCTGCTTGAAGCGGTAGAGAATGCCAAAGGCAAAGGCCTGCTCAACGAGGCCCAGGCGCACAACACTCTCAAGGAATTGTACAAGAATGACTAAAAAGCCGAACTCGCGGGCGAATCTCGATCGCGCAATCGAGAGACTTTTCGGCAACTACGAAAAGTCTCTCAAAACGAGAAGCATAATGGCGAACGCCATCGTGGGGCAGATGCTGCACGGCGGCGTTGTCAAAGGAGGCAGCGGGCTTAAACTCAGATACGGCACGAGCATTACGCGCGCAACGATGGATTTGGATACCGCCTGCCGAGGCGAAGTCTCCGAATTCACCGGGCAGCTGTCCGAAAGCCTCAAACGCAGATGGAGCGGATTTACGGGAACGGTCGTGAAGCGCAGGCTTGAGCGCACATCAAGACTTCTCCATAAGGATTGAAATTCATGGGACTTGTCAAAACCAGAAGATTGGCTCGGCACTCGCTTCGCTCGGCATGTTCGCTTCCCCAAGGGTCGCGAACCCACGCAAGGGCGGTTACGCGATGCAGAAGCAGCAGAAGGCAAAGGCGGGAATGAAGCCTCCATTGCCGAAGGACAAATTCAAACTTGAAAACAAGAGGCGGAAACCACAATAACAGACAGACCTAAAACAAGGAGAAGAACAATGTCATTCAATGAACTGGCGAGGAAACGCTATTCGTGCCGCAAGCTGGCGGAGAAACCCGTTGAGCAGGAAAAGATTGACGCGATAATAGAGGCTGGCATACTTGCCCCGACGGCGGTCAACAAGCAGCCGTTCAGGATTTGGGTCGCCAAGTCGCCAGACACGCTCAAGGCGATACATGACGTGACGCCGTTCACCTTCGGCGCGGGCGTGTTCCTGATCGTCGGCGCGAAGCGCGAGGAGGCATGGGTGCGTCCGGCTGACAAGGCGAACTTCGCGGACGTCGATGCGACGATTGTCGCGACGCACATGATGCTCGCCATCGAGGACCAGGGGCTTGCTACGACCTGGGTCGGACACTTCGACGCGCCGAAGCTCCAAGAGCTCGTCCCTGAACTCGCCGGTTACGACCTCGTCGCAATCTTCCCGGTTGGCTACGCCGATTCCGCAGCAAAACCCTCGCCTCTGCACACAACACGCAAGAGCGCCGCCGAACTCGTGGCGACAATATGAAGAATCTGTCGAGAAAGGATTTCATAGCCGGGGCGGTGGCGGGTGCAGCGGCATTCGCCGTCCCGCGGATATTTGCAAAAACAAAAGGAGAGAAAATGGACAACGAAATGAACAGGGTCGAACCCTCCGAATTCGTCGCGAGGCCGTTCGCGCAGTTTGACAAGGGCTGGTTCTTGCTGACCGGCGGCGACTTCTCCGCGAAGTGGAACACGATGACCGTGAGCTGGGGATTCGCGGGGACGATGTGGGGCAGGCCCGTCGTCGCCGTCGTCGTGCGGCCGACGCGGTACACGCGCGAGTTCCTCGACGCGCGGGCGGAGTTCACGCTTTCGGCGTTCCCCGAGAAATACAGAAAGGCGCTGACCGTCTGCGGAACAAAAAGCGGACGCGACTATGACAAGATGGCGCTCACAGGTCTCACGCCCGTCGCGTCGGAAGCGGTGAAGCCGCCGACGTTCAAGGAAGCGAACCTCGTGCTCGAATGCCGGACGCTCTACCGCCAGCCGATGACGGAGGCGTCGTTCATTGACCGCGCGCCGTTCGAGAAGTGGTACTCCTCGGCCGCCGATCTGCACATCGTGTACATCGCCGAGGTGCTGGCGGTGCGGCAGGCGAAGTGACAAGACCGGAATTTAAAGGACTTTGCATCTGATGGCACATGCCGGATGAACAACGGAACAAGATCATGGACTCAACAGAGCGAACAAGACGGATTACCCACACGAGTTTTGTAGGGATAGGCGCGAACCTGCTCCTTGCCTCTTTCAAGGCGGCTGTCGGCGCGGCGACGGGATCGGTGTCCGTAGTGCTTGACGCCGTCAATAACCTCACGGACGCGCTCAGTTCCGTCCTGACAATCGTCGGCGTAAAACTGTCGAGTCGTCCGCCGGACGCAAAACATCCGTTCGGCTACGGGCGCATCGAATACTTCAGCGCCGTTGCGATTGCCGCGCTTGTCCTTGCGGCTGGCGCGGGGGCGCTTGTGGAATCCGTGCGGAAGATACTGCGTCCTGTCGCGCCGGAATACGGTGTCGCATCGATAGCCGTCATCGCCGTTGCCGTCGCCGCGAAGCTTGCGCTTGGGCGGTATGTTTCCATTCAGGGGCGGCGGTGCAATTCCGATGCCCTTGCTGCATCCGGCGCAGACGCTACCTTTGACGCGCTCATATCTGCGGCCACGCTCGTCGGCGCGGTAGTCCTCATGGTTTCCGGCGTGAACATGGATGGCTGGATCGGGGCGGTGATTTCCGTGTTCGTCGTCAAGTCGGGGATCGAGATGCTTCTCTCCTCAATGGGAAGCATCATGGGACGGAGGCCGGATGCGGAGGCTACGCGCCCGATACGCGGCACCATCGCGTCCATCGACGGTGTTCTTGGCGTTCACGACCTCATACTACACAACTACGGACCGGATTCTGCCATAGGCTCGGTGCATATCGAAGTCGCAGCGGGCCTTGACGCGGCGGAAGTCCACAGTATTACGCATGAAGTGCAGGTGAAAGTGATGGAGGCGCACCACATCATTCTAACGGTGGGCATTTACGCAATCGACCCTTCGCGGAAAGAAGAACGCGACGCAATCGAGCGAGCGGCAATGCGGCATCCGGGGGTTCTTGGCATCCACGGCGTCGTGTTCGACGACAGTAAATCCCTTGTCTATTTCGACCTGCTGGTAGATTTTTCCGTCGCAGACCGCCATGCGCTCAAAGCGTCTCTCGCCAAAGAACTTTCGCCGCTTTTCGAGGGACGGAGGATTGAAATCGGCGTTGACTCCGATTATTCAGACTGAAAGGAAAACAACAATGCTAAACGACAAACTACTCGCAATGTTCTTCAACGCCAGCCCGCGCAAGGACTGGAATACTGCAAAGGCGCTGGCAAGCGCCGCCGAGGGCGCACAGGAGGCGGGAGCCGAGACAGAGGTCGTCAATCTCTTCGACTTCGATTTCACCGGATGCAAGAGTTGCTTCGCCTGCAAGCTCAAGAACGCGACTACGGGCGGCGTCTGCGCGTTGCACGACGGCATACGTCCCGTCCTGGAGCGTGCGCGAAAGGCGGACGTGCTGGTATTCGGCTCGCCAGTATACTTCTCGAACACGACTGGCGCGTACCGCAACTTGTTCGAGCGAATCACCTTCCCCGTGTTCAGCTACCATTTCGTAGATGGCATACCGCAGTGCGACCGCAGCAAAATTATCGAGACCGCGAGCATCTTCACGATGGGCATGACAGACGAGGGAATGCGTCAGATGGGATATCCCGCGATCCTCGAATCAAACGAAAAGTCGCTCGCGGTCGTGTTCGGCGCGTCCGAGACGCTCTACATCTGCGACACCTACCAGTTCACCGATTACTCCCGCTACGACGTCACTGCCGTGCGCGAAGAGGACAAGCGTCTTCGCCGCGACACCCATTTCGCCATAGACATGGCGAACGCCCGCGCACTCGGCAAGCGCCTTGTCGAACGGGCGAGAACACATATATGAAACACAATCCAGCAAGGAGCGAGCCATGAGTATCAAGAAACTCAACCTTATCTACTTCAGCCCAGGCGGAACGACGGAAAAAACGGTACGCACAATCGCCTCCGGAATCAATTGCATTGACGTTGAATCCATCGACCTTCTGCCAAGCGACAACAGAAAGAAGCGATACGTGTTCGGTCCAGACGATCTGGTCGTGTTTGGGTGCATGACCGCACAGAAACTCTTTACGCTGTCGGACGAGATGTTCGCCTGTCTTGAGGGACATGAAACGCCGTTTATAGGCGTCATCACCTACGGAAACGGTTTCTACGGCATCGCGCTGACCGAGATGCTCCGCCGTGCGCGCGCGCTTCCGGGTTCAAGGTCGCGGCGCTTGGGGCATTCATAGCGCGCCATGCAATCGACACAAATGCCGGACGCGGACGCCCCGACGCGTCGGATCTCGCAATAATGCAAGACTTCGGGCGTCGCGCCTTTGAAAAGGTCTCGTCCGGGGATCTCGAGCTGCACGTCCTTCCCGAGACGAACTGGTCGTACAAGGACGGCCCCAACAAGATAATCGCCCATCGCGAAGCGAACCCCGACGAGCCGTACACCCTGCCCGTTGCGTACAAGACAAAGGAGATTTCGGATTCGTGCATACAATGCGGGACATGCGTCCGGCACTGCCCGGTCGATGCAATAGATATAAAGACCAGGACGTTCAATCTCGACAAATGCATCGGATGCTGGGGCTGCATAAATCGCTGCCCGAAAAAAGCGATTCGCTCGACTTCAAGGGAGATGGCGGAAATCACCGCAGCTTTCGCCGACGCCTATGAGCGCCGCCTTGAGCCGGAACTGTTTTTGTAAACTATCGATTGCCAGCAATCCAGATTTGCACAGGAGGCGAAACTATATGACGAGGCTTGCGAGAGTTATGTTGATGGTTGCCGCCGCCTGTACGATGGCGGGATGTGCGAATCTGCGAGTTGGCGACGGGCGGGACGGCTTTGTCTCGCTTGCCGAGGCTGTGCCGGACGCGATTCTCGAGATCCGCTACTACTCTACCTACAACTTCGTGGGCGAGCGTATCGACGGCTATGAACAGCCGTGCGCGCTCATCTCGAAGGAGGCGGCTGCGGCGCTCAAGGCGGTGAGCGACGAGGCCGTGCGGCGCGGATACCGGCTGAAGATATACGACGCGTACCGTCCGCAGCGGGCGGTGGCGCACTTCATGCGCTGGGCGAAGGACGTCGGCGACACGCGCATGAAATACTGTTTCTACCCGAACCTCGACAAGTCGGTGCTGTTCGAGCGCGGCTACATCGCCGAGAAGTCAGGCCACAGTCGCGGCAGCACGGTCGATCTGACGCTCTTCGACATGAAGACCGGCAAGGAAGTCGATATGGGCGGAACTTTCGACTGGTTCGGCGAGGAGTCCCACCCGGACTACAAGGGCGTGACGGAGCAGCAGTACGCCAACAGGATGCTGCTGCGCGAGATGATGACCTCGCACGGCTTCAAGCCCCTAGCCGAGGAATGGTGGCACTTCACGCTGGCGGACGAGCCGTATCCCGACACGTATTTCGACTTCTCTGTGAGGGAAGAGGGAAAAGGGAAGAGGGAAAAGTGAGGAGATGATGTCGTTGTTCGAGGTGCAGCCCCAACTGGAACTCGCCTCGCGATTCGGATATATAACCAAATCCGAAATCCCCGCATCGACAATAGACGGCATTAGCCGAATGCTGATTACAATGATACGGAAGTTGAGAACGCCGGCATGATTCTTCTCTCTTCTCTCTTCCCTTTTCCCTCTTCCCTGAGTTCTCCTTTAGTTACAAAGAAAGGAGAACTCGTATGGCACGAGAAAAAGGAACAGGAAGCCTGCAGCGGGAAAAGTCGGGGCGCTACACCCTCCGCGTGGGCATAAACGGAAAGCGGTACAGCCGCTCGACTAGGACAACCGACAGGGCGAAGGCGGAGCAGATGCTCGACCGCTTTCTCGCCCCGTTCGGACTCGGCAGCAGGAAACTCCCGCTCGCCGAGGTCTGGCACCACTACGAGATGTCGCCCCAGCGGAAAGACATTGCCAAGTCCACCATGAACGCCAAGCGCGTGGCATGGATGCGGTTCGCCCGATGGATCGAGGAGAACCACGTCGAGATTACCCACCTTGGCGACGTGACGGACATCGCCATCGCCGAGTATCTGGCGGAGTACCGCTGCCACCACACGGCAAGCACCTACAACGGCCATGTCTGCACGCTCCGCGAGGTGTTTCAGCTGCTGGCTGACAAGGCCGGGCTGATGTACGATCCGTGGTACGGCGTCCGGCTTCTTTCGGACGACAGCCTCAGCCGCCGTGAGCTCACCATCGACGAGGTGGAGCAAGTCGGATCGTAGCCATGTCGTTCTGTGAGCCAAGGAGT
>JAZQBR010000096.1:0-4324 GCA_045545855.1 Kiritimatiellia bacterium | reverse complement strand
GGCCTCCGACTTGAAGCGACAGGGTTTCGTGTCGATCGGTTCGATAACGAAGACGCGTCTGCCAGCCCAGGTCGCCGGGCCGAAGTGGAACGCGCCCGATACGTACTACACCATAAGATCGAAGGTTATACCGGGCAACATAATAGACCCGCGGCATGTCGAGGACGGCATGAACGTCTGGCGCAGGCCCCGGCAGTAGACAAGGAGGTTTCAAATATGGAGGAACTTGTTGTAATAGGCAGCGGTCCTGCCGGGCTCGCGGCCGGCATCTACGCCGCGCGAGCGGGGCTTCGTCCGCTGGTGATCGAGGGCATGCTCGCCGGCGGCCAGCTGACCCAGACGCACGAGGTCGAGAACTACCCGGGCTTTGTCGAGCCGGTCGCCGGCTTGGACCTTATGTCGGCGATGCGGGCACAGGCGGAGCGCGCCGGCGTGCGTTTCGAGATGGACGAGATATCATCGGTCGATTTCTCGGCCGACATCAAAAAGCTCGCCGGCATGATGGGAGAAATCACGGCCCGCGCGGTCATCGTCGCGACAGGCGCCGGCGCCAGATGGACGGGGCTCCCTGGCGAGGACAAGTACCGCGGCCGCGGTGTCAGCGCCTGCGCAGTATGCGACGGAGCGTTTTTCAAAGGCGCCGACGTCGCCGTGATAGGCGGCGGCGACACGGCGCTCGGTGACGCGCTCTACCTCGCGCGCACGGCGAGATCGGTGACGCTTATCCACCGGCGCGATGCATTCAGAGGCGCCAAGGCGCTCGCCGATCGCGTGCTCGCGACCCCCGGCATAACAGTCGCCTGGAATACTACCGTACAGTCGTTCGACGGCGACGGCAAGAAACTGACCGGCCTCTCGCTCAGCGACGGCAGAAGCCTCGCCGTATCGGGCGCGTTCGTCGCGATAGGCCACACCCCGCAGACGGGCTTTCTCAAAGGATCGGTAGAACTTGACGGCGGCGGCTATGTCATTGTCGACAGGACGCGCACCAGCGCCAAGGGTGTGTTCGCCGCAGGCGATTGCGCAGACCCGTACTACAAGCAGGCCGTTATAGCGGCCGGGGCCGGCGCTCAGGCGGCGATCGAGGCCCAGCGCTATCTGCAGAACCGGTAGGCGAAATACTTTTAAGTTTCATATGAAAGGAGAAATAAACCATGATAGTCGACGCAACAGAAAAGGACTTTGACGAAATCATATCGAAGGGAGTCGTACTCGTGGACTTCTGGGCCACGTGGTGCGGTCCGTGCAAGATGCAGGGGGCCATAATCGAGCAGAAGCTCGCGCCTCTCAAGCCGGATTTGACCGTAGCCAAGGTAGATATCGACGGCAATATGGAACTCGCCCAGAAATTCGGCATAATGTCGATACCGGCTCTTAGAGTGTTCAAGGACGGCAAGATCGTCGCCTCGTTTGACGGCGTCACAAAGGCCGAAGAGATTGCCGCAGCCGTCGAACAGGCCGAGTGACCCGGGGGCGCGATGAAACTGGAAGCGAACTTGCACACTCTGGTCTGGGGCTCGGAGAGTTGGCTCGTCTCGGCTCATCCGTCTTCGCCAAGCATAGTCGCCGACGGCTCCTGTAAAGGGCGAAGCCTCTCGGACGTGATGCCCGGCTTTCCGCTCCTCGTCAAGGTTATCGACGCCCGGACGAGGCTTTCGGTGCAGGTGCACCCGAACGAGCGCACCGCGCCCCTTACCGGCGGCGAGCCCAAGACCGAGATGTGGTGCGTTCTGGAGGCTGGGCCGATATACGCAGGTCTCAAGCCCGGGACGCGCCCCGGGGATGTCGAGGCGGCCGTGGCCAACGGCAGCTTCGAGGAGATTCTCGTGCGACATGACGCAAAGCCTTTCGAGACATATTTCATACCGGGCGGCCTTGTGCACGCGATTGGCGACGGAGTAAAGCTCTACGAGGTGCAGCAGAGCTCCAACACCACTTACCGCCTGTACGACTGGGGCCGGCTTGGAACAGACGGCAAGCCGCGCGAGCTGCATGTCGCGAAGTCTTTGGAGTCGATTGATTTCTCGCTGCCCGTCCCCGCGGCGCAGAAAGATGTGAAGTGCGCCTTTTTCGACTTCTCGCAGCACGACTTCACCGCCCCGGCCGAAGTCTCGGCGCCGGCGGACTCGTTTCTGATCGTGTACGAAGTCGCGAGCGGCGCCTCTACGCTGCTTCTGGCGGGAGAAAAGGCTACGGTCGACCCCGGGCGCGTGTTCCTGACGAGACTCTGATACAGGCCGGCCGCGCGAGCGCCGAGCGGCATGAAAGGAAATACAATATATGTTTGAAGGAAATGTTTTCGGCAGGCTCGACCAAAAGCTTCAGCACGCCGTTGCAGACGCCGGCTACAAGGCGCCGACGCCGATTCAGGCCGAGGCGATGCCTTGCCTGCTCGAGGGTCGAGACTTGATAGGCTGCGCCCAGACGGGCACCGGCAAGACTGCGGCTTTCATGCTGCCCATCCTCGACCGACTCGTGAAGGTGCGCCGCCCGCGGCACATCGGCCATCCCCGCGCGCTCGTGCTTTCGCCGACGCGCGAACTCGCGGCCCAGACCGCCGAGAATGCAAGGGCCTACTCGAAGTACGCCAACATCCCCTTCGCCTGCGTATTCGGCGGCGTAAGCCAGTTCGGCCAGGTCAAGGACATAAAGAAGGGCGCCGAGATCGTAATAGCGTGCCCGGGCCGCCTCATAGACCTGATGACCCAGGGCATACTCTACCTGGACCAGGTCGAGTGCTTTGTCCTGGACGAAGCCGACAGAATGCTGGACATGGGCTTTCTGCCCGATATCAAGCGAATCATCTCAAAACTCCCGAAGGCGAGGCAGTCGCTCTTCTTCTCGGCCACGATGTCGCCGCAGATACGGCAGCTCGCGGGCGAGCTCGTGACAGACCCGGTGCAGGTGGCAATCGCCCCCGAGACGCCGACCGTCGAGAAAATAAACCAGAAGGTCATGCTTGTCGAGAAGTCCCAGAAGGACGCACTTCTCATGTACCTTCTCTCATCCCGGCCCGAGTGGACCAAGGTGATCGTGTTCACAAAGATGAGGCATGGCGCCGATAGAATATGCAAGAAACTCTTCAAGGCCGGCATTGCGTGCGCGGCGATACACTCCGACAAGACCCAAAACCAGCGCATGCGCGCGCTTGAGGGCTTTCGCCGGGGCAACGTGCGGGTTCTGGTCGCGACCGACATCGCCAGCCGCGGCATCGACGTGCCCGATGTCGGGTGTGTCATAAACATGGAGCTGCCTCTCGAGACCGAGAGCTACGTTCACCGCATCGGCCGCACGGCCCGCGCGGGCGAGTCGGGCGCGGCGATAAGTTTCGTCACCGGCGAAGAGCGCGGGCAGCTCAAGGCCGTGGAGAGGCTTATAAAGAAGTCCATACCCATCGACCGCGACCAGCCGTTTCACAGCGAAACCGCCGACCGCAAGAACGGCAAGACAGGCGAGGGACTGCCCCAGGCGCCGTGGGTGCATCCCGCGAACCGGAACAAAACGAACCGCAAGCGAAACGGCCGCAAGTCGTTCCTCGGCAGGCGCCAGAGCGACTTTGGCAAGCGCGGCGAATAACGCGCCGGCCGGCGCGGATGCAATTTACAGAAATCAAAACCCAAGCATAAGGAGATAAAAACATGAATACTGAAAGCGCGGTCGAAAAGGGCCGTTGGTTTGTCGACGCCGTCTGCGAGTGGACGAGAACGACCGGAGTGGAATTCGCCATCAACTTTGCCCTGGCGGCGGTCATATTTCTTGTCGGCCTGATAGTGATAAAATTTGTCGGTTTTCTCGTCCGGAAAACCTTCCTGCGCAAAAATCGCGCCGGCCTTATGGCGAATTTCGCCGTGTCGGTTGTGACGAAGTCGCTTTGGGCGATTGTCCTGGTGATGGTGCTGGGCAGGCTTGGCGTCGATGTGGCGCCGCTCATTGCAGGTCTCGGTGTTACGGGTTTCATACTCGGTTTCGCCTTCCAGGAGTCGCTCGGCAATCTCGCCTCGGGTTTGATGATCGCCATTAACGAGCCGTTCAGGGTCGGCAATTTTGTAGACGCCGGCGGTCATCAGGGCTCTGTTGTGGAAGTCAATATGATGGCGACCGTTCTCGCGACGCCCGACAACAAGCGCATCGTCATACCCAACAAGTCCGTCTGGGGCGGGCCGATAACCAATTACAGCGCAATGGCTACGCGCCGCGTCGACATGCGGGTTGGCGTCGCGTACGGAGAGGATCTTGAGCGCGCCGTCGCCGTGATAAGAGAGGCTGTTTTGAACGTGCCCGGCGTTCTGCCCGAGCCGGCCCCGACAGTCGCCGTTGCCGAGCT
>JAZQBR010000095.1:0-13889 GCA_045545855.1 Kiritimatiellia bacterium | reverse complement strand
GGGCCAAGCGGGCTTAGGAAGACAAAGGGCTATGACAACTCCTTGGCTCACAGAACGACATGGCTACGATCCGACTTTCTCGTTCCCGGGATGCACCACGACCGCGAGCGTCAGCCTGAGCTTCGCGATGCACAGCGTGTGGTAGCAGTGCGACGGGCGTCCGGGCTTCTGCGGGTTGTAGCCGAACTCCGCCCCCTCCTGGTGCCCGTAGAGGGGCTTCACCGTCGGATCGAGGTCCGCGACGTAGTCCTCCGCCACCACGTCCTGCAGGAGACGCAGGTTCTCGCGCCAGACCCACGGCAGGGCCTTGCCGTCCGGGATGGACGCGAAGTTGCGCCGCACGGAGTCGCACGACATGAACCGCCCGACGCCGAACAGCTCCGCAGTCGCCGTGTCGCCGTGGAGGCGGTCGCAGTGCCGGAACCGCGTCGCCCCGTTGACCATCGACACCATCACCGTCGCGATCAGGTCGCGGACCTCGGGCGCGTTGTTGTTGCTCGTCAGCCTCATCGGGCACGTCTCGACGAGGCGGTCGAAGAATCCGCCCGCCTTCGCGAACTGGCTCAGCAGCGCGGCGTGCGCGTTCACGCTCATCTGCGTCTCGTCGTCCCACTTCAGGGCGTAGTCGCCTCCGAGCGTTTCGATTTTCTGCACACCAGCGGCCGGTTTTGTGTTATACTCTTTCACGTCGTTCGTTCTTCCTTTCTTGCTTGGTCGCTGAAAGTATAGCACGAACGACTTTCCTTTTCACCAACATGGTGAAAGACGCAAACTCATTATCCCCCTGAAAACAAAGGCCGCAATCGTGATTGCGGCCTTTCAACTGCGACGCTTAGGTTAAACTCTTCAGCAGCTTCCTTAAGACAGGAACAGTCTTGAATGATGGTAGGCCACAAAGGACAGGAGAAGACAGGAGAACATCAACACTACATCTCCTGCCTCTACTGCCCTTTGTGGCTAAATAAGACCGCTCTTTCTTGGGAAATCACAAAGCAAGCCAATAAAGAAGCGAAATTGTTCGTGTCTCGTGAAGACGAGCTTTCGTGTCCGGCGGCGGGGCAAAACCCGTAGGGTTGAAGCGGCGGCTAGGCGGCGGGCTAGGCTAAGCCTAAAGCCCGACGGCAAGGCGACGGTTCAAAATCGCGCAACGCGCGATTCGCCCCGCGCGCCGGGTTTGGTTCGCGCCGGTAGGCGCACTATCGCGGTTAACTACGGAAGCTGCGGTGGAAGCCTGCGGCGCGGACGAGGAACGCGCAGAGCGAGGTGGACACAGTGAGCCCAACGTGCCGCCACTCCATCGGCAGTAGCACGACGAGCCAGCAGACGACTAGCGCGTCCGTCGCCATTTTCATAGCAGCTTACGATTATAAAGTATACCATCTCAAACCTCTCTTTGCCCTGACCTACAGGGTAATAAGCCTTTCGTTGGCGACAAGGAAGAGCGACAAGTTTACAGCGCATGAATATGTGATGCCCTATGGCATAAAGCGCGAGCCGCAGTCCATTTGGCAGTGGCATGGCTCATTGGGCAATTACGTGAACATGAGAACGCTTCTACAGTACACATGTATCACTTGTCCGAGTGCTTGCCCGGATCCTCATAGATGGATGCAAATATTCAATTCGAGTAATATGTCACACCATCTCTTGAATCATTTCTTCCCCAGTACCATAATGCCCAAATGTTGTAGCTGACATGCTCAAAATACCCAGACGAGGTTGAATATTCTAAGTCTTCTTTATAGTGCTGAGTAAAGTCAACTGTTCGATAAAAAGTCCCTCCTCCCGGATTCGAATCCACACCAAAGTCTTGTGTTGGCGTTTTGACTATCTTTACCGGCAATAAGTCTTTAAGACTTTGTATTGGATGAAGAACTGTGTAAAGTGGTTT
Source organism: Kiritimatiellia bacterium (assembly GCA_045545855.1). Taxonomy (GTDB): domain Bacteria; phylum Verrucomicrobiota; class Kiritimatiellia; order RFP12; family UBA1067; genus UBA1067. The sequence continues at coordinate 11,998 of JAZQBR010000095.1, read as the reverse complement.
TGTCGGGTAAACCCAGCTGACACTTTCAGAATATATCCAATGACCATCATCGTTCGGACCAATCGATACTGACAACATTCCAATCGAGAACTGTAGACTGTTGGCACCACCAAAGAAAGTATCTAAATCATCACAACCGTCCTTACCCACTTTACACAACCCCAACGGATCGATATAAGCAATAGGATTCACATTGCCATACGCATATAAATTCACACCACCCCCAAGACCCAAAGGATCGGAGGCAAGAAATCGTCTAAATGCCGTTGAATACAGGCGGTGACGCGTCATATAGATGCTGCCTAATGATTCATCGCCGATTAGCCTGACCACGCCATGTCCGCCAAGCCAACGGAATGGCGATAGATTAGTTCCGACCGCATCCAACTCCTCGCCGTTAGGACCGTAATTCCCCTTGAATACAATTCTTCCCGCCAAGTCTTCCAACGCGATTACGCTTCCATAGTCATCGCAATGCGCCACAGTCAACACTTCGTTTCCATCAAGGAATCCAAGAAGCCGCCCCGCGCCCCAAATGTAGAAGCGCACGACCGCACCAGTCTCGTCGCACTCAATCAGCGGACGCTTGAGCGCGTCAGAGAAATCCGGTATCCAATAACGCCCGCCCCATCTCACCCTGTTCCCCAGAGAGTCATATTGGCATGAAATCCCATCCCCGCCCATTTCCACATTTGCAACGCAACTATCGCTGTCATATGAAAGCGTCACCAGCGTAGAGCCATTCCTCGTGACATTTGTCAGCGAACCATTGCCGTCGTAGTCGAACGCCAGTGTCCGTCCATTATCCTCAGACAAAATTATCTGATCCGCTGCATTGAATGTGTTTCTGACGTCGCGGCCTCTTCCACTCCAAGTCGGCATATCGCCTTTTGTGATGTCGTCCTTGATTCGCTGTCCGTCGGCATTGCGCGTAATTCGCCGGCCTGCGATGTCGCCGACCGACCATTCGAGCAGACTACCGTCTCTGTCATAAGCACACCTCGAAACCGTCCCGTTGGGAGAGATTATGGACAGCAACTTCCCTGAGCCGTCATAGGAAAACGACCAAACATGTCCAAGCCAGTCGGTCAGCGAAACCATCCTGCCGTCGGCATCATACTCGCGCACGACGCTCTTCCCAGTTGCATAAGTCGTGTTTGTCAGCCAGCCCCTCTTGTCGTATGCCCAACTCATCAAATACGACTTTTCGTCAATCTTGATCGACGCCGTCCGCAGTCTGTCCATGTTGTCATACGCAAACAATTCCCTTGCCGTGCCGTTTTCTGCAGAAGTCAAGTTGCCGTTCAGGTCATAGATAAGGGACTTAACTCCATCTCCATTCGACATGCTTGTCACTCTATTGCATTTGTCGTAGGCAAACGTGCTTACGTTCCCGACGGCATCGCGTTGCTCAACTAGATTGCCGGCATTGTCGTATCTACTAACGAACAGCCCATTCCCGATGGCGTTTGTCACTGCGAGCTGTCGGCCCATTGCATCGTAAACCATCCTGTATGTCGCGTTTTCCGCATTGACAAAACGGTCCAAATTGCCGTGCCGATCAAACCCGAACCTCTCGACAGCACCAGACGGGCGTATATTTTCGACCCTCCGCCCAAGTTCATCGTAGCCAAATCGCGAAACCTTGTTTCTGGGCGTTATCGCGGCAACGACGTTGCCAGCCGCATCGTATTCGGTTCGCCATGCATTGCCAAGGCCATTGACAACCTCGACCGGCCTATACTGCGAATCGTAGATGGTTCGCGAAACTTCGCCGGCGGCGTTTGTCACGATCGTGCGGTTGCCAGCCAAATCGTATGCGTACGCAACTGTAGATATCGGAGTTTGCGCCGACAGAACCCGGCCCATCAAATCCCTTGTATACACTGTAACTGTGCAAATCTGGTCTTTTACGGCGACAAGCTCGTCTTTGTCATCATAATCGTTTTCAACGGTAGAGCCATCGGGATAAATCGTTTTCATGACTTTTCCAGAAGCGGACAAAATATATTGCGTCTTGCGGTTCAGCGGATCTGTGGAAGAAATCAGATTTCCAGCGTCGGAGTATTGAAAACTGGCAATGCCGCCACAGGCATCGGCAATGGAAAGCAAAAGACCTCCGGCATCATATGTCCGTACTGTTGAATTGCCGTTTGGATCTGTCTGTTTAACAACCTGCCCGGCAGCATTGTAGACAAAGGATTCGGCAACTCCATCCGATGGCAATCCCTCGCCGAAGGTCGTTGATGAAGCGACAAGCCCAGTTGCCGCATCATGCGTGAAAACTGTACGCAACAACAAACTATTGGCTGCCGAAAAGTGCTTTACCTCATACAACTGTCCCTTGCTGTTCCATGCATTCAATTTATATGATCCATCAGGTGAGGTCATCTTCACGACTCTATGGCAAGAATCGTATTCAAATCTCGTAGCACAGCCGCGAGCGTCAATTACGGAAGCGACCCGGTTCTGCGAATCGTACACCATGGTTGTAAGGGATGACTCTCCTTTGTTTCCCATGGACACCAATTCAAGGTTGTCATTCGCTCCATACGTGTTCGATCGTTGATTTTGCATTGGATCGATCGTCATGACAACATGATTATGGCCATCATGCCCATATTCCGTCACCCCGCCATCCCTGTCGACTCGCGCCCAGACCAGTCCGTTGTCCGTAAAGTATTGCGTCAATCTACCTCCGTTCGGCTCCTCGTCCCACGCACACCGATTTGCGCAATACCCGAATGTCGTGACACCGCCAACAGGGGAAACCTGTCTGACTACTTGATTGAACCTATTATATGTGTTTTCGACAAGTTTCTGCCCAAGTGGATTCGTATGCGAAACAAGGCAATGCGACGATGCATCGTAACTGAACCGCCAAATCTTGCCCCTGGCATCTACAACCTCTGCCAGGCAGTCGTTTGAGTATGTGTAAGAAACCGACCGGCCAGCCGAATCCCGAACTGATGAAATATGATTACCCGACCACGAAACAGTCAGCGACGCATCGTATGAGGTTTCAACCTTTATCAGCTTCCCAGACGCATACGTCAACGTGGTCGTATTCCCCGATGGGTCGGCAATTGATGCCAACTTATTGTCTGAATTAAACACATACTTGTTCCCATGTCGCTCCTGCAATGTGAATACACCACCTGACTTAATGAGATTTGCCGTGACTCCGGGCGCGGGAGCGTAGCTACCGTCCGGACGTTTCGTAAAACCAAGAATCCGCGCACCGAGCTTGACTGACACCTGATTGTTCTTGAGAAGATCCGTCCACCAGTTTGCTACCAATGCCCCCAAAGTCCATCGCCTAGCAGTCTCACCGGCGGATGCCTCCTCCTCATAAGTCAGCAGATCGTCCACGACGGTTGCCGCAACCGCCAAGGGAATGACGGCATCGACGGAAGCACTGCCGAAAAATGCATCAGGATTGGTAGATTCCACTATTGTGGCGTCAAAATTATGAGTCCATCCAAAGCCAAGTCCACTATCATCATAGTTGGACCGCGAATCATAGTTCCTTATCCACGAGAGCGGAATATGTCGATTGAGAGAAAGATCGACCTGACGATCCAAAAATGCGCCATACGGCATCGCAATGGGGTCTGACTGCGTCACTGTTGGAATCGATCCATCATTATAATAAGATGATGTGAGCGCACATGTGTATTCTTCAGGAATGGGACAATACAGTTTTGACGTATAGCCCCCGTTTAAACCACCCCCTATGGCCATTTGAGTGCTAATCGCACCATCCGATTTAACCTTTCTGACATATCCTGTGCCAGTCCACTGATTGAGAGTTGCTTTAGCATCCTGCGGCAAAAGCATTACACCGCCAGAATCAACTGTGGCGCGGATTTGCGATTTGACGGCTTCTGAATAATTCGACAAATGCAACAACACCGAATCAACATTGTTTGAGTTTGCGAAGAAAATCGATCTGCCGACATCATTTGCAAGCTTGAGTATCTTTACAGTCGAAACGGCGTCTATGTTGTTGAGCTGTTCGCAAACAGAATGTTCCAATGCGCTCATGAATACCATGTCTGTATCCAAATACGTAGGACGCATTGACCCGTGCGAATAACAGTTGGCCATGTCAACGTATGGACTTCCGTTATATCCAGATATGCCTATGTTGTATATCTGCCTTTGCTGATCTGACAGAACACCGTTCGCCGTAATTGCATACATCGCCGTCTGCGCCAGCCACTCATGGCCTTGCGCAAACAAAAGAAGAGCACGCATCGTCAGGGACGACGCGCTCTCCCCGGAAGCGTAGGTTTTCTTTATCTTGTCAGCGCAATATCTCCTGATCCCGTTTCGGTTGTCTCCGCCGAAGCCAAATACAAGCGAGTAGGCGTTTTCGTCTCCGCATGCAAGACCATATGTGGAAGTTGTCGGTCTTGGATGCTTGACATCCACGATCAAACTGGCGGAAGCGCCCGAAGAAGTTGACAGCGACTTTACAACGGCATCATCCAAATGCAACGAGACACCTGCGCTTGTTGCTGTCAACCAGACGTTTCGCAATCCGACTTCATCAAGATAGAACTGCACCAACGACGATCCATTCGCCGTCAATACCACCTTGGTGCGCAATGCGTTTTTATACGAAGAAGTCTGCGACAGCAAATCTACAGGAGCTTCGGAGAAATACCCTCCCTTGAAATATTCGTCATCCTTTCTCTGAACTATCTCATACCCTCCAATGAAAAAAGATGTCGCCTCGTTATAATTAGTCCATGCAGACTTCAGATTAGCGCAATATGCATTCAATGCGCTTGCCACAGAATTATACGAAAGTCCGCGAACAGAATGCTCCGAATTTACAGTTCCTCCCGCAGAAGACACGAAAGTTGAGCGTATGTACCCCATGTCCTTTAAGGCATTTCGCGCTTTGACTGTGGTCGTCTGCTTAAGCGACGGATCGAGATACAGGATTTCCGAACCTACCTTTACCGAAACCCAGTAATGGGGAATAATCAGACTTAAAAAGAATGGATTATCCATATCATCCCAATCGCCATATACCGAACAATCTACGCCAGAACTACGAAAAATGAGTTCGGCGTAATTCGACGGTATGTATCCGTCTGCATTTTCGACTCCGAGCCACGACAACGCGTCAACCCCTGACACCGCAAAGCCTTTTGTAATCAATCCATTAGATTCTTCGTATGGCTCATAGATAACCGTAGCCGACGAGTAGCCCGCCGCTCTCAGAATCGCAACCAACAGAAACGCCTGATCGGCGTCATTCCCCTCCATGTCAATCAAAGTTCGTTCGGGTCCGCGCATGATACCGGGATACGGCACGAATCTTATGTTGTTCCGCACGAAATCGAAGCACCGTCGCCAGTCGTTGTCAAGTCCTTTGGCGAGCTCGGCTATCCGCGCTCCGTCGGCAGTAGGCAGAGATCGTTCAAGGCCGTCAAGTTCATGGATGCTGGACGCAGTGGCAGCCGACAACGCCTTTCTGTTCTGGCTGCGGAAGGAAGAGGCGGTATTCAATTTTCTCTGTGATGTCCTGATCTGGATGTTTGTATCGATTCCACTAAATGGAATCTTCAGCCAACCGCTGGGCGCCGCATCCGCTCCAAGAATGATGCATGCCGATGCAATTGCGACGAATATTCTAGAAAAGTTCATTTCGCACCTCCCTCCCTGATGTTCGCATGATTTCCTGCCGGAGATACTTCTGCAATAGACTTTGCCGAACCACTCCCGTAGAACACGCCGATCAATCGTCCATCATCGTCATAGACATACCTTATGGACTGCCCCGCCCCTGCGGTGTGGACGGTAGGATTGGTTCCGTTCGCCACCTCTTCCATGTCGTCGTATCCATCGCCATCGGTATCCGAGACCGTAGGATTCAAGCCATATCTCAAGACTTTGATTCCATCCGGCAACCCGCCGCCGCTGCTATCCCTTCTGTTGGGATTGCTGCCATAGACATCTCGCTCAAGAGCATCTGCCAAGCCATCACCATCCGAGTCAATCGTTGCGGACGCGACCTTGAAAAAGTAATTCGACCCCGTTGAAAACATTCCTGCAGGCGAATATCCTCGCGCGAACAAACCGATCCCTCCATATTCCCATGTGTTTGTAGAGTTCAAATCTGATCGACCAAGAACATTAAGCGCCAAATCCGAGGGCGTCCGTATATTGAGTGTATGTGGGGAGACAATTCCGTCCCCCAATGAAAAGCCACGAATCATAATCTTCGTTTTTTCATCTTCCGACAGCGAATCCTCATCTGCGGCGCACCCCTCCATATAAAGCGAAAAATCTTCAGCCGGTACAAGTGTCATATACATCTCAATGCGATCACGCCCATGCCGCAAGTACCAATCCTCTCTATCTTGACCCGACAGCCAATCGGGCGGTGCACCATATATCTCCTCTATCCATTTCCTGTAGTCGTATGACGGATATGTCATCATATTGACAATCTCCCCATCGACATCGGCGACCAGTCGATTGATTGACTTGTCTTCTGTAATATGAACGTGCCAAACATATACGCCGTGCTCCAGACGAGCGGGGACGTCTTCCCCGTAAATGGTTGACATGGTTCCAGTATATGGAAACACGCCAAGCGACGCAATAATCGGCACATCCAACGGCGGGATTGCACCGGCAACCGGCATCCTTACAATCCGATCCCTTGCCCGCCATGCCGCGATATTCAAATTATTCCAATTGTCAAAACTTTCCGGCATAACGAAATCTTCATCGTTTTTTAAAGACCACTTGCCCCATATTCGTTCAAACCTGATTTCATCCTGAACATCTTGCGTCTGGAACTCGCATGCGCCAATGTCAACGCGACCATTGACTATGCGGCGATTCCCGCCAAAGTCCTCGTCATAGTGGACATATGCATTGTTCCCCGCGTCAATCGCCGGAGAAGATTCCATCAGATTGAACCTATAAGTTGAAGCGTCCTCGAATTGCGGGTCTCCAATCTGGTTGTTTGCGCCGCCACCATACGTCAAGGTGCTTTCCTGCCCGGTAGAAATGATGCAGTTGAACATAGTTGCATATCCAACTTCTCGAAGTCCGATATTTGATGTGCCTATTGATTTATTCCCATAAATAATCGTATTGTGCAATGTTCCAGAATATGTGGCACCAGCATAATTTTCAGCTGTGTTGTCGTAGAAGATGCAATTGTATGCCTTGGAAGCATACGCGGCACCGCCGACATCCTGCGCACGGTTGCCATATAATATGCAATTTTCCAACGTCGAATACGCACACGCTCCTCCGTTCTTTGCCATATTCCCCCTAAAGATGCAATCCACAAATGAACCGCCCTCTGCCGCTCCTCCATAAACACTATCATCGCTCCTCTCAAAAATCGAATCACTGTACCCATTCTCAAAAGTGAACCCCCTCATTGTTACATGAGAACCCGTCAGTCGAACGCAACGCTGTGTACTGCCTCCGTCAATAATAGTATTCTCTGTTCCACTTTCGCTGACAATCGTAGCCACTATAGGACGATTTGCAAACAGCCCGGCATATCGGCCGGATGAAACAACTATTTTGTCTCCACTCTTTAAAACATCATATGCACTTTGCAATGTCGCCTTAGCCGAAGCAATTGAAAGTCCATCATTAGCGTCATTGCCGTTATGACTGACATAATAAGTTGCACAATCAAATTTCGCAATAACGGAAATATCTTTTTTCCCAACGCGGACGTTGTATGAATACGTCAATCCGTCTTGTTCAATGCCACTCGCGACAGGTCGCCCGTCAACATAAAACCCGACAAACCGATGATGACCATCGCATTGCATAGCTCTTACAGCAACAATGTCGCCTTCCTTTGCCGAAACAGAGCCGCTTGTCCGGCCAAGACCTTCATGCGACACCCTAACCAATACTCCTGTCAATCCACCTTCCGTCGCTCCAATGTCCAACATCTCATTTTGGATTCTATAGTCGCCATTGTAATCAAGACCGCCTAGGCACCAATATGAATCTGATGTTGCTTGCTTCGTACCCGCATCAACGCATGGCGAACGAGCGGAGATGACATACGACCCATCCTCAACCTCGCATATTAGCGGATCTTTGGATATACAATCCCTGCTTCTGTTTTCTGGCGGGACCGGCATGCAGCAATTAGAAAATGAATTGCCAATGCGTCCAGACTCGTAGTCGCTTTCTGTTGTTCCATCAAAAAGTGTGTTGTTCCAAACAATAGAATTAATCGTTGTACTAGAACTGTTGCAAACACCTGCACCGTCATTTGCCATGTTTTTTACAACGGTGCAATTCACTACCGAAGAACGAAAAGTCCCACCGCCTTCCATTGAAGCTATGTTTGATGCAATTACACTATTTACCACAGATCCGCCACAAACACCTCCACCTCTGTTGGCTCCATTCTCAATTACAAGGCATCTATTAAGGGTGCAGTCATATGCACCGCCGCCGCTCCCAGCCATGTTGCCAATCAACTTGCATCTGTAAAGATTGGCGTTCAGGGCGCCCCCGCCAGAACCAGAAGCGAAATTGTTGGAAATTATGCAGTTTTCTGCAAATCCACCCCAAAGCCCACCTGCGTCAGAAGTTCCATAAATGTCTTTGTTCGAATTACCATGCCCATTACAAATCGTAAAGCCACGAATAATCGAATTGGTTTCTGACGACACATTGTATTCTGTTCTTGCTTCAGTCTCACCAAAGTTTACGCATATCATTTCCCCTCTTCCATTAATAATTGTACATTCCGGGCCATCGGAACTTTCAATAGAGATTTTCATGCATAAAGGAGCAATGGGCTTGTACACTCCCTTTGCGACAATGATTTTATCTCCGCCAAATGCACGCGGGAGCACATCTACGATCTCTCTTGCAGAATTTTCTTGCGTAGATCCATCCCCATCGTTGCCATCTGCATCCACAAACCATGTTCTGCCATCTCCGGAATGTATCTCGCCATTCTGGAACTCGAAAGCACCCATATCCATCTTGTAGTTTCGGATTCTTCTCCCCCCGTCCAAATCGCTCGCTTCTCGCGATTCCGTATTATAACAGCAGTCAAGACATGGAGAATTCTCCGTCAAATAGTATTCATGTCCAACACTTCCATCAAACAAGGGATTATCACTTATATTGCCGCCTCCTGGCTGTAATGGTGTTGTACATGAATTTAGACATGAAACTTCGCTCACATTATACTCGTTTGTGCTTCCGTTACTGCAAACATTGCCCCATACTATTGAATTGTATATCTTCCCGCCATATACCCCGGCACCGCCCTTCGCCGCCGTATTATCTACCACTGTAGAATTAATTACTGTTGAACTATATGCGCCTCCGCCAATTCCATAATAAGAAGCACTGCCGCCAGAGCCTGTGGAATTTCCTTTGATCAAACAATTGTAAGCACGGCAAGAATATATGCCACCTCCAGTGTTATTGGCGTAATTGTCTATGATTTTGCAAAAATTACATGTTCCTCCGTTAACACCACCGCCAGTATATTTTACAGCACTATTGTTCGCTACAACGCAATTATAGAGATCGCTATCATATGTGCCGCCGCCAGCTGATGCCACATTGTTTGAGATAACGCAATCATACAGCTTTGAACGATATGCACCACCGCCATTACATCCGGTAGTGCCGTTGCTTATTACCTTGCAACGATACAAAATACAGCCATGTGCACCACAACCATAACCATACTTATGCGTGTTGCCAGTTAGAACACAATCTTCAAGTATCCCATAAAACGCCCCGGCACCATACTCCGACATTCCATTCCTCAAAGTGAATCCACAGAGTTTTGTTATTGGCTGGCTGAATTGAACACCAAGCTGGGCGCAGCTTGACTTTCCTCCGCCATCAATAATAGTTTTCCCCGCACCTTCGATACTTCGAATTTCGATAGGTTTGTTGTTCGCAACTATTGGCGCATATACGCCAGCAGCGACCAGAATCTGGTCGTTAGTGTTCGCGACATCGATGGCCTTCTGGATTGTTGCAAATGCTGTTTGTGCTGTCTGGCCATCATTCGCATCCCTGCCAAGTTGTTTATCCACATACCATGTCTGATTCGTAGCAGCTGCCAAGGACACGAAGCAAAACATTGCCGAGGTAATAGCGGCCATTATTTGAATTTTCTGTTTACTGTGGTTTTTCATCTCATTCCTTTCTCTGTCTGCTATCAAGCCGCCCTACAAAAAGAAAACCTCTCTTCGTGTTTTTGTTGAGGCTGTAGAGATTGCCTTTATAGGAACACGAAGAGAGGCAAAACGCTTGCGCGTTTCCTCTGCATTGTGTCGCCTATAGTGAAACTCTCTACATTTCAACAAACGACTGCTTGCAGCGTTGCAAATTGCTGTTGGCGGATTTCTCGGCTCTCGCTCCCGCTCGGCGTGTTCGCTTCCCCATGGGTCGCGAACCCCCGCAAGGGGCGGTTACCCCCGCCTTATCGTTTTAACTGTCTATGGGCTTGTTCCTTTCATTGTCAGTTTCACGACTTTAGATTGGTTTAGGCCATCGCGGGTTTGCGTTTCGCAGCTATGAACTTCTTGATCTTCTCGCCAAGTTCGCGGACGGATTCGCCGTTGTCGAAATGCCGCTGATGCCACGTTGTATAATCTTCTGGAGAACGACTCATCATTACGACAAACCGCTCAGTGTCAAGATAGCCAAAGTGGTCAACAAGAACGTTGAAGCATTCGGCTCGAAGTTGGTTGTCTGGAATCATTGTCATGATCAGTCCTCCATTACAAAATCAACGGGATTGGCAATTCGCATCCCGCATAGCACATGCAACTTCTTTGTTATTCCTCTGTCCGTCGTCAAAAACCAGTCACAGGAAGCCGCCTCCGCACACGCAGCATGAATCGCATCCATTGCCTTTAGCCCATATCGTTCTATCTCCTCGCCACGGCATATCAAAGCATCATCGACAGGCACCATTTCAACGGCATTGTTCTTCCATGGCGCAATCATGTCCGGCTCTTGGAAATTCGGACTTTGTCCAAGTTCATAATCCAAAGCGTCACTCCAAACATATTCCACCGCACCGCTTTTCATTAACATCTGCACTCGCACCTTTGCCACGGTCTCAAGGTGAATACGTAAATCCGTTTGCGGATCAAACGGACGGTTGTAGCAGCAGTTGTCGAGATAAACACGCATGCGGTCTACTCCTCTTCGCCTTCCCGGAGTTCTTTCATCCATTCCTCTGTCGGTCGAGGTGCATGAAACCGCTTCCCGAAGCCTATCATATCCTTTGCAGAGGTCTTGACGCTACCGACAAGTTTCCAGTTCCGCTTGCGGGCAGGGGGAACCATCGAACGAGACTCCGACAACAGCGCCGAGATAAAGGCTTTCGCCTCTTTCTCGTCGCGGATCGCAAAGTTTGCCGTTATGCTTGATGTTGCCATTTTGCACCTCGCTTTCCGTTCAAGGGCATAGTACCCCCATCGAAAACATGTATAGTTTATCACATTTGGGGGCAAAATACAAGCGGGGGGCGACTTTTCAAAAGGCGGAAGTGACGTATTTTGAGGCCGTTTCTCAAGCAGTTTGTTCATTTTCTTCGACAAGATTTCGTGCGATGAGGTGACGGACTACCCCCCGCACCGATTTCTGGACTTGCTCGTGGCAGAAGTTGACACCGATTAGCGGTTCTCCGAAGTCCGCCGTGCGGTTGGCCTTGAGGAGGAGGTGCGACCGACCATGTTTTTGGCCATTCAGATTCGATTTAACACGATTCTAACACAATCCTCACGTGCGAGTAACATGGATTTGAGATAATCTCCGGCGACAGGAAAAAAAAACAATGACAGGAGGAACTATGACAGGAAGTTTGCAGATTGCAGTAACAGCGGTCGGAGGGCTCGCGCTATTCATCTACGGGATGGGGAAGTCGGATCGTAGCCATGTCGTTCTGTGAGCCAAGGAGTTGGCATAGCCCTTTGTCTTCCTAAGAACGCTTGGGCTG
>JAZQBR010000094.1:0-7591 GCA_045545855.1 Kiritimatiellia bacterium | reverse complement strand
CATGCCTTCCAATATAGCGCTGTAATCTCTTAAAGCTCTGCCTCTCTGCACCTCTGCGTGAGATATAACCATTTGTCGGGAAATTGAACGGAGGAATTTAGGATGAATCATCTGTTTGATAAAGTATTTGCTGACAGGCGTGCAGACGAGGCACGCAAGGCAGGTGTCTATCCGTATTTCCATCGGCTTGAATCCCGGCAGGATGCAGTAGTCGTCATGGAGGGCAAGCGCCGCATCATGCTCGGCTCTAACAACTACCTTGGTCTCACGGCGTGTCCGGAAGTAATGGAGGCGGCTGTCAAGGCGGTTGAGAAGTACGGGACTAGCTGCTCCGGCTCGCGCTTCCTCAACGGCACGCTTGACCTTCACCTCGAACTCGAGCGCGAGCTCGCCGACTTCGTCGGCAAGGAGGACGCAATCACGTTCGGCACCGGCTTCCAGACGAACCTCGGCGTCATAAGCGCGCTCGTCGGACGCCACGACTACCTGATCTGCGACGTTGACAACCATGCAAGCATCTATTCGGCCGCCCGCATGTGCCTCGGCAAGATGCTCCGCTTCAAGCACAACGACATGGCCGGGCTCGAGGCACGCCTCGCCTCGGTTCCATCTGGCGCGGGGGCGCTTGTTGTGGTGGACGGCGTATTCTCCATTGACGGAGACATCGCCAACCTCCCCGACATCTGCGCACTGGCGAAGAGGTACGGTGCCGCCGTGATGGTCGACGACGCGCACGGTTTTGGTGTCCTTGGCGATGGCGGACGCGGCACGGCTTCGCATTTCGGGCTCGACGCGGACGTTGATCTCGTCATGGGAACGTTCTCGAAGTCCCTCGCCTCGCTAGGCGGCTTTGCGGCCGGAAAGCGCGAGGTAATCGACTTCCTGCGCCATTCGTCCTACCCGTTCGTGTTCTCCGCCTCGGTGCCTCCTGCGAGCGCGGCCGCAGCGCTCGCCGCGGTGAGATACATGAAGCGGCATCCAGAGCTGGTGGCGAAGTTGCGCTCGATATCCGAGTACACGCGCAATGCGTTTGCATCTCGCGGATTGCCGGTGCTGGAACCTGCCATGCGCCGCTTCACGCCGATTATCCCGATACAGGCTGGCGGCACCTACGAGACTTGCGCAGCCGCAAGGAAGATGTTCGACGAAGGCGTGTTCGTGAATCCGTTCATTCCGCCTGCAACTCCCGAGGGAGCTGCTTTAATCCGCACAAGTGTAACCGCGGCGCATACGACCGAAATCATCGACGAAGCCGCGGATGTTATTGCAAGGGCGCTTAAGTGCTGAAGTTTCTCTACTACTACCTCCGCTCAATGCGGCTCTACTACGGTTTCGTCACCGCGACAACCGTGCTGGCGGGGCTTTATTACTGGCATTGGTTTGGATTCCGCGCAGATGCAACATGGCGGCCCGTAGGGTGGACGCTACGCGATACGGCGCTGATTGCGATGGGGTTCTTCGCCTGGGGCTTCAACCAGATATTCAGCGACTGGTGCGACAGGAACGAGGACGCGATCAACGCGCCGCACCGCCCGATGGTGACGGGCGCGCTCAAGCCGCTCCCGGCGTTTGCGGTTTCTGTAGCAGGGCTCGCCGCCATTGCGGTTGTTGGGTATTTGATGTCGCCTTGGACTCTTGTGTTCCTCGCGCTTGGCGGGGCACTGAATATCGCATACTCGCTCCTGAAACGTGTGCCAGTATTGAATTGCCTTGTTTACGCCAGCGCCATTTCGTGCTGTGCGCTGTTCGCGATTGCCGGTATGGCGAAACGTTGCCCGACGCTGGACGAGTTCGGATTTGTCGCGGCTTGGATCATGCCCGTCCATTTTCTCATGTGCCACAACAGTTATTACAAGGATGTGAAAGGTGACCGCGCGGCGGGTGTACGGACGCTCCAGACGCTCTGTCCGTCAGTGGCGTTGGTGCTTTCTGATTCCATGGTTTTTCTAGCTGTTGTACTGTCGGGGTTTATTGCCATTCTGAACGTGCGTTTTCTTGTGTTTGCCGTGCTTGTTGCCGTGTTGGCGGTAGCATTCCATCTGGCCGTTTCGCGTTCATGCTTTCATCGCGCGACGTGTTTGAACTGCCAGCTCTGCGTTCTCTTGCTACATTTTCATTTTTTTAAAGCGTCATGGCCGTATGCCGTCGTCTCGCTTGTCGCCATCCAGCTTCTCTTTCTCTGGTACAACGATGAAAAGGAATGAGAACATAACGGGCTTTCGGAAGTTTCTCTTCTACGTGCGCATGTCGCTTGCGTGCGCGTGGCGGTATTGGCGTCATCCAGCCGCACTCATGAAGGCGTCGCAGCTGACGCGCATCTTCTTCAAGCACAAATTGAAGCGCCTTGCAACCGGCGAATACAAGCTCGACTTCTATCTGCCGCGCTATCCGTCCCAGGCGTTCTTCACTGCACTTGAGGACAAGGTCGTCTGCCGTCCGCCGCGCCCCGTCAGCGTCGTTCTCTCGATTTCAAAGGCGTGTGCGTACAAGTGCCCCCACTGCTACCAGCGCAAGGACGACCCGCACGAACTGCCGCTTTCCGTCCTCGTCGAGAACGTCCGCAAGATGCGCGACTTCGGCATCGTCGCGTGGGCTGTCGAAGGCGGTGAACCGCTTCTTCGCTTTGAACGCCTTGAGTCGGTTCTTTCGGAGATTGCCGGGCTTGAGGTGTGGGTCAATTCGACGGGACACGACGCGACGCCGGAGAAGATCCGCCGCCTCGCGGAACTAAAGGTGACGGGCGTGATGTCGTCCATTCACTCCGTCGACGAAAAGGCGCACGATGCGTTCACGGGCGTTGTGGGATCGTGGCGCCGCGCGCTCGATTTCCTGCGCGACTGCCGCGAGGCGGGAATGCTTGTCGGTTTCAATACGGTGCTCTCCGACCGCGAAGTCGTTGACGGCGGAATCGATCGAATCATGTCGCTTGCCGCCGAAAACAACTGCGATTACATCCAGCTTATCCACCCGAAGGCGTGCGGCGCGTGGATGGGCAAGGCGTTCGACAAAACGCTGCATGCCCAAGCCGTCCGCGCCGCGTGCGAGGCGCAGCGGCACTACAATTCCGCCAAGTCGCGCATTCCAACGATTCTAACGGCGCAGGTCTACGAGGAGTCCGCTGAGATGCTCGGTTGCTGCTGTGGCGGAATCGACCGCTTCTACGTGGGCGCGAACGGAGACGTCCAGCCGTGCGAGTTCGTGAACATCTCTTTCGGGAATCTCGCCGAAGTGCCGTTCGAAACGGCGTACGCGCGTATGCGCAAGGCGTTTGCCGTGCCGTGCGAGGAGTGGACGTGCGAGCGCCGCGCCGCCGAAATCGCAGCGAAGGCGGGCGATAAACTTCCTCTTCCTTGGAGAGAGACCGAGAAGCTCGTCGCTGAATGGAAGGGCGGCACGCCGACGAAGGTTTACGACAAAATGGGAATATACAGACGAGTTGAGAGTTGTAAGTTGAGAGTTGGGAGTGATGAGTCGTGAGTGATGAGAAGAACAGATTTCTCGTTCTGGTCAATCCGCTTTCGCACGGCGGACGCTCCGGCCGCATTTTGTCGCGCCTTCGCACGCTTCTGCCTGAAGGCGATTTTGTTGTGTTGAAGAACATCGACGAGGCATCGCGTTTTACGCGCGAGGCGTCGGGATATGAGGCGGTGGTCGCGTGCGGCGGCGATGGGACGGTCAACGCCGTGGCTGGCGGAGTTCTGGAGAATCCAGACGCGTCGCTCAAGTTCGGCGTTCTCTACACGGGGACGAGTCCCGATTTCTGCCGCGAACATGGAATCCCTACGAATCTGGAACAGGCAATCGCCGTATTGCGCGGTGGCGCGGTCCGAGAGATTCCCGTACTAACCGCGAACGGCGAACCGTTCTTCTGCTCGATGAACTTAGGAATGGGCGCGGCTGTTGCCGCTTCCGCCAACAGGTTGCGCCCGAAGTTCGGTGATTTTCTTGGAACGCTCTGGGCTGTTCTGCGCGAAGTAATGCGCGGACGCAGATACGACATCAAGGTCAATGGCGAGGAAATCCGCGGTGTCGCCCACGCGCTCGTCACTCGGATGCCGCGGATCGCCGGTGGGCTCAAGATTGCGTTGCCCCCGCTTGACGACAATGAGTACGCGCTATGGTTTGTGAAGAATGTGTCGCGTTTCGGGTGCCTGCGGATTGTCTGGAATCTGTATCGCGGCAAGGCTTGCGGAGAAATCCGCGTCCTTCGTGGTAAGACGGTCATTTCGTCCGCCTCTCCTCTTGCAGTCGAATACGACGGCGACCCACATGGTTCGCTGCCGGTGTCGATTGCCTTCGTGTCACGTCGACTGCACCTCCTCGTTCCCTCTCCATAAAAACGAAAAGTATGTAATTTTTACTTTGAAAGTAAAATCTGCATAGACAGACGGACTTGAATGATGATATAATAATTGCATGAATACCCGTGTATTTTCAAAGAAACTAAAGGTGTACGTAGCGGAAGCAAAGAGAAAGTATGAAATCTGAACAGTCATTGATAGAGATGTTTTCCCGCATTCACGGTACGCGGCCGTTCGGGGCGGATGCGGAGGTCGTGCCATTTGATGGCACGAATCTGCTCGTCTCTACGGATTCCTTTTCCGAGCGCGAGGATTTCCTTTCAGGCCTTGAGCCGGAAACCATGGGAAGGGTGATGGCGTGCGGCGCGATTGCGGATATTCTCGCATGCGGGGTGAAGCCGGATTATCTCGTTCAGGCGTGGAACATAGACGACTCGCACGACGAAAGGTTTTATGAGCGCGTTGCGCAGGGCGTCCAACAGGTCGTGTCGCACTACGGCGCAAAGGTTGTCGGTGGCGACATCGGCTCGGCGAAGGAATGGTGCTGGACGGCGACAGTGTTTGCGTCCTGCAAAACGCCTGTTCGCCGTGTTGCGTCGCAGCGCGAAGATTTCGATTTGTATGCGACGGGGCTGTTTGGTGCGGCGAATGTCGCGGGGTTTCTTGGCCGCCCCATTCCGGAACCTTCGCTTCGCGACCCCGTTCCGGGAAATGCGCTTTTCGCGACGGACACGAGCGGCGGCCTTTTCGATGCGCTGGAGAACTTCCGCCGCGTCAATCCCGGGATGTGGCTTGAGTTGGATGCGGAGCACGCCGTTTCGCCGCAAGTCGCGCGGAGTCTCCCGCCCGGCGTGGAGAAGGGTTGGGCGCTCGTCGGCGGAGTAGGCGAATACGAACTTGTGTTCGCAGTTCCCGCCGGAGCGCCCGTCGCCGATGCTGTCAAGATCGGACGTGGCGGATTCTCCGCGGAGGATGCGTGCGATTTCCGCATCACGTACGGTGGAAAAGTCGGGCGCATGTCCGCGCCGCCGCCGGACTATCGCGCAATCAAGCCCCAGGATTGGCTGGGAATGACTGCGGAATATTGGGCTTCAATGGGGTTGCAGTAAATGGAAACGGTTCTTGTTACAGGTGCCGGCGGGTACATCGGGTCGAATGCCGCCGAATACTTCGCGAAAGCGGGGTATCGTGTCATAGGCACGGTTCGCAACCGTGTAGCGGAACGATTGACGCGACTTGGGATCAAGACAATAAAAATCGATCTTGCGGGCGCGGCGGATTTGTCGTGTCTGTTCGAGGAAAAAATCGACTACGTCGTCCATGTCGCCGCGCGGGCAAGCGATGTCGGTAGCGACGAATGGTTTCGTGCGGCCAACTACGAAGCCGTTAAGAGCCTCGCATCCGTTGCGATGGAACACGGCGTGAAGCGGTTTGTTTATCTTTCAACAGCGGATGTCTACGGGCTTCACGATTTCAGCGGCGAGTGCGAGGAAGAGCTTGCCTTTGACGAAACGGTGACAAATTCGTATCCGAAGTACAAGATTCTTTCCGAGAAGTGGCTCGCGGCAAATCTGCCGCGCGAACGCTTCAGCTGCGTAAGGCCGTGCGTCGTCTACGGACGCGGCGATACGTCCATCACGCCGCGAACGGTTGCGTACCTGAAGAACTCGCCGCTCGTGTTCCATTTCGGGAAGTGGCGCGGACGGAACCGCTGGCCGCTCGCGCATGTGGAGAATGTCTGCCGGACGCTCCACGCGGCGATGGTTCTGCCGGAGGCGGGCGGGGAAGGCGTGACGGTTCTCGACTCGAAGCGGACGACATTGAGCGAATACTACCATGAGATTGCGCGGCAGTTTCTGTGCGGGAAGCGCCTTCGCGAATGTAGCATTCCAATGTGGGCTATTCGTCCAGTCGCATGGTTCTCGACGTTTCTTGCGCGCAACCGCGCGCAACCGCTCTTTGATCCGACGCTATACGCGCTTGACACGGTTGCGCACAATCTGGATTTCAGCAACAGACGAATGCTCGCTTGGTTCGATAAAGCAGGAATGAAGGAATTTCGACATGATAGTTATAGATAAATCCAAATGCGTTCGATGTGGGGCCTGTATGCGGGACTGCATCGTACACGTGTTGACGAAGGACGAGGATGGATATCCGACGTTCCGAAAGGAAGACGAGCGATTTTGCCTGAATTGTCAGCATTGCCTCGCAGTGTGCGCACGCGGCGCCGTCACCTGCAATGGCGTAGGTTTCGCCGACACGATGGACGTCGAGCCGATACCCGACGGACGTGCCGAGGCGGCGCTTCTCCGCCAGCGTCGGAGCATTCGCCACTGGCGGGATGAGCCGATTCCGGATGACGTCTGGACGCGGCTTGTCGACACTCTTGCCTGGATGCCTACGGGATGCAACGACCACCGCCTCCATTTCACAATTGTTCGCGACAGCGAGAAGATGAACTGGTATAGGCGGGAGGTGCTGAGAACATTGCAGAAGATTGTCCGCACGCGCATACCGCAGCTTCTGTTCCCGAAGTTTCGCCGATACATGGAAGAAGTCATGCGGGGCGACGACGTCGTTTTCCGCAATGCGCCGTGCATGATTGTGGCATCGACGCCAAAAAACGCACCTTGTCGCGAGGCTGATCCGTGGATTGCGCTAAGTTACTTCGACCTGCTGGCGCAGTCAAACGGACTCGGCACGTGCTGGAGCGGCTTTGCCGTCCATGCATTCAAGTCGATGCGCGGTGTTCGCCGGGTGCTCAACCTGCCGCGCGGATACGAAGTCGGAACGGTTCTACTCTTCGGCATACCCGACGTCGCCTACTCGCGTGTTCCGCATCCGCGTCCCATGTCAGTGGACATACAGTAGGCAGTCGGCAGTTGTCGCACCGAGCTGAACGCGGGTCACTCTGGAACGGCTCTTTTTGACTAGATAAAGAAAATGAAAATTCCCACTTGAAAATTCCGGAGAAAAAATGTATACTATGTTTCGAAAATTTGGGTGGGCAGTCAAAAGGTGAATTAGACACTTGATTAAAGAGAGTGAAGGTCGTATACTCAGGCATGATGGCCCCTGAAGTGTCCCGAAAGGGGTGCGGAGTAAAGCTTTGCCCCTATTGGGTAGTGTGGTATGGGGATGCCTGCGAGAAAACCTTCGCCTCTATTGGGTAGTGGGAGTAGGGGGACTACCCAATGGAGGGGGGGAAGTCGGATCGTAGCCATGTCGTTCTGTGAGCCAAGGAGTTGTCATAGCCCTTTGCCTTCCTAAGCCCGCTTGGCCTCCGA